>CAIXNB010000187.1 GCA_903920695.1 uncultured beta proteobacterium
AAAAGGCGGAGTTTCGCGATTAACTGTCGAAGTCGGGATCCCACGCTATCCAAATCCATCAAAGTCGCACCAGACCATATAGAGTGATCAATGGAGAATTGCTTCACGAAATAAGTCTGCGTGAAGACTACTGAATTCCGAGCGTGCAGCGACCAGAACCGGCTCAAGATGAGGAAATCGATGAGGCAGATGATCAGAACGCTGTAACCAAAGACGAACCAATCAACCTATTAATTGAGATGGAACGTTGGATCTTCGCTCTGGAATATGTGCTTGATTTGTTGGTCGACAAATTGAGTGCAGTTTCTACGGTATTCAGACGTTGATGCGTGGACTAAAGATCTCAATTTTTTCTTAATCTTCTGTGTCGATGTCGTCAAAGCAATTTTTCGAACTCCACCAACCCCTTGAATCCGCTGGCAGTTTGATCTGTGGTCTTCGGGCGCGCGGCCCACTTCTTCAACCATTCCTCATCATCCATGTCAGAAAAATCGTCATCTATATCATCTGGTGGAGGTTCATTTTTTTTCATCCACATCCTGTATTGCCGACCCTGTTTGATCTGAAAAAACAAGTCGAACTCGAAGACGCTTAAATGGCCCAAGTGCACGTAGCGCAACATTTTTCCATATGGGCAGCGAATGACGCCTGAAAACCAGTTTGCAAACACCGGACCCTCATGGCCAGGGAACAGTGCATCAAGCGGATCTTGCTGGCTATCCCCCCATTCATTTTCTGAAAACACCCTTAGGCGTCCCAACAATTTCGCAAGATAGAGTTTGCCGTCACGCAGTTCCCAGTAGCCGTGATAACCGCGCCAGTTTGCAGAAGTCCGCCATTTAAAATGATAGAGCTTTCTGTGCCTGCGTGATTGGAGCCATGGCGCCAGCGGATCACCTGCCAGGCCTAAATGGAGTCCGGAATAACGCAGGTCATCGTATGTCTGGGCCGTCATGAAATTGCTCCCGGTTGTACTGAGGTGGTGTTCACCAAAGCGTCCTGGTTCAACGCTGTTGCTGCCCCGCTGCATCCATTCCGTTGCCGATGCGGTCGAACTCATGCAACAGATCAAACAGCGAGTCCAGCGTGGTCTCGCTGAACATAGGTTTGGGAGAGAAGTCACGGTATCGCCCCTCACCATGTACAAGCATGTTTTTGGACTCTCGGGCCAGAAATGCAGGGCCTTTGGCAGCGTGGATGGCGGCCAGTTGCCTCTGCGCTTCGTCACTGCGACTAAAAAGTGTGTTCGCGATGCTGACGCCAGGCATGCATGTCTTCGAAAACCCCACCATGAAGTCCACGTGCTTGATGCGTACGATCAGGCCCAGCCAGCCATTGGACGTGCCTGGTGAAAAGGGTCTGTCGGACTTCTCGCTGAAATCACGGGCCATGAATCCTTCCGAAGTCAGGCGGTCTCGAATGTTTGACAGAAGTCCAAATGCCCCGGTCGCGTCCAGTTTTTCCAGATTGTTCTTGGTGTAGGCGCCATCGTTTGAGCGAAGTGGTGCCTGCACGTCGAGGTGAATTCGCTCCGAAAGATCGCCTTTGTCGCGGATGAAATTGCAGCCATGGCCATGCACCGCGTTGGTCAGTTGCGCAAATCTGTAGATCCATTTAATAAGCGTGGCTTCCACTGCAAATGCCTCAGCATCGGTTTCAAAGCGCCCAACAACCATTTCCAGAGGCTCCTGCGGGCGGGCACAGATTTCCTGAATCTTGAGGTGCTTTGCAGAAGTCAGTTCTTCGCCGTTGGCGATGCGCCTGAGAACCTCGGGCAGATGCTGTTGAACGCGAGTGGCCTTTCCCTTGCCGCAATAAAAGACTTGCATCGTGTCCGGGTCCATCAGCACGTAGACGTAATAGGGTAGGAGAGGGAGGAGTTCTGCTGAAGTGATATCGGTATCGGGCATTGTGGCTCTCGCTGGTTGGGTGACTCAGTCTAAGCGGGCGTGGCGACAATTGGTGTCGCGGCAATGAACGGACCCACCACACGAAGCATCGGAAGTGGGTCCATGTCCCCAGTTTCGGTTTGCCATCGAAAAGGATTATGCACAGGAGCAGTAATCATGGCCTGGGACCACTTTGAGATCCGTAATGAGGGCGAATGCCTGTTGCGAAGGATGGGCGAAAGCGATCCGGTTAATGCCATTGCGCCATAGGTTTGTTTTGACCGGAAAGCAGCGTGTATTCGAGGATCTGGTAGAAAGTTCCGTCCGTAGCGGCTCTGACCACAGCATGGTGGGACGGACAAGCCGCAGGAGACGATCGCCTTCGCTGAAATGCTCGTCGCAGTTGCTTTCGGTGACAATTGAGCGCAGAACAAAACGAAGCGTCGGAAGGTGAAGCTGTTTTGCTTCGCTGAGAAAAGTGACGAACTCTGAAGCACCGGCCATGCTGGTCACCTGGAAGGTAGATGGGGACCTTTCAGGATAGGCAAAATGGACGACAAAAGGTGTCGTCGAAAATTTCGCCGACGGACGATGGTTGGAAATTCGACTTATGAAATAGTCACGATGCGTTGGACCTACTGATGCCGTTCAGGATCTCAAACTTATATCGTTCAGCATGCCATGTTGCGGCTCACGCAGCACAGTTGAGATGCCCTACAGCGGTCACTGGTTAGCGCCCGCTGTTGGTCGAATCCGGGTCTTCCCCGTCTTCAAGTGACTGTCAGGTTGCGCTGCCCTGCGGCTCTCGGAATTTCTCCAGACCTGACCTTCATTCTTTGGTGCTTGTTCACCATTCGCTTTCCATGACCCGGGTCACCATCACGCTACTTTTGTCATCGCAAGGCCGCAGGCCATCGCTGACAGCCACGCGGCTGTCAGCGACATGGCGATCCATGTCTTCGGACTTGCCTGTGTGAACAGCCAAAGGCATGGATTGCGGGTTGGAGCCCGCAATGACGAGTCCGGGGGTTCATGGTCCGTATGCAGTTTCGGCCACTCGAAACAGGGGGCTCGCAACGACGGCCGGGTTCATGATGTCTACGCATCCGCTCCGGCACGCGTCATCTGCTGGCGCCCAGGCGGCGCGCCAGTTCAGCGCGCGCTGACGTGGCCTTGGCATAAAACTGCTTGAGGCCGGTGCACAAGTAGTTCAGGCCGGCCTCGCCGTCGGGTGTCTTGAGGAAGCGGCTCTTGGGGCATTCGCCCCAGCACAGATCGAGGTAGCTGCAGGCCTTGCAGTAGCGCGGCAGTGCGTCGCTCTTGGCGAAGGCAAACTGTTTTTGCTGCTCTGAGAAAGCCAAGTCGCCCTCATGCGTCTGCAGGATATTGCCAAGCTTGTATTCGGGGTAAACAAAGTGGTCGCAGCTATAGAGGTCGCCGTTGTGCTCGAGCGCCAGGGCCTTGCCGCAGATCTGGCTGCTCACGCATTTTTGCGCGCCGTGGCCGAACATCTGCGAGATGACGTTCTCGAACTGGTCGACGAAGACCTTGCCGTAGTCACGGCGCAGCCACTCGTCCCAGATGCGGCCGAGAAAATAGCCCCAGTCCTCAGCCGCCACCGACCAGTCGGTCACCACCGAGTCGGCACTGCCGGGCGCCGCCTGCGCACTGCCAAGCAGCGGCAGGCTGGCGCTGTCCCAATGCCCCGGAGCCACGGCATGAAAATTCACGGGCTCGACGCAGGGGATGAACTGGATGATGCGTGGGCGCACCTGGTCACGCAGGAAACGGTAGACATCGGTCGGCCGCTTTGCGTTCTTGCGGTTCACAACACACAGCGCGCCAAAAGGCACCTGGTATTGGTGCAGCAGGGCAACCGCCGCCATGACACGCTCAAAGCTTGGCGTGCCACCCTTGCTGTAGCGGTATTCGTCGTGCAGAACTGCTGGCCCATCAATCGAGAGACCAACCAGAAACTTGTTCTGCTTGAGAAAGCGGCACCACGCGTCGTCGAGCAGGATGCCGTTGGTTTGCAAATCGTTTTCAATCGCCTGGCCTGGTTTCTTGTAGCGCGTTTGCAGCGCAATGACGCGCTCAAAAAAATCCAGCCCCATCAGCGTCGGCTCGCCGCCCTGCCACGAAAAGACGACTTCAGGCCCGGTATGCGCCTCGATGTACTGGCGGATGTGCTGCGCCAGCAGCGCTTCGCTCATGCGCGACTTCTTGGGCTGCTGCAGCAGGTCTTCCTTGTGCAGATAAAAGCAGTAGGTGCAGTCCAGATTGCACTGCGAACCACTGGGTTTGACCATGGCGTGAAAGCGATAGAAATCGCCCTTGGGCAGGCTCGGCAGATGCAAGCTCGGTCCGTCCGCGACGGCGGGCGTAATGGGAATGATGGCGTGTGGGGTCATAAACCTCGCTGGACTCAAAAACGTCGGCTGACGTTGACCTGTTTTGATCCCGTGGGCAGGCTGACGAAATCGCCGTCGGCACCGACGCGGATCGGCCCATCATAGAGCTTCCCGGCATCGCCCAGAAACGCATTCTCCAGGCCAGGGATGGGCGGCAGCGGTGGCGCGATATGGTTGAGCAGCAGGTAGCCAACCTTGGCATCACGCGCGGTTTCGGCTGCCTGTTCCGGCGAGCTGTGGTAGTCGACGATGTCGGAAAACAGTTGCTTGAGGTTGGTGCGCTGCGCCTGCGCTGCGGTTTCGCCCAGCATGGCAATCAGCGGCGTGGACAGCGCTTCGTGTACCAGCAGATCAACGCCCATGGCTTCGCGCTGCACGGTGGCTGATTTGCGTGTGTCGCCGCTCAGCACCACGCTGCGGCCCTTGTAGGTGATGCGATAGCCGACGGCCGGGTGCACCGGCGCATGGTCAACCGAGAACGCGGCAATCTCCAGGTCGGCGTCCTTGAGCAGGACAAGGTGGCCTGTTGCTTCTGTGACAAAAGGCAATGCCTTGCCGCCGCTGCCGGTTGATGGCATGACCGCTTCACCGTGGTGCGCCACGCGGTAATGCTGGTCCTGCGCGTAGGCCTGTCTGAAACCCGCAACCACCGCCTCAACCCCGGTCGGTCCATGGACCGGGACCGGCGCGGTGTTGGACGCCGAGACCCAGCGCTGCAGCATCAGCTCGCCGAGGCCGTCGATATGGTCCGAGTGGAAGTGCGTCAGAAAGATGGCTTCGATGCGGCCATGGTTGAAACCCATCTTGCCGATATTGCGCGCGCTGCCAGCGCCGGCGTCGAACACGAACAAGCGCTTGCCCGCCACCACCAGCGTGCACGGTCCTGATCGCTTTTCATCGGGGAAGGGTGAGCCGGCGCCGCACAGCCCGACGTGTAAACCATCGGGCAACTCCGCCAGCGGATCGCTGGCCAGATGCTGCGCTGCGACCCGTTTCACCAGCGCCACAGCCAGCGGCGCTCTGAAGGTATAGGCGGCAACGGCGAGCACGCCCAGCGCCACGCAGGCTGACAGCAGGATGTTGCGGATCTTCATGGGTGTTCCTGGTTAGGTTTTTTCATTTTTGCAAAAGGCTGAATCATTGATGCTGGAATACCGAAGGCATGGATTGCCGCGTCGCTTGCGCTCCTCTCCATGAACCGTCGTCATTCCGGAATCTCCAGTTGTCATCCCGGACCTGCTCCGGGATCCAGGGGTATGCGAACCCTGGATTGCGGGTCGGGCCCGCAATGACAATATCGGGTTCATGGTCGGTATGCCGTCTCGGTCGCCTGCAGCGGTGCTCCCGCTGCGCGCTGCAGCAGACTGACCGCGAAGAAGCCGAGATCGACGCTGCTTGATTGCAGCCAGCCATCAACCCGCTCGCGCGCCTCGCGGCTCAAGGCCTGGTAGTGCTGGCGCAACTGCTGCAGACAGCAGAGCCGGTAGCGGTGGACCGGTGTGTTGAACGTGACCCCTTTGCTCTGCCACGACAGGCGCCGCGCGCCCGCTGCCAGCGCGCGCTCGTTGCAGTCGAGGTAGGGCAGGTAGTCCTCGCAGACCAGGCGCAACAGCGGCGCCAGATCGACCGGCAGTGTGGCCGGCAGCGGCTGCCCGCTGAACTGCTGTGGTGTGAGATGCCACAGACGGTTCACCCAAGCCAGCACGGCTGGCGCACGCGCCTGCATGATGCGCGCCGGTGTTGGGTCGCTGGCGAAGTGGCGGAACATGGAACCGAAGAGACCGAAGTCCGCCTGCGTCGGTCGCTTGCCGAGTAGAAATTCCTGCGATGACAGGCAGGACTGCATTGCGTCGAGCACGTCGAGGTAGACCTGTTCGACCGCGGGCGCGGTCTGCCGGTCCACACCATCCTTGCGCAGAAAGCGGCGCTGCTGGCGCTGGCGTATCAGCCAGCGCCGCCATGCCAGCGGCAAGGGCACGTCACGCAGCAAGCCGCGCGCCAGTCGCTCACTGGCGCGCCTTGCATCGGGCGCAAACGACCAGCGGTAGTGCATTGCCGGGCGCCAAAGCCATTCATCGCCGAAGTCTTCGAGCAGGTGCGCGATGAAGCACAGCGCCGGCGCCTCGGGGTAGATCGCCGGTCCCGGTGCCAGTCCTTCTAAGTGCGCGATGATGGGCGTGCTGTCAGTCAGCCACTGGCCATCGGGCAATTCGAGCTGGGGCATTTGCGCCACGCCGGTGATTTGCGCGCAGCGCCGGAAACTGCGCGTGTCCATCTCCACCAATTCGTAGGGCAGGCCCTTGGCGCGCAGATAGGCCTCCAGCTTGCCGGTGAAGTAGGACAGATCAAGACCGTGTACGCGCAGCAGGCTCATGCCACAAAAACCCGTGTCAGCCGGTCCATCGAGGACCAGTAAAAGTCGCGACCCCAACCGGGGCTGGGGAAGACCACGCCCTGGTTCAGTCCACCGCAGCGCACGCGGGCGAGCTCAAAGCCGGATTCGATGGACAGCACGACCACTTCCTCGCCTGCGCGGCGGTAATCGTTGACGACCAGTTCCCCGCTCTGCGGGTACAGCAGCATGTGGCTGGCGCAGCCGAAGGCGCTCTTGTGCCACAGCGGCGTCAGGGTGCTGGCGTCGTTGTCATAACGCCAGGCTTGCAGATGGCGGTTTGCCGAGTCGTAGCCGATCACAATCCCGCGCTGCAGGTCGATCAGTGGCGGATTGGTGATGCTGCCGCCAGCGAGCCCACAAACGTCGAGCAACTGGCGATCGTTGGCATCCAGCAACGAGACCCGGATCAGGCGGTTCGGCGTTGGGTTGACACCGTTGCCAATCATCTTGATGAAGTAGGTGTGCCGGCCGTTGTCCATGAACCAGGCGTTCTCGCCGTCGAGCACCACATCCCAGCCATAGCTCTGGGCGCTGTTGCCGATGTAGTCAAAGCGCCAGTCGGCGTCGAACACCAGAGCGCCACGATCATCACGCCAGTGGTAGCGAAAAATCGAGCGCACGCCCACCACGTAGACCGTGTTGCCGCTGGCGCTCAGGCGTGCGATGGACGGCTCGGGGCATAGCGTGTTGGCGCAGGCTGCTCGCATCGTTTCCGCATCGACCACGCTCAGGCAAGCCGGCGTTTGGTCCGACAGGTTCTTGGTGACGAGCAAGCCGTTGTCGAGGATGACAAAAGAGTTGTAGGGCGCATCGACGGGCAAGCGCAGCTGGGCCTTAGGCTGGCAGGCGCGGTCCAGACGGTGCAAGTAGCGGCCATAGACGACGTAGATGTCACCATTGCGGTGGATCGCCATGCCGCCTGGCCACATCGGTCCGCCAGCCAGGCGTGGTGAGCGCGCAATCGTCTGCAAAGTCTCAGCGTTGATGCGCTCAACACAGGCGGTCGTTGGCAAACCGAGCTTGGCGCGTAGCACGGAATGTGTGAGCAAATAGACCTCGCCCGGTGTACCGAGCAGCGTCATGGTGGACATCCAGGTGCGCCGGCTGACAGCGCGCAACTTTTCGCCGGCGCGCAAGCCCATTGCGGCAGCGCCATGCGGCACTTGCAGGCGCTGCGGCCCGCCGTCTTCACCCGGCCACGGCGTGGCCAGGTAGCCCGACGCGCTCATCGCCGCTGGTTCCGCCGGCGTCGCTGCGCCAGGCCGAGGCTGGCGATCAGCACGGCCAGCACGATCAGCACCGGCTTGCGGTAGAACGGGATCCAGTAGTTGACGAAGCTGTTGATCATGACCTGCCACGTCGGGCTGTAACCCTCAGGCATGGGCAGCACACCATGCGACTGGGCATAGGCCGCGTAGTCGCGCTGCATCGACGCGAACTGCATGGGCAACTGACGCTGCAAGTCCTGCGTCTCGCCCGGATCGGTGCGCAGGTCGTACAAATGCCACTGGCCGTCGCCCACCGGCACCATGTTTTGCACCAGTTTCAGGTCGCCCTTGAACAGGGCCAGATTACCCGCCAACTCATAGCCGATGGCCTCGTTCGGCGCGTGCGCCTGCTGCGCTTCACCCCGGAGCAGTGGCAACAGGCTGCGCCCTGCCATGGACTCAATCTCACTGCCCTTGTAGCGGTTGCCGGGCCGCGCGATGCCAGCCAGTTCCAGCAGCGTTGGTGCGATGTCGGTGACATGGGTCAGGCTGGCCTGCACCTGATTCGGCTGGCTGCCGGGCACGCCAGCGATGATCAGCGGCGTGCGGATGCCACCCTCGCCAGCATAGAACTTGTAGCCGCTCAGGGGCGATGCCGCAGCGCTGGCCCAGCTCGGCCCCATGATGGTGTAAGCGCCCTTGTCGCCGAGCTTGTCCAGGGCCTGCGTGTACTGCGTCCAGAGCCAGGGCTGGGCGTCTGCGTAGTCTGAGGCTTCGGGCCCGTTGTCGGAGAGGAAGACGAACACCGTGTTGTCGTAGTCGCCGCTTTGCTTGAGGTGATCAATCAGGCGCCCGACGTGGAAGTCCATGGCTTCGGCCATGGCGGCGTAAACCTCCATGCGCCGTTCCTGGTACTGCTTGTCTGCCGCACTCAGCGCGTCCCAGCTCTGCGTGCTGCCCATGGTCGCCAGCGGCGTGGCCTTCGGCGTCAAACCGAGTTCCGCCGCCTTGTCGCGCCGCGCTTGGCGCAGTGCCGTCCAGCCGTCCTTGTAGCGCCCCTTGTACTTGTCGATGAAGGACCGCGGCGCCTGCAACGGAACATGGTTGGCCTGGAATCCGACGTAGGCGAAAAACGGTTTGCCACTGCCGGCTCCAGCGCGCAGGTAGCCAATGGCCTTGTCGACAAAGTACTCGGACGAGTAGTACGTCGCTGGCATGACGGCCGTCTTGCCATCCTCATACCAGTGCACGCGGTCGGTATGCGGTAGGTAACGCTGGTTCGGCTCCCAGTTGTCGGAACCGGTGTCGCCCTGGATCAGGGAGCGGTCAAAGCCGCGCTGATCCGGCAGGTTGTAGGGCTCGGTGCCCACATTCCACTTGCCCGCGATCAGGGTGCGGTAACCGTTGTCCTGCAGCAGTGTGGCGACCGTGACGACCCGCGTGTTGAGCGAGCCGAGGTAGCCCGGTTGGCCCAGGTGCGCCTGCGGCATGGTCTCGATCAGGTTGCCGACGCCGTTGCGATGGTTGTCAACGCCGGTCAGCAGCATGGAGCGCGTTGGCGCGCAGGATGCGGCGACGTGAAAGTTCGAGAAGCGCACGCCCTGTCGCGCCAGGGCATCGATGTTGGGTGTGGCGATCTCGCCGCCGAAGGCGCCGACGTCTGTGAAGCCCCAGTCGTCGGCCACCAGCACCACAATGTTGGGCCGCGCCGGCGTTGCGGCCAGCGCCGTGATGCCGGCCGTCAAGCCGATGGCCAGAACCAGAGCACGGTAATTCACCGCCCCGGCTCCGCCTTCGCTGCGTCCGCCAGCGGCTTACAGTGCAGCAGGCCGAACAGCAGCGTTAGTAGTACGCTGACCAGCAGTGGACCGCGGTACTTGCGGACGTGCTTGAACATCAAGATCAGTTCGAGCACATGTAATGTCAAGAGCACCGCTGCGACGCTCAGCATCCTGCCGGCAAGCTCACTGCCCAACAAACCCGCCAGGCCAGCCAGCGCCAGCGCATACGCGAGCAGACAAGCAATCTTCAAAATCAAAAACATCAAACCTGGCCTTTCAATAATTCTTCTTCAATCGCCCATAAACGGTCCTGGCCCCATACCGCCGTCTCGCGCACGCGAAACGAGGGCACGCCCCAGAGCCCGAGCGCGAACAACTCGGCGCGGTTCTGCTCGGCCACGGCGCGCCAGCCATCGTCCTGCAAGGCGGCGCGGGCCGCTTCCCAGTCCAGCCCGGCGCGCTCGGCAATAGTGCGCAGGCCGCGCTCACTGCCGGCGTCGATGCCCTCGGCCCAGACACCGTGCATGAAGGACAGCACATAGTCCTGTGCCTTGCCCATGCGCTCGGCCAGCGGCATCAGGGCCAATCCGCGTTCCGCCGGGCGTCCGACCGGATCGTTCAGGCGACCAAAAGGGATGTCCCGCACGTGCGCCTCACGCGCCGCGTCCATGCTGATGTAGCTGCGCTTCTCGGACGGCACGGGTAGACCGCGCATCACCATCGGCAGCAGATAGCGCAGCCTCACTGGCGCACCGGTCAACCGGCCCAGTTCAAAAACCCGCTTCGCAACAATCGCCGAATAGGGGCTGCGCAGTGAAAAATAGAAATCAATTGGCGCCGGGTCGCTCAGCGTTTTGGCTTTTTTCAAATCAGCCTCAGGCGCGAACATCAGCTCGGCGACGCCACTTTTCTGCGCGCCCAACTCCTGCAGTCGCCGCTCCAGGTGATGCAGGCGGTCAATGCCCCAGTACCACTCGCCAGCGTAGTGGAAGGTGGCGCCCAGGTAATGCCCGAGGCGCTGGCGCAAGGCGTCGGCGGCGCGTTGGTGCGCGAGGATGGCCGCCGACGTTGGCAGCTCAGCCGCTGCAGCATTGAGCGTGCCGTTCCAGAGTGAGGCCGACAGCGCACCGGCTGCGGCCACAAAGCTGCCATCCTCTGCGGCGGCCACCAGACGCGCCGTTGCGCGCTGCACGGCCAGCGCCGTTGGCTGGCAGCCTTTGTCGTGAAATTCAAGGCCCCAGTGCGCGGCCAGCAATTGCGCGTCGCGCCGACTATAGGCAATCAGCTTCTCGCGCTCGGGCGCTGCGTTGTCGGGTGGTGGACCGACAACATGGGCTTCAATGTCGATGTCGTAGCGCGCCAGCAGTCGCGGCAAGACGGACGCTGTCAACGCGCTGTAGGGATCATCGACCTGATGAAAGTAGTGCAGCCGATGGCGCGCACCGGATCGCACCCGGAGGCGCTCGGCGCTGGCACGTCGATTGAGCAGGCGCTGGCGCGAGAGAAGGCGCTGGCTGATGACCGGCATCAGCCAGCTCTTGATCGACATCGATCAGGTCCGCTACTTACCAGGCTTTAACGAAACGCAACTGCAGTGACTTGGCAACGATTGCATTGCGTGCGCCGAAGTTGTCGCTGTACTGCAGGTTGAAGCCGGCGTCCTTGCCTGGAAGTTTGTACGACAGGAACGGGCCGATGCCGTAGGTGCGGTAGCGGTTGCCGTCGGTCGGCGCGCCGGTCCCGCTATCGTCGGTCACCTGCTGCGTCGTTAGCAGGTTGCTGCCGAAAGCCCAATCGCCCATCACCTTGACGACAGCCACCTCCCCGTAGATAAAGTTGCCACTGCGGTAATCGGTGTCATTGTTGGTGGTGTTGATGCCGTAGGACAAACGCCCCGCCACCGTGACACCGGCGTCCCAGGCTGAATCGGACGGATGCGGATTGAGCGCGTAGGTCACGGCGACACCCGGGCGCAGCGTGTAGAAATTGCCAAAGCCCGGGTTCGGACCGCGGTTCTTGTCGTAAACGCCGGTCGGCACAAACAGCGAGACGCCGGCCGCTATTTTGAGACGGTCCTGATGGCGGACCCAGACCATCGACAACTCGGTGTCACCGATGCCGGAAACTTCGGCGTTTTGTGCTGCGGACGTCGCCGCGATGCCGGCCTGAACAGCGGCATTGGTGGCCGCTGCCACGGCGGCAATCGCCCCGCGCGCCGCCGCTGGCAAGGCGGCAGGCGGCGTTGGCGAAACGGTGCCGGCAGCCTGCAACGCGATAAAGCTGCGACTCTGGCGGATCAAGGGCACATTGATGGCAAACGCCACATGCCCGTCACCGTACAGGCCCTCGGTCAGGTAACCGCCTACCAGATTCAACTGCGTTTGCTTCTGGTTGAAGTCGATTGTGCCGGCGGGCACATTGAGGGTGTAAGCCCCGTTCGGTATGGCGCCGCCGGTCGGCGTGCCGGTCTGCAAAGGCAGGGCTCTGGTCGGCAAAGAGATCGCGTCGCCATTGCCATCGGTCACCTTGTAGATGTTCAGGTAAGTCAGGCTCGCGGTGCCAAACAGGCCGGGATTGTCGGCTGGCGCCGCGATCTCGCCGCCAAAGGCGCCGACCGGCGACTGACGCGTTCTGGAGTTTTCGCTGGCGCTGACATTGACGGCCGCAAGGACCAGGGTCAGGCCGGCGGCAAGCTTGAAATTCACAAGGCCAGGGGCTTTGCGATGCACGGGGTTTTTCATGGGATGTCTCCGATTTGTAATGGGCAAGAAAGGCAATGCGCACAGTGCTTGAAACACAGTGTTTACCCTGTGCTCCATACATCTCTGTATGGACGGGTTAATATAGCACCCGCATTGATTACATTTGTGGGGGTTTTCACTAGGTTGTCGCGTCGCTTGCACAGGGCGTTTACCCCTGCCATGGTTACGGAAAATCGACAGTAGAAAACGGACCGCCCTGGGCGAAAATCAGAACACAAAAAATGAAGAGGCAAGACAAGCCATGAAGTCAGTCAGCAAAACGCGAAAGCGTTCAGAAACACCGCGCCTCAACCGTGACGCCTGGCTCGACGCCGCCTTCAAGGCTGTGGTTGATGGTGGCTTTGATAATGTGCGCGTACTGGTTATCGCCGACGCCCTGGGTGTGACGCGCGGCAGTTTCTACTGGCATTTCACCGACCACGCGGCCTTGATCTCGGCGCTGCTGGCGCGCTGGAAGAGCCGTGAGATCGAGATCGACGAGAAGTTGAAGTCGCAATCCACGTCGGACCCGCAGGCCGACCTGCTGCGACTGCTCGATGCGGCACTGGCGCACGGCGGCGCGGACCTGGAAAACATCCGTTTTGAGTTGGCCTTGCGCGGCCTGGGCCGGCGCGACGCGGTCGTTGCGAAGATGCTGGTCGAGGTTGATGAAATGCGCATGAGCCTGTTCCAGTACAAGTTCATGCGCCTGATCGGCGACGCCAAGGCGGCGACCGAATTGGCCGCGCTGTTCTACCTCGCCATCGTCGGCAGTCACCAGGCCCTGAGCCGGCCGTCGAGCCCGCCGCAAGTCAAGGAATTCCTCAAGGACATCATCGCCCGCTACCTGATTGACCGGCAAATGCCGGCGCACAAAAGGTCCTGAACCCCGGACTTGTCATTGCGGGCGTGACCCGCAATCCATGCTGCGCATACCAGTGGATGCCGGATCAGGTCCGGCATGACAAACCGGGGGGTGGATCGCCACGGTCGGTCGGCCTCGCAACGACGACAGTGGCTCAATAGTCAAAAGCGAAGTGTGCCGCTTCGACCTGCATGACCGAGCCGGTCGGCGCCAGCGCACTCCTGTGGTGGCCGTCGGCGCGCGGCAGCAGGCGAGCGAAATAGAACTCAGCGGTCTGCAACTTGGCGCGGTAGAAAGCGTCTTCTTCCACCCCTTTGCCATTGGCCAATAACGCGGCCGCGCTGCTCGCCTGCCGGGCCCAGAAGTATGCCAGCATCACGTAGCCTGAATACATCAGGTAGTCAACGCTGGCTGAACCGACGAGCTCACGGTCGGTTCGCGCACGCAACATGATGCGCGTCGTCAGCACATTCCATTGCAGCGCGCGTGCCGCCAAGCTGCGCGCCATGCGTCCCAGTGGGCCGCGCGCCAGCAGATGCGGCTTCGCCAACTGCCACATCGTCGCAGTGAAGTCGCGCACGCAGCGGCTCCGGCTGCCCAGCAGCACCTTGCGCCCGAGCAGATCGAGCGCCTGGATGCCGGTCGTTCCTTCGTAGAGCGTGGCGATGCGCGCGTCGCGCGCAATCTGCTCCATGCCGTGCTCGTGGATATAGCCGTGGCCACCGAAGACCTGCATCCCGAGGTTGGCGGCTTCGAGACCCATTTCAGTCAAAAACCCTTTGAGGATCGGGGTGTAAAAACCGAGCTCGCTGTCGAGCATCTTGGCCTGCGCTTCGTCGCCTGCGGTGACGGCATTGAACATCTTGTCGGCCAGTTGCGCTGCGCTGTAAATCATGGCGCGGCCGCCTTCGGCAATGGCCTTTTGCGTCAGCAGCATGCGCCGCACATCGGGATGCCAGATCAGTGCATCGGCCACCTGGTCCGCGTCTTTCTTGCCTGACAGCGCGCGCATCGAGCGGCGCTCGCGGGCGTAGGGCAGGGCGCCCTGGAACGAAGCCTCGGCGTGGGCAATGCCCTGGATCGCGGTGCCAATGCGGGCCGTGTTCATGAAGGTGAACATGGCTTCGAGCCCCTTGTTCAGTTGACCGATCAGGTAGCCGGTCGCGCCATCGAAATTGAGCACCGCCGTGGCCGAGCCGCGAATGCCCATCTTGTGTTCGATCGCGCCGCAGACCACAGTGTTGCGCGCGCCCGAGACGCCTTCGCTGTCGAGCAGCCGTTTCGGGACGATGAAGAGTGAAATGCCGCGTGTGCCCTGCGGCGCGTCGGGCAGGCGCGCCAGCACGATGTGGATGATGTTGTCGGTCAGGTCGTGCTCGCCCGATGAGATAAAAATCTTGGTTCCGGTGATGCGGTAGCTGCCATCGGGCAGTGGCTCGGCGCGCGTCCTGACCTGCGCCAGATCGGTTCCGCACTGCGCTTCGGTCAGGCACATGGTGCCGCTCCAGACGCCTGCCACCAGCGACGGCAGGTACTGCTGCTTTTGCGCCGCGCTGCCGTAGCGCAGGATGGTGTTGATGCAGCCCACGCTCAGACCCGGGTACATGTTGAACGACCAGTTGGCGCAGCCCATCATCTCGGACTTGAAGACGTTGACCGACATCGGCAGCCCCTGGCCGCCGTACTCTGTCGGGAACGAGAGCCCTTGCCAGCCACCGGCGACGAACTGTGCGTAAGCGGCCTTGAAGCCAGCCGGTGTTGTGACCGTGCCGTCATGGAAGTGGCAGCCTTCCTGATCACCCGACAGGTTCAACGGCGCCAGCACGTCCTCGCACAGCGTGGCCGCGCCCTGCAGGATGGCCTCGATCATGTCGGGCGTGGCGTCGGCGCCGTTGGCGAGGCTCGCGTAATGCGCCGGATAGTCCAGCACCTCGTTTAGCAAAAAGCGCATGTCGCGCAGCGGGGCTTTGTAGTTCATCAACGCTCCAGAATCGCAACCACGCCCTGGCCACCGGCGGCGCAGATCGAGATCAGGCCGCGGCCCGATCCTTTTTGCGCGAGCAGCTTGGCCAGTGTGGCGATCAGGCGGCCACCGGTGGCGGCAAACGGATGACCGGCGGCGAGAGAACTGCCGTTGACGTTGAGCTTATCGCGGTTGATCGCACCCAAGGCTTGCGCGAGGCCGAGGCGCTCGCGGCAATAGACCGGGTCTTCCCAGGCCTTGAGCGTGCACAGCACCTGCGCGGCAAAGGCTTCGTGGATTTCGTAGAAATCGAAATCCTGTAGCTTCAATTTCGCGCGTTGCAACATGCGCGGCACGGCGTAGGCCGGCGCCATCAGCAAGCCTTCCTTTTTGTCGAAGAAGTCCACCGCCGCCACCTCGCTCCAACTCAGGTAAGCCAGCACCGGCAGCTTGCGTGCGCGGGCCCAGTCCTCGCTGGCGAGCAGCACCGCGGAGGCGCCGTCGGTCAGTGGCGTCGAGTTGCCTGCGGTCAGTGTGCCCTGCTCGGGCGCGACCTTTTTGTCGAAGGCGGGTTTGAGCGCGCGCAGCTTGTCGAGGCTCAGTTCCGCGCGCAGGTTGTTGTCGCGGCTCACGCCCTTGAAGCTCGTCATCAGGTCGGTGAAGAAGCCTTCGTCGTAAGTGCGCGCCAGATTCTGGTGGCTCTTGAGCGCGAGCGCATCCTGGTCCTCGCGGCTGATGCCCCACTCGCGCGCCATCAGCTCGGCATGCTCGCCCATCGAGTAGCCGGTGCGAGGCTCGCCATTGCGTGGCAGCACTGGCCGAAACAGCATGCCCGGGCGCATGCGGGACATGGCAGCCAGACGCTGGCCGGTGCTGCGCGCGCGGCTCGCGTCGAGCAGGATGCGGCGCATCTTTTCGTTGAGGCCAATCGGCGCATCCGATGTGGTATCGACACCGCCGGCGATGCCGCACTCGATCTGGCCCAGCGCGATCTTGTTGGCCACCACGATTGCCGCCTCCAGCCCGGTGCCGCAGGCCTGCTGCAGATCGAAGGCCGGTGTCTCGCGTGCCAGCGTCGTGGACAACACGCACTCGCGCACCAGGTTGAAGTCGCGCGCATGCTTCATGACCGCACCGCCCGCCACGTCGCCCAGGCGCTCGCCATGCAGATTGAAGCGATCGACCAGACCCTGCAGCGTGGCGGTCAGCATCTCATGGTTGCTGGCGTGGGAATAGACCGTGTTGGAGCGGGCAAAGGGGATGCGGTTGCCGCCGATGATGGCAACCCGGCGAATCGTGGTTTTCATGATGATGCTTGCAATCGAATGATGAAACGAAACTGGACGCTACTGGTAAGCCAGCAGTCCGCGCAGATGCGGTCTGTCGCCTTTGGCGTTGCGCACCTCAAACAGGGCCGCCTGTTCAAGTGAGCCTTTGATTTGGCGCGTGCTCCACAGCGTTGCGCGCGCCGGCAGCAACAGTGGCGTCTTGAATTCCACCGTCAGCTCGGCCTGTGCCAGCGGCGCGCGCGGCAGCAGGGCTGCGAGCGCGCGTGCCTGCGTCCATAGGCCGTGCGCAATGGCGCGCCGAAAGCCGAACAGCCGCGCCGACAGGGTTGACAGATGGATCGGATTGAAGTCGCCCGAGACCTGACCGTAGCGTCGTCCGATATTGCCCGGCGCCATGAAGTCAGCCTGGTGCGAGAGCGGCAGGTCGGCGTTCAGGCGGCTCGCATAGGCCGGGCCGGCAGGCTGCTTGACGCCGATGCGCAGCAGGGTCTGCATGGCTTCCCAGACCAGTTCGTCAGCGCGCAGGAGTCGTAACTCCAACTCGAAAATCTGGCCTTTCTCATGCGCGAGCAATCGACCGGTCTGCACTTCAATACGCAGACTGTCACCGGCGCCCAAAGGCTGGTGCTGCACGATCCGGTTCGCCAGATGCACCGTACCCAACGCCGGCCAGGGGCAGTCGCTGGAACCAAGAAACGCCATCAGCAAGGGGAAGGCCAGCAGCTGCGGGTAGCTCAGCGGCACACCCTGCGCCGCATGGAAGCCGCAGACCTGTGCGTAGCGCGCGATGTGCGCAGCATCGAGCGAGAGCTGCGGGCGCACCAGGGTCACTTCGGTCAATGTGGCAAGCGCCGTCAACGGTTTGCGACTCGCGAGCAGGATCCCCAGAAAGCTGGCAGCGGCGCCCTTGGGCTGCGGGATCTCGATGGTCTTCATCGCGCCTCAGGCCCCGATCAGGCTCTGGCCGCAAACGCGCACCATGTTGCCGGTGAGACCGCTGGAGGCCGGGCTGGCAAACCACGCGATGGCCTCGGCCACGTCCTGCGGCAGTCCGCCCTGGCCCATGGCGTTCATGCGCCGTCCCGCTTCGCGCATTGCGAACGGAATGGCCGCCGTCATCTGGGTTTCGATAAAGCCCGGTGCCACGGCGTTGATGGTGACGCCATGCGCGGCCAACAGCGGCGCCGTGCTTTGCACCATGCCGATGACACCGGCTTTTGACAGCGCGTAATTGGTCTGCCCGAGGTTGCCGGCAATGCCCGAGATCGAGGAGACACAGACGATGCGCCCGCCAGTCTTGATGGCACCGGCCGCGACCAGCGCATCGTTGATGCGCTCTTGCGCCGACAGGTTGACGTTGACCACCATCTGCCAGAAGTCTTGCTTCATGTTGGCAATGGTCTTGTCGCGCGTGATGCCGGCGTTGTGCACTACCACGTCCCAGCCGCCCTGCGCCAGGGCCGCTGCGACCAGTTGTTGCGGCGCGTCGGCAGCGCCAATGTCCAGCGCCAACGCCGTGCCACCGACCTTGGCCGCGATCTCGTCGAGCCCGGCCTGCGCCTGCGGCACATCGAGGCAGATCACGCTTGCACCCTCGCGCGCCATGACCTCGGCAATCGAAGCGCCGATGCCGCGCGAAGCCCCGGTGACTAAAACCTTCTTGCCCGAGAGCGGCTGCTTCCAGTCGGCCGGCGCTGCCGAAGAGCCAACCGGCAGGCCAATGCGGATGACCTGCGCCGAGACATAGGCCGAGCGCGGCGAGAGCAGAAAGCGCAGCGTCGATTCGAGCTGGTCTTCGGCACCCTCCGCGACGTACACCAGTTGCACTGTGATTGCCTTCTTCAGTTCCTTTGCCAGTGAGCGGCTCAGGCCTTCGAGCGCGCGCTGCAGCGTGGCCTTGCGCGCCGCAGCGCAGGATTCGGGTGGACGCCCGATGATGACGACGCGCCCGCACGGCAGGATGGCGCGCGCCGTGTCGTGGAAAAAGTGGTAGAGCGCGTCGGACTGGCTGCTGTCACTCATGCCGCTGGCGTCGAACAAAAGGGCTTTGACTTTCTCACCGGCTTGTCCTTCCAGCCCCCAGCGTCCCGTCAACAGGCCCGCTGTATTGGCAACCGGCGTCCACTGCGGCAGTTGCGCATGCGCCAGTGTCTGTGCGTTCATGGACTTGAGTGCGCGCGCCAGTGCCGCCAGCAATTGCGGCTCGCCGCCGCCGCCGAGCAGCACCGCGCCCCTGATGGCCGGTTGATCTTTCTCGAAGCGCTCCAGCACGATAGGCTTGGGCAGACCGAGCGCTTTGGTCAGTTTCGAGCCGATCGGGGAGTTGGCGAAGTTGAGATAGGAGTCGGTCATGTTGACTTTCGTTGCGGTGCTATGCCGCATTTTCAATCGATACGCTCAACGCCGGGCATGCCCCAGGCGCCGCTCAGGGCGGCGGGCTTGGGCCAGTACAGGCGCGCATTGAGCAGAAAGGGTTCGTCCGCTTGCACCGGCAACCAGTTCTTGACCGGCTCACCGCTCGGCGCTGTGGCCTGCACCAGCAGATCAAGTGAGCCATCGGCGTTGTAAGTGAGCGCGTCACGGTCACCGAGGGCGTAGCGCTGCAGCGGGTTGGCGATGAAGAAGTCGTGCTCGTCATAGGCCGTGACCGACCAGAAGGCATTGACCGGTGGCAGTTCGCCGGCCTTGAAATGCAGGCGGTAGCGGTGACTGCCGTCGAGGGCCTGCCCATTCTGGTCGACGTGCGTGTTGGGATAGATGGCATCAAGAGGCAGATTGGCACCGAGTCCCACCATGGCGACGGCAGCGCGCGTGGCGTAGTCGGTGCCGTACTGACCGAGGATGGCCGGCGGCGTGGCCCAACCGCGCACCAGGTCACGCGGTTTTTTCAGTTCGCGCGCCACACCAAAGTCGGCAATCCAGCGCCCCAGGCGCAGGCTCCAGAGGTCGAGCACAGCCCAGTTCGGCGCCGGTCCGGGCTTGACGCCGATGCGCGCCAGTTTGGCCATCATCGGCGCATCGGCGGCGGCCGGTGGGTTGTCGACCAGCAGCAGGGCCAGGCGGTTGAAAAAGGTTTCGGCACTCATGGCCCGCATTTGTTCGACTGGCGGCGCCGGTCGGACGGATGCGACCTGCCAGGCCGGCGACGTGTCGTCTCGACCGGCCTGCCACGCTGCCAGCGAGCGCAGCGCCAACCGGTCTTGCAAGGCATGGACCAAGGGGTAGTCCGTCATGCCCCGGGTCTGCGTGCGCCCGATCAGCCAGACGATCCGCGTCGGCGCGCGCAGCAGCGTCAGTTCCGCCGGGATTGACCCCTGCCAGCCAGGGCCGACCAGCAAGAACTTTCCGCCCGCAGTGCCCGTGCTGCGCGTGCCGGGCGCGGCAAAGACGTTGGTCCAAGCGTCCATGAAGGGCATGACCTCGTAGCGCTGGTAATTGGCTGCCATCTCGAACAGCCACGGCCCCTTGGCCATGTCGATGAAGGCGCTGGTGTAGAGCGTGTCGACGTTGGGGCGCACCACTTCCCTGAAGCCGGCATCGGGAAAGCGGCGCACGCGGTGTAACTGGTTTTCCGGGCCCAGCGTCAGCGCCGAATTGGCGCGCGTTATGTCCATGATGACCAGTGGGTAGCCGAACAGGTAGGCTTCGGCGGCGAGTCTGATCTGACTGGCCTTGGCGAGCAGCAGGGCCAGCATGAGCAGCAGGGCCAGCATGAGCAGCACCGGGATCAGCAGTGCCAGCAGCACGCGCCTGCGCCACGACGGGCGCAGTGCCGCTGGCGCGACACTTGTGTTCATGCTGGCGTCAGCACCTTCACACCGGCCTCGGGCCTGACGCGCAGACCCTGGCGCTGCAGGCGCGGGATGTCGAGCCTCAGCAGCCGTTCGCCACCGAGTGGGCGCAGCCAGTCCCGCACCTGGGCCTGTTCCTGCGGCGCCATGGCGCGGTAGACATCAAGCGTGCGCTGCACCATCCACAGCGTGTACGGAATCGCGGCGCGGCGAAAGCGCCCCTCGCCCATCGGCACCTCGACATTCTTGAGGGTGCGCGGCAAGGCCTTGCCGATTGGCAGGGTCGGAAAGCGCGCCTTGACTTGTTCGTTGATGCCTTCGAGCAGCGGCAGGAATTCCTGGCAGATCGCGTGCAGCACCGGGGTCAGCGTCGGTGCAATCTGGTCGTCCGAGAGCAGCGGCGCGCCTTGTGTTGGCGCAGCGGGCTTGGCCATGCGGTCTATCCAGGCGCGCAAATGCACGCGCTTGGCGATGAGTTCGCGCGCCGGCCAGGGGTCACGCCCGAGATGGCCGTACATCGTGCCAACTAGGCCGAAGTCAGCCAGCGTGGGCCGGTCACCGAGCAGAAAGGGTGCTTGCGCGAAATGCGCGTCGAGCAGATCCAGCATGTGTTCAGTCCATGCGTTCATCACGCTGAACTGCTCCGGCCGCACACCCACCGAGGGCAGCATGCGGCGCAGCTTGGCCGCAATAAAGCGCACGGCGCGGCGCTGGATGAAGCGCGGTAGCCAGGGCAGAAGAGCGCTGCCGGCGTCGTGTTCGAACAATGAATAGTTTTCCGGATACGACCAGCGCGTGTGCATGGCAATCGGCACCCACCATTCATCGCCCCAGGCCTCAAACAGGTAGGCCGCGAAGCGCTGCACCGGTGTGCTGGGAATGATAGCCGGCGCGGGGAAGCGCGCCTCGATGTGGTCGATGATGACGCTCGAATCCTGAATCCACTCGCCCTGCGGCGTCACCATGACCGGCATCACCACCGCCCCGGTTTCGCGTTTGATGCGCTGCGTCAGCGTGTACAGATTGACCGGCTGCAAAACAAAGGGCGCCTGCTTGTAGCGCAGGTAGCACAACACCTTGCCGGTGAAATACGACAGGTGCCAGCCGTAGAGCGTGTACTGCTTCATGCCAGCTTGCGCCAGAGTGCGTCCGGAATATGGCCGAAGAAGGGGCGCAGCCAGCGCCAGGGGTAGGCTGGAACGACCCCGACCGTTTTGCGCTGCTCGATCAAGCTCACGGCCTCCCGGGCTGCCAGCTCGGCGCTGACGGCGAACGGGTACTTCTCCATCTTGGGCATGATCTCGGTCAGCACAAAGCCCGGCAGGATGCGGCAGACCGCGATGTTCTTTCGCTTGAGCTCCATGCGCGCGGCGTCGAGGTACATCGAGAAGCCGGCTTTGCTGGCGCAGTACGCGCCCTGCTTCGGGATCGCCTGTAGCGAAGCGAGCGACGAGATGCCGACCAGTTGGCCCGCGCCCTGGGCGAGGAAGTGTTCGATCGCCGCCTCGGCGCTTGCGATGGCGCCGATCAGATTGGTCTGAATCAACTGCGCGGCCTGCGCCAGTTCGCCGCGACCGACCGGCGTGAAGCGATTCACACCTGCGTTCACCACCACGATGTCAACCGTGCCCAGCGCTGCGAACAAAGGCCGCAGCGTTGGCGCAACGGCGGCGCTCTGATCGACATCGAGCGCAACGATCTCGATGCGCCGCGCCGGGTCTGCGTAGCGGGCCTGCACTTCATCGCGCAGTTGCGCCAACAGATCAAGGCGGCGTGCCGCCAGCCCGAGGTGGTAGCCGCGTGCGGCGAATTCAAAGGCCAGGGCGCGGCCCATGCCACTCGATGCGCCGGTGATCAAGACCGTCTTTGTCATCAGTTGTACCAGTAGGTGTATTCGTCCTGCGCCGTCTGCTTCTGATTGAGCGTCTTGTCGATGGCAATCGGCAACTGGATCAGCGAAGGCCAGAGCGGCGCCGGCATCTGTGCATGGTGCGCGACCAGCGTCGCTTTCATTTGCGCGAGCTTCTCGGGTTGCTGGGCCGCGAGGTTGTGCTTCTCGGTCGGGTCGTCCTTGAGACTGAAGAGCCAGTCTTTTTTCGGCATCTCGGAGATGATCAGCTTCCAGCCGTTCTCCTGCATGGCGCGGTAGGGGCCGTCGCGCCAGAACAGGGTGCGCTGCGGCTGCAGTGCGCCATCCTTGCTCAGGTAGGGCAACAGGTTGACGCCGTCGATCGGTCGATCTGTTGGCAACTTGCCGCCGGCGGCGGCGACCACCGTTGGCAGGATGTCGATGCTGGAGACCGGTTGTTGGTACTGGGCGCCCGCCGCGATATGGCCCGGCCACTTGGCGACGTAGGGCACGCGCAGGCCACCCTGAAACTGCGTGAGCTTCCAGCCGCGGTAGGGCAGGTTCACATCGGGTATGCCGATGTAGCCGGGAGCCCCGTTGTCGCTGGTGAAGATCACGATGGTGTTGTCGTCGAGCCCTTCCTCGCGCAGCGTCTGCAGCACGCGCCCAACGCTGCGATCGATCGCGCGGATCATGGCGGCGTAGACGCGGCGTCGGTGGTCCGGAATATTGGCCAGCGCGTCGTAATCTTCCTTGCTCGCTTGCAGCGGTGTGTGCACGCCCCAGTGCGCGAGGTACATGAAGAAGGGCTGGTTCTTGTTCTTCTTGATGGCGCTGACTGCCTCATCGGTGAAGTAATCGGTCAAGTACTTGCTCGGCTCGAACCACTTGCCGGCGTTGTAGCTCACGCCAAAGCGCATATTGGGCCAGAGGAACTTGTCGATCGGATCAAAGTCCTGCTTGGAGTTGACCACGCGCGGGTCCTTCTCCGGCAGGTACAGGCCGCTCTCCATGAACAGGCTCTCATCGAAGCCCTGGTTGTTGGGGCGCATCTCGGGCGTGCTGCCGAGGTGCCACTTGCCGATGTGGATGGTGTGGTAGCCGCGCGGCTTGAGCAGCTTGGCTACGGTCTGCTCGGTAGGCGGCATGCCGAGCTCATTGAAGTCCTTGGTCGTCTTGGCTTTTTCCTGGTCGATGACGACCGGGTAGAGGCGGTCCGGGTCGGCGTAGAGCGCACCGGCGACGCGCGCCATGGCGCCCGGTGTCGGTGTGAACTCGACGCCAAAACGCCAGGGGTAGCGCCCGGTCAGCAGGGCGGCGCGCGACACCGTGCAGACGGCCGCTGCGGCATAGCCCTGGTCGAAGCGCACACCGTCGCGTGCGATGGCGTCGATGTTGGGTGTGGGAACGCCCTCGGTCATGTGCCCGCCGCCAAAAGTGCTGACGTCGTTGCTGCCCAGGTCATCGGCCAGGATCACGATGATGTTGGGCGGCCGTTGCGACAGCGCTTGCACGGCCGTTGCCGGGCCATCCATCCACGGCACCGGGTGGTTCGCCTCGCGCGGGTTGGTGAAGTCGGTATGCCAGCCCAAAGAGTACTGCAGGATCCGCAAACGGTTGGCGTAGAGCCCGACCCCAAGTGCCGCTGCCACCGCGAGCGAGATCGCCAGGGTCTTTTTCAGTTTCATCGTCGCTTCGTTTCTTTCAGTTCATTGCTCAGGCTGTTGCCGGCGCAGCGTCAATCAAAGCAGCGCAATCTGTGCGCTGCAGGATGGCACGCACCCGATGCTGCTCAGGCACTGTCAGGGCTGCGAACTCCTGACGCAGCCAGCGCAGGCATTTGGCCTGGTAGCTGACGGTTGGCTGGGTCCAGGGCTGCCCATCGATCACGGCCTGCAGCGTGCCGGCGCCGGCCAGCAGGGCCTGCGCATTGGCCAGCATCAGCGGCACATAGGTGCGCCCGACTTCCTGCAACAAGGCCAGCAGGCTTGGCGCCAGCGCGTCGGCCTGCATCCAGCCCTGCGGCTCAGGCTCCAGGCCGCAGAGGTCTTCCATCGTCCAGACCCAGGCGACAACACGGCGCGAACGCGCCAGGGTCAAGGCCATCGGCGTCGGATCGATCTGCGTCATCTGCGAGAGTTGTCCGTAGAACGCAAAATCCGACGCGCCGGGGCGCTCGCCCATCAGAAACGGGTAATGCTGCAAATGCGCGTCCAGGCAATCGAGCAGGCGAGCGTAGGCCGCCTCGATGATGGGCGCCGTCGCCGGCGTGGAACCGACCACGGTCAAGCGGCTGACCTGGCGCTGTGAAAACTGCTGCTTGGCTTGCCGCACCATGGCCTCGGGCTGGCAGACCCCGAAGTACTGCATCGGGAGGATGTCACCCGCCTTGTCGGCATCGGCCGCATAGTGCCAGCGATAGTGGTACATCGCCTTGGTCAGCCACTCGTCGGCGTAGTCTTCGAGCAGGCTGTCGATGAAGCGCATCGCTGGATCCGGTGGCAGCACGCTGCGCTGGCTGATCTCGCGCTCAAAGCGACGCAGCAGCGGCGTCGAATCCGTCACCGCCTCGAGTTCACCGGCCACATTGGGCAAATAAATGGTGGGCAGCAAAGGCACTGCAGGCCGTGGCAGGCCGGCCTTCTCGGCTGCAGGACCGCTGAGCAGACGATAGGGGATGCGGCGGTAGCGCAGCAGGGCCAGCATCTTGCGGCTGTACGGCGAGCCCTGCGCGCCCTGTAGCGCAATCGATGTGTTCAGCATGGTCTGTCCTGTGTTGCGTTCTGCTAGCCCAGACAGCGATCCAGGCCAAGACCGAGCATGACCATGACGACGCCGACGGCGCTGCGCACAAAGATCAGACTCAGCAGTGGCTTGAGCGGTGTGATCTGGGTCTCGGCTATCGCTGCCCATTTGTGGATGGCGATGTCCTGGCTCTCAATCGCCACGGCAAAACGCAAAAAATCACGCCGGCTGCGGTAGCGCACCATGGCAACGTAATCCCAAGCCGGCGCGCCCTCGGTCTCGATGAAGCGCCCGCTGCACTTGGCCAGAAAGATCGGAATCGAGCCTTGACGCAGCATCGGCCGCAAGGCCGCGCGGCCGTAGCGCTTGTCGGCGGCGCGCGCGCTGTCGCCATAGGCATGCCCGGGTGGATACAGCGCCTTGGCGCGGTAGCGCACCAGGTTGTGCATGATGAATTCCCGGCCGTCATCCTTGGCTGCGAGCCGACGCACCAGCTCCGACGCCGAGTGGCCTTGTGCGTCGGTGCTGAGTTGGCCGAGTTCGCGTTCGAATTGCAAAATCTCGGCTTCGCTCAGCGGCTTGCCGGCGCCGCCGTACCACAGCAAAAACGCGATGTAGAGCGCCAGCAGTGGCAGGGCGATGATCAGCGTGCTGCTCATGCGGTGGTCGGTGCAGCCTCAGGCCTGATCACGCAGTTCGCGGCGCAGGATCTTGCCGACATTGCTCTTGGGCAGCTCGCTCATGAATACGATTTCGCGCGGGATTTTGTAGGCGGTGAGGTTCTCGCGGCAATGCTGGATCAGTGCCTCTTCGGTCAGCGCCGCCGACTTCTTCGCAACAAAGATCTTCACCATCTCGCCCGAGCTTGGGCTGGCCTTGCCGACGGCGGCGACTTCAAGCACGTCGGGGTGCATCATCACCACCTCTTCGATCTCGTTCGGATAGACGTTGAAGCCCGAGACCAGGATCATGTCTTTGAGGCGGTCCACTATTCGGAGAAAACCTTTCTCGTCGATCACCGCCACATCACCGGTACGCAGGAAACCGTCGCTCGTCATCACAGCCGCCGTCTCCTGCGGCCGCATCCAGTAGCCGACCATCACTTGCGGCCCCTTGACGCACAACTCGCCGGCCGCGCCGATCGGAAGTTCTTCGCCGGCGGCATTGCGGATCGAGACCTCGGTCGATGGCACGGGCAGGCCGATGCTGCCGCTGAATTCCTTCAGGTCAAACGGATTGACCGTCACCGTCGGCGAGCACTCGGTCAGGCCATAGCCTTCGACCAGCGGCGCCCCGGTAATCTTTTGCCAACGCTCGGCCACCGGGCGCTGCACAGCGGCGCCGCCGCCAATGGCGAAACGCAGTTTGCTGAAATCGATCTTGGCAAAATCAGGGTCGTTGATCAGACCATTGAACAAGGTGTTCACCGCCGGCAGCGAAACAAAACGGTACTGGCTCAGCACTTTGACAAACGCCGGTATATTGCGCGGATCGGCCACCAGCACATTGGTGCCACCCATGCCGACAAAGCCCAGGCAACCGCCGAGCGCGAAGATGTGATACAGCGGAATCGCCGTGATGCTGATCAGCTCCTCGCTGCGATCCAGAAAGGGCTCGCTCCAGACCTGGCCTTGTTTGACATTGGCCAGCACGTTGCGATGCGTGAGCATCGCGCCTTTGGAGACGCCGGTGGTGCCGCCGGTGTACTGCAGGAAAGCCAGATCGTCTGACTTGATCGCAACCGGCTTGAAAGGCGCGGCCGCACCCTGCGCCAACATGGCCAGAAAACTCACGCTGCCCGGCAGTGAATATGCGGGCACTGCTTTCTTGACTTTGCGGATCAGGAAGTTGCCCAGCATGCGTTTGGGCCAGGGCATCATGTCGGCCAGACCGGTGACGACGACGTGCTTGACGGCGGTGCTGGCAATGACCTTGGCCAGCGTGTGGGCGAAGACCTCGACCACGATCATGGCCTGTGCGCCCGAGTCGTTGAGCTGGTGCTGCAACTCGCGCGCCGTGTACATCGGGTTCACGTTGACCACCACATAGCCGGCGCGCAGCAGGCCAAACAGGCACACCGGGTACTGCAGCAGATTGGGCATCATCAGCGCCACGCGCGCGCCCTGCGGCAGTTGCAGCACCGACTGAAAGTAGGCGGCAAGCTGGCGCGTCATCTGATCCAGCGCGCGATAGGTAATGGCAACGCCGGTGGAGCCGCTGACGAAGGCGCGGCGTTCGCCGAATTCCTTGACGGCGGCTTCGAAATAGCTGGCGATGGAGCCCAGCGCGCCGACATCAATCTCGGCCGGAACGCCAGACGAATAACTCTGGAGCCAAATCTTTTCCATGGTTGGTGTTTAGTTTGTTGCGTTCAGAGCGGTCAACTGCCGAATCTAAGTTCAATACACAAGTGTACTGTTGATGAAAAACCCGGCCATCGGTAGATACCCGAATCGGCCAGCCGCCAGTAGTGCTGGTTACGCCGACTGCGCGCGCCATGGCGCTCGGAATTGTCGCGATTTCCAGGCGTCTTGTTTGTGTATTACAGTAGTGATACACTAATTCGCGTGAATTTCGACATATCCCCCAACGCCCCAACACCGATCTACCGCCAGATCGTCGAGCAAGTACGCCACCTGGTTGCTGGCGGCCAGTTGCGGCCGGGGGACGATCTGCCATCGGTGCGCCTGGTGGCCCTGCAACATGCGATCAACCCGATGACCGTCAGCAAGGCCTATAGCCTGCTCGAAACTGAAGGGCTGCTGGAGCGCCGGCGCGGCGTCGGCATGGTGATTGCCAAGAAGAACCGGTCGGCACGCCAGGACAAGCTGGCACTGCTGCGCCCTTCACTGCTGTCAGCCACGCAAGTCGCCAAACAGTTGGGCATTGACGACGCCGAAGCGCTGGCGGCATTTCAAACCTGTCTGAACGAATGGTCCAAGAAGGGAGAAGCATGAACACGAATGAACCCGTGATTGACTTCAGAAACTTGAGCCTGTACATCGACACAACGATTCTGGACAGCATCACGCTGTCGGTCCCGCGCGGCGCGGTGGTCGGACTGGTCGGGCGCAATGGGGCTGGCAAGTCCAGCCTGCTGCGCTGCCTGGTGGGGCTGGCCGAACCGAACCAGGGCGACAGCCGCGTGCTCGGTTGTCCGTCACTTGCGCTGAGCGACCCGGTGCGCGAGCGTCTGGGCTACGTGGCACAAACGCCCGACCTTTTCGAATGGATGGAGGTCTTTGAGCACCTGCGCATGATCGGCCAGGCCTATCCGCGCTGGGACAGAGAGCGCTGCATGACACTGGCGTGTCGTTTGGATTTGCCGCTGGGCGTGCGTGTCAAGAATCTGTCCATTGGCGATCAGCAGAAATTAGCCGTCGTCCTGGCGCTGGCGCACGACCCGGACGTGTTGCTGCTGGACGAACCCGTCTCCAACCTGGACCCGATGACGCGCAACGAATTCATGCGCTCGCTGTTTGCTGATCGCGGCCTGGACGAAGACGATGGCGCTCTGGAGCCCGAGCGCACCATCGTGATTTCCAGCCACCTGCTCAGTGATCTGGAACGCGTCGTGTCGCATGTGGCCTTCATCCGTAAAGGTCGGCTGCAATTGTTCGAGGCCTGGGACGCGATGCTCGAACATTTCCGCTTGATTCGCTTGCCCGCGCCTGACTTGCCCGCCGCTGCCGTGATTTGCAAGAACACCAGCGCTGCGCAATGCGTGATCGACACCCGCCTGGCCCCCGCCTGAATCAACTCCGGGCGTGTGCTGTCGCTGGACGAATTGTTCGTGGAGTTGAACTCGTGAAAGCCGCGCTGTCGTTCAAGTTTCAACCTGAGAACAGCGTGATGATCTGGCAGTTCATTGCCATCATTTGGACGCTGTTTTGGGTCGTGTGGGTCGCCTCCGAATCCACTACCGACTTTGTGGTGGGTGCCAAAATTTGGGTGCTTGGAACCTGCCTGCTATTGGCGGTTACGGGGTGGCAGCGTGCGCGTCTGATCGTCAGTGGTGCACAGGTCCTCTGTCATCTGCGCACACCGCAGCCACTTTGGCGCGCCTGGTTGCATGGCTGCATGCGCGTCAGCCTCTGGGCCTGGGGCATTCTGCTAGTGGCCGGCACGGTGCTGCTGCTGGCGCCAAACGCTCCCTGGCGCTGGAGCAGCGCCATGGCACTGTTCTCGACCGCCTTGAGCTTGAGCACGATTGCCGCTTTGTCAGACGCGGGTGTGCTGCATCGCGCTTGGGCCTAGTGCATCGCGGTTGGTGGCCTGCTGTTGGTGCTGGTCCTGCCCATGACCATCGGAATCGGCGCCGGACTGAATGGGATGGCGCAAGCGCCGTTTTTCCTGCAACTACTGCTCGCGCTTTCGTGGCCCCTGCTGGCGTGTTTATTGATCTGGAACTGGCAAGTCAAACCACCCGTTTCGGCAATCGGTACCGACGGGAAGACCTCGGGATTGGGGCGCTGGATCTCAAATTACGCGCGACGCTATACGCCCCTGGATGGCCGACTTGCGCGCACCATTGGTGACAAGCCGGAATACTCGTCCATGCTCAGCCTATGGATAGCCCTCATCGCGCCGTTGGGAACCTTGGTATGGTTGGCTGTACCTTGGCAGGGCGAGATCTACGCTTACCAGTTGCTCGGCTTCGCATTCATGCTCCCAAGTTTGGCGCCTGCGCTGGCATGCAAGGATCTGCACTGGCGACGATTGTTGGCCCCCGGTGGCCTGCGTCATGGGGGAATGGGTTTGCCGATTTTCAAGACGACTGTTGCGATTCAGTTGATGGGTATGTCAATCCTGGCAGGCGCCGCCATCCTGGTCGGTTTGGTTGTCTTCAACATCCCGATCGCACGAAGCCTGGAAACCGTGTGGCGCTATCGCTGTTTCCCGTTCGAGTGGATTTTCGGCGTCAGTCTGATCTCAGTCATTCGCCCTGTATGCGCTGGTCACCCGAGAGCGACTATTGTGGGAGTGATTACCTATGCTCTCATGTTGCTCGTCATCGGCGGCGGCATGTTCTGGGCATTTGGTTGGACCAAAGGTCCGGTGCTGTTTCTGGCTGATTCAACTTTTCTGTTTAGCCTCGTGTTCGCCACCGCAGCCCTGGTGCTACTGTCCAATCGCCTCTTGACCGTCAAGAAGCTTCTGCCCTATCTGCGACTGTCATAAGCTGAGGGTCGGGCTCAGCCCTTGCAGTGGACTTAACGGCTTGGCTGCGGCATTGATCAATAACGTCTCTTGCGTCTGGCTGGCCTTGCCGACAGCAAGCCAAATCACGTTCACCGCAATCAGGCGTTGGCTTGTCGCACCAAATACACAACTTATCGTGGCAGCGCCAAGACCTGGGTCAAGTGCAGGCAGTTCGAGCGTCAGCACGCGACTGCGTGAACCGGCATCGATTCTGTCGATCAACATGGGATTTGCCTGAGGAAAATCCAAAGTCAACAGTGAACTGATCTGCTCGGCATCCATGCCGAATCGCAATCGTCCATACCCTTCAACCCGAAAGCTAGGCGTCTGAACCGAGGCTGCTGCAGTCGCTGCTGCACTTTGACTATCCATGGTTTGAGCTTGAGCGCTCACGCCTAATTGAATCAACAGCAAGGCTGAAATTATGGACAGTTTCATTTTAAAAATAACATCTCTTTAACGTTGTTGATTGAATACACCCACCACGTCGCTCGCCATAGAAAAAGCAATGGATCACACTATCGCAATCATTGTTTGGCATCCTGAAATGTCATGCGACCATCCTCCATAACAATACCGACATTCAAGCGCACAGCTTGCGCTTTTAGTTGAGATGCAACATATTGATAATTTGAATCAAACCCAGGCCCCCCGTAATTCATCAGTAATTTACTTTTACTTTGATCCACGCTTGGATCAAGAAATCCTGCATGCGAAAGCGCAATGGCTGCACTAGGCTCACCCGACTTCGACAGTTAATCGCGAAACTCCGCCTTTTTTGGTTGCCCGTCCCAATGAAATCAACGACTTACAAGCGATTTTCCGAAAAGTCGTGTAATGGCACGTTTTGCACTTTTGTGATTTATTTGACATTGGCAAT
>CAIXNB010000188.1 GCA_903920695.1 uncultured beta proteobacterium
GGCTTTCGCTTCGACCTGGCCGTGGCCCTGGGGCGCAGCGGCGGCGGACCCGATGCGCGCTTCGATGCCACAGGCCCGCTGTTTGCGGCGATCGCACAGGACCCGGTGCTGGCCCAGGTCAAGCTGATTGCCGAACCCTGGGACCTCGGACCGCAGGGCTACCAGATCGGGCGCTTCGGCGCGCGCTGGGCCGAGTGGAACGACCAGTTTCGCGACACGGCGCGCGCCTGGTGGCTGGGCCACGCCTGCACACCGGGCCAGATGGCGCGGCGCCTGACCGGATCGAGCGACCTGTTCCAATCCGGTGCGCGCACGCCGCTGGCCAGCGTCAACCTGATCACAGCGCACGACGGCTTTACGCTGGCCGACCTGACCGCCTACGCGCACAAACACAACCAGGCCAACGGCGAAAACAACCGCGACGGCCATGACCACAACCTCAGCGCCAACGCCGGCCACGAAGGGCCGACCGAGGATGGCGCCGTGCTGCAACTGCGCGGGCAATGGCGCCGCGCCCTACTGGCAACGCTGCTGTGTGCGCAGGGCACACCGCAATTGCTCGCGGGTGACGAACTGGGCCACAGCCAGTGCGGCAACAACAACGCTTACTGTCAGGACACCACCCTCACCTGGCTCGATTGGGCACTGGCGGATCAGGGTCTGACCGCGTTTGTGGCCAAATTGGTGCATCTGCGTCATCGCTACCCAGGCTTGCGCCATCCACACTGGTTCACCGGCACAGTGCCCGGCGGCGCCGCCTGGCCTGACATCGAATGGCGCAGCGCCAGCGGTCAGACCCCCGGCACGGCCGATTGGGAACAGCGCGACCAGCGCCTGCTGGTTTGCGTCATCAGCGTTGGCGAATGGGAACAGCCAGCGCGCGAACGCCTGCTGCTGGTCCTGTATGCTGACCCGGAGCCGATCGAACTGTGCCTGCCAGATGGACATTGGCAGTTGTTGCTGTCCAGCGCCGACGCTGGGCCAGCCGACGCGGATGCAGCAGCAACAGCCAACATGGCATCACCCTTGCATGTATCCGGACCAACGCTGCTGCTGCTGGTGCAAAACCTGGCGCCAGCGAACCAGGCGATTTCATGAAGGACCATCCACACCCTCTACTCGCGCGCCGTACCAGCGGTGTGCTGCTGCATTTGACCTGCCTGCCCGGACCGCACGGCTCGGGTGACCTGGGCGAGTCCGCGCGCCACTTTGTGGACTGGCTGGTCACGGCGGGCCAATCCATTTGGCAAGTACTGCCGCTGACGCCGCCCGGCGCCGGCCATTCGCCCTACCAGAGCCCCTCGGCCTTTGCCGGCAGCCCGTGGCTGATCGATCTCGACGACCTGGTACGCAAAGGCTGGCTGGCCGCCACGCCAGCGCCAGACTTTGATCCGCAGCACTGCGACTTTGAACGCGTGCTGCCCTATCGCTTGGACGCCCTGCGCCAAGCCTGGCGCGGCTTTTGTGGTCAAGCCAGCATCAGCGAACGCGGCTACCTGGCCGACTTTGCCCGGCAGCACAGCGCCTGGCTCGACGATTACGCCCTGTTCATGCTGTTGCAGGATCGCCATGGCGAGCCCTGGACTGCCTGGCCTGGGCCTTATGCGCGCCACGACAGCACTGCGCTGCAGGCGCTGCAACGAGAGGCCGCAAACGAATTTGATTTCTGGCGCTTTGTACAGTGGCGTTTTCACGTGCAATGGGAGAGCCTGCGTGAGCATGCCCATGGTCGTGGCATCCACATCGCGGGCGACGCCCCGATCTTCGTGGCCCACCACAGTGCCGATGTGTGGGCCAACGCCGACCAGTACCTGCTCGATGAAGCGGGCGAACCCAGCGTCGTCGCGGGCGTGCCGCCGGACTACTTCAGCGCCACCGGGCAGCGCTGGGGCAATCCCCTGTACCGCTGGGACGCCATGGCCGAGGACGACTATCACTGGTGGAAGCAACGTGTCAAGCATCTGATGTCACAGGTGGACCTGGTGCGCCTGGACCATTTCCGCGGCTTTGAGTCCTACTGGGAAATCCCGGCCACATCACCGACCGCAGCCGAAGGCCAATGGAAGGCCGGCCCAGGCCTGGCATTCTTTCAGTCGCTCGAAGACACACTTGGGACGCTGCCCATCATCGCAGAGGACCTCGGCATCATCACCGACGCAGTCAGAGCGCTGCGCCGTGCATGCGAGTTCCCCGGCATGCGCGTGCTGCAATTTGCCTTTGGCGACTCGGCGCGCAACCCCTACCTGCCGCACAACTACGCGCCACAGACCGTGGCCTACACCGGCACGCACGACAACGATACCAGCGTCGGCTGGTGGCAACAGGCACGACCGGAGGAACGCGCAGCGGCGCGCGATTACCTCGGCGCCCTGGCCGAGAGTGAGATTCACTGGGCCATGATCGCCGCGCTCTCTCAATCGGTGGCGCGCACCCTGTTAATCCCCCTGCAGGACGTGCTGGGCCTGGACAGTGCACACCGCATGAACACGCCGGGCCAGGCCAGCGGCTGCTGGACCTGGCGCTTTGAATGGTCGCAGATCGACGCAGCGCCAGCGCACCGGCTCAAGGCCATGGCCAATGCGCACGGACGCAGCGACTGCTGACAGACTTCACCTAGACTCAAAACAGCCCAAAAAGGAGGTTCCCATGGATACCAATTCCCCCCAATGGTTAGCACGCCACACCATCGCCCTGGTGCTCGCCGGGGGTCGCGGCTCGCGACTGCAGTCCCTGACCGATCAACGCACCAAACCGGCGGTCTATTTCGGCGGCAAGTTCCGCATTGTCGATTTCGCCCTCTCCAACTGCCTGAACTCGGGCGTGCGCCGCATCGGCGTCGTAACCCAGTACAAATCGCACAGCCTGCTGCGTCATCTGCAGCGCGGCTGGTCGTTTCTGCGCACCGAATTCAACGAGTTCATCGACCTGCTGCCGGCGCAGCAACGCATTGACGATTCATCCTGGTATCAGGGTACGGCGGACGCCGTCTACCAGAACCTCGACATCCTGCGCGCAGAGCGACCCAAGTACATCCTGATCCTGGCGGGCGACCATATTTACAAAATGGACTACGCCAACCTGATTGCCGACCACGTGGCACAAGGCGCCCCCTGCACCGTCGCCTGCATCGAAGTGCCGCTGACCGAAGCCAGCGCCTTTGGCGTTATGGCCATCGACGATAAACGCCGCATCAAACGCTTTGAAGAAAAGCCTCAGCACCCCGCGCCCATGCCCGGCAGAAGCGGCCACGCACTGGCCAGCATGGGCATTTACGTTTTCGACGCCGAATACCTGTACGCGGCGCTGAAGGCCGACGCCGGTCTGGCGGGATCAAGCCGCGACTTCGGCAAGGACCTGATTCCAGCCATTGTCGCGCGCGGCGAAGCGGTGGCCCATCCGTTCGGGTTGTCCTGCGTCAAGAGCACACCCGAGGCGCCCGCCTACTGGCGCGACGTCGGCACCATCGACGCCTACTGGGCGGCCAACCTTGATCTGACCAGCACCATACCCGAGCTCGATATGTACGACCGCGTTTGGCCGATCTGGACCTATCAGGAGCAGTTGCCGCCGGCCAAATTCGTCTTCAATGACGACGGGCGGCGCGGCATGGCGGTCGATTCGCTGGTCTCGGGTGGCTGCATCATTTCGGGCACGCTGGTGCGCCGCTCCGTGCTGTTCTCCAAGGTGCGCCTGCATTCCTACAGCAAGGTCGAGGAGTCGGTGCTGCTGCCAGAGGTGGATGTTGGCCGGCGCTGCCATCTGCGCAAAGTGGTGATCGACAAGGGCTGCAAGATACCGGCCGGCATGAGCATCGGTCTGGACCCGGTCGAGGATGCGCGCCGCTTCTACCGCACCGAGCAGGGTGTGGTGCTGGTGACGCGCGACATGCTGGAGCGTCTGGCGCAGGCCGCTAAAACTGAGGAAACCATACGTTGAAGGTTCTTTACGTCTGCACCGAACTCTATCCACTGCTCAAGACCGGCGGCCTGGCCGATGTCAGTGCCGCCCTGCCAGCGGCGCTGCAGGCCGCCGGTTGTCATGTACGGCTGCTGCTGCCGGCGTTCGCAGCGATTGCCGCCGGCGTGCGTGCCGATGCGCCGGCCCTGCCCCTGCCAGACGTCGGTGGCCCCGAGGTGCTGCGCACACTGCAGCAGGCCCCCATGCTCGTTCCCGGCCATGTAATCGGGACTGGCCAGCGGGTTTACCTGCTCGATGCGCCAGCGCTGTACCAGCGCGAAGGCGGACCGTATCAGGATGCAGCGGGCCAGGACTGGCGCGACAACGCGGCGCGCTTTGCACTGCTGAGCTGGGCCGCCGCCGCGCTCGGGCATGGCGCCGACCCGCACTGGCAACCCGATCTGGTGCATGCGCACGACTGGCACGCCGGACTGACCCCGCTCTACCTCAAACTGCTGGCCAACGACCGCCCCGCCACGCCCAGCGTCTTCACCATCCACAACCTGGCCTACCAGGGGCTGTTTCCTGCAGGCAGTTGCGCCGAGCTCGGCCTGCCGGAGGCGCTGTTCAATATCGACGGTCTGGAATACCACGGCCTGTTGTCGTTCATGAAGGCCGGCCTGCAATTCGCCGATGCCATCACCACCGTCAGCCCGCGCTACGCGCAGGAGATCACGACCGCCGAGCAGGGTTGCGGCCTGGACGGCGCCCTGCGCGCGCGCCAGGACCGTCTGAGCGGCATCCTCAACGGCGTTGACTATGAACTCTGGAATCCGGCGACCGACCCGCTGCTCAAGGCCCACTTCGATGTCAAGCGCATGCGTGGCAAGGCCAGCGCCAAACGCACCCTGCAGCGCTTGCTGGGTCTGGAGGAACGCGCCGACGCGTTGCTGTTTGCTGCGGTGACGCGCCTGACTGAACAAAAGGGGCTGCATCTGGTGCCACCGATCCTGCCGGACCTGATCGAGCGCGGCGGCCAACTCGTGATCCTGGGCGACGGCGACACCGCCATCGAGACCGCTCTGCGCGAGGCCCTGGCGTGCCACCCAGGGCAAGCGGTGCTGCGCATCGGTTACGACGAAGCCCTGGCGCACCGCATCATTGCCGGCGCCGACGTGATCCTCGTGCCCTCACGCTTTGAGCCCTGCGGCCTGACCCAGATGTATGGCCTGCGCTATGGCGCGCTGCCGCTGGTGCACGCCGTCGGCGGCCTGGCCGATACCGTCACCGACTGCAGCCTGGACGCCATTGATGACGCCAGCGCCAGCGGCTTTGTGTTCCATGACTTCAGCAGCGACGCACTGCGCGGCGCCATGCGCCGGGCCTTTGCGCTGCGGCGCCGGCCGGCGGACTGGAACGCGGTGCAAGGCCACGCCATGCAGCAACGCTTTGACTGGCAGGAACCGGCGCAAGCCTATCGCGCACTGTACCAGCGTCTGCTGGTACCCGCCGGCACGTCCGCCCCTCCTGTTCCCGCCTGAGTCCCTTTGTCCCCGGAGATTGCCAATGCCAACCGTTCAGCCCTTTCAATTCGATCAACCCACCAACTCGGTCGACGCGCTGCGTCGCTCCATCTCCAATCGACTGGTGTACCAGGTCGGCAAGGACGTGCGCTCGGCGACGCGGCGCGATTGGCTGTTCGCCATTTTTTATGCTGTTCGCGACCGCACGATGGACCGTTGGCGCGCCACTTTGAATGCCGCCGAGGACCAGGACCGCAAACGTGTCTATTACCTTTCGATGGAGTTCCTGCCCGGGCGCATGCTGACCAACGCGCTGATGGCCATGGGCATCTACGAGGAGACCAAAACGGCTTGCGCGCAACTCGGTGCCGACTTTGACGCCATCATCGACTTCGAAGCCGACCCGGGACTGGGCAACGGCGGCCTGGGCCGCCTGGCGGCCTGCTTTCTGGACTCCATCGCCAGCGTCGGGCTGCCGGGCATGGGCTACGGCATCCGCTACGACTACGGCATGTTCGCGCAACGCATTGTCAATGGCCAGCAAGTGGAAGAGCCCGACGGCTGGCTGGTCAACGGCAACCCTTGGGAGTTCATGCGGCCTGAATTCAGTCACACGGTGCGTTTCGGCGGGCGCCTGACGACCGAAAACGGGGTCGTGAACTGGGTGGACACCGATGACGTGATCGCCACCGCCTATGACAGCTGCGTGCCGGGCTATGAGCTGAGTTCGGTCTCGACGCTGCGCCTGTGGTCGGCGCGCGCTACCAGTGTCATCAACCTCGACGCGTTCAACCGCGGCGACTACATGCGCGCGGTCGAGGCCAAGAACGAGTCCGAAAACGTATCGCGCGTGCTCTACCCGGACGACAGTACCGAGCATGGAAAAGAACTGCGCCTGCGCCAGGAGTACTTCTTCGTCAGCGCCTCACTGCAGGACCTGCTGCGTCGCTACCTCAGAAACCACAGCAGCTTCGATGCGCTGGCCGACAAGGTGGCGATCCACCTTAACGACACCCATCCGGCACTGGCCGTACCCGAACTGATGCGCCTGCTGGTAGACCAGCACCGCCTGGACTGGGACCTGGCCTGGTCGCTGTGCTGCCGCATCTTCAGCTACACCAACCACACGCTGATGCACGAAGCGCTGGAGACCTGGTCGGTGGAACTGATGGGCCGCTTGTTGCCGCGCCACTTGCGGATCATCTACGACCTCAATGCCAGCTTCCTGGCCGGCCTGCACGAAAGCCATCCGGGCGACCCCGATCTGTTGCGACGCGTGTCCTTGATCGAGGAAAATGGCCACTCGCGTGTGCGCATGGCCTACCTGTGCCTGATTGCCAGCCACAAGATCAATGGCGTCTCGACCCTGCACAGCGAGTTGATGGTGCAGACCATCTTCGGTGATTTCGCGCGCCTGTTTCCCGAGCGCTTCTGCAACAAGACCAACGGCATCACACCGCGGCGCTGGCTGGCGCAGGCGAACCAGCCACTGGCCCGACTGATTGACGACCGGATCGGACCGCACTGGCGCCGCAATCTGGGCCAGCTCTCGGAATTGCGGGCCCTGGCCAACGAACCGGCCTTCAACAATGCGGTGCAACTGGCCAAATACCAGAACAAGCGCCGACTGGCCGACTACATTGGGCGCGAGCTCGGCGTCCGGGTCGACCCGCAAAGCCTGTTTGACGTGCAGGTCAAGCGCATGCACGAGTACAAGCGCCAACTGCTCAACCTGCTGCACGTGATCAGCCGCTACCACCAGATACTGGCCAACCCGCAGGGCAATTGGGTGCCACGCACGGTGATCTTCGCCGGCAAGGCGGCCTCCGCCTATTACATGGCCAAGCAGATCATCCGCCTCATCAACGACGTGGCCACAGTCGTCAACACCGACCCGCGTGTCGGCGACCGGCTCAAGGTCGTGTTCATTCCGAATTACCGCGTAACACTGGCCGAGCTGATCATCCCGGCGGCCGACCTCTCAGAACAGATTTCCATGGCCGGTACCGAAGCTTCGGGCACCGGCAACATGAAGTTCGCGCTCAATGGTGCGCTGACCATCGGCACCTGGGATGGCGCCAATATCGAGATTGCCGAACACGTCGGACTCGAAAACATCTTCATCTTTGGCAACCGCACGCAACAGGTGGCCGAACTGCGCGCCCACGGCTACCAACCACGCCGCTATTACGACAACAATTACGCACTCAAGACCGCAATTGACCGCATCGCCGATGGCGCGTTCTCGCCCGAGGAACCGCAGCGCTACCAGGCCCTTACCCGCACCCTGCTGGAGTCCGACTACTACCAGTTGCTGGCCGATTTTCCGGATTATTCTGCGGCGCAGCAGCGCGTCGACGCGCTCTACCGGCGCCCAGCCGAATGGACGCGCCAGGCGATCCTGAACATCGCTGCCATGGGACCGTTTTCATCGGATCGCACAATCAGCGAATACGCCAGCGAGATCTGGAACGTGCACCCCCTGTTCGCCGAAGAGGTGCCTCCCGCCAAGGCGTAGGCGGGCGATGAGCGCGGATTCGTTGTGAGCGTAGCGCGGCAATCCCGCTGCCGGTCCAGTTGAGGCACTCCTTGATCCCGGAATTTGCATGAGATACGCAAATAACGTGTGCTTTTGCGATGCAAGCCACCTTTGTTGAACTGCCACCTTTCGAGCGAACTCGAAAAGACTACATGGATGACGAGGCCTACAGACTGTTGCAACTCGAGTTGATGGAAGACCCGACGGCAGGCGCTGTCATCGA
>CAIXNB010000189.1 GCA_903920695.1 uncultured beta proteobacterium
ATGTCGGTTCGGTGTTGTGGTGGCTACCCCACCATAACGTCTGAGTCCCTGTGCAGGTTGGCAAATTCATCGAATAAATCCGCGTTTCCCTAGGGAAAAACTTCGCCGCTGCACTTTGCCTGTAGGCGCTACGGGTTCACCGAATATTTACAACTCGGGCGCACTCGGTGGGTCAGGAATCTTGAGCACCGAGGCGAAAATCATTATTAATTGATATTAAATGTTAAAATTTAACGAAATACATTCTAAATTGTGCAAAGGGGAAGGAATCCACACATGAAGCAAGATGGCATCAAGAAAACATTCTGCACAACACGCGAAGCGGCGTTATTGCTCGGCGTTTCGGTTGGCACGGTCCAGCTTTGGGTTGAAAGTGGCGTGCTGGAAGCCTGGAAGACTGTTGGCGGCCATCGACGCGTGATGCGCGATTCAGTGGATCGCCTGCTGCACAAGAACAGTGATCGTGCGCCGGCACCGGTGCCGGCCAGCGATATAGCCCAGGCGCCACGACCCCTGTGCATCTTGGTGGTGGATGACGACGTTAATCTGTTGCGCCTGTACGAGGCCAACATGTCGCGCTGGCCGATGGCACCCGCCGTCATGACGGCCAACAGCGCCATCACCGGCTTGCTGATGATTGGCGCCAAGCATCCCGATTTCCTGGTGACCGACCTGCACATGCCGGACATGGACGGCTTCTATATGTTGCGCGTCCTGCGCAACACGCCCGAACTTGCCAATACCACGGTCGCCGTGGTCACCGGGCTCGACCATGAAGCGATCACGCAGCGCGGCGGCCTTCCAGGCGGGGTCGAGGTCCTGCCCAAACCGATCCCGTTCGAACGCCTGCAAGCCATCGCCACCGATATCGTCAGCCGCGGGCATTTTCAAGTGCCCGCGGCCAACCGCAGCTCAGCCCGAGCCCCGACTGCACATTAATCTTCAGCACTACCCACCATGATTCCTATTCTGATCGTTGACGACCACTCCGACATCCGCCGCCTGCTCAGCATCACGCTGGGCAAGGAATTCGAAGTCCTAGAAGCGGAAGACGCCGCCAGTGCACTCGAGACGGTGCGCCGCCATCACCCCAAAGTCATCCTGCTTGACGTCATGATGCCGGGAACGATGAACGGCCTTCAGATGCTCGAGGCCATCAAGTCCAACCCGCAAACACAGGACATTCTGGTCGCCATGATCAGCGCACGCGGTCAGGTCTCCGACCACGACGATGCCCGCAAACGCGGCGCCGACGCTTACTTCGTCAAGCCCTTCAGTCCGCTGCAGGTGGCGACCTGGGTCCGGAGTAAGGTGACATGAGCCCAAACACCTCGCACAAGGGCCTCACCACCCTGCACGGGGAACTCGATGAATTGGTCGCCCGTAATGCTGCGCTGGCAGTCAGCGAAGAACGCTGGGCACTGGCAATCCTGGGCAACCAGGACGGCATCTGGGACTGGAACTCACAAACCGGTCAAGTCTATTTCTCGGGACGTTGGAAAGCCATGCTGGGTTACCAGGCGACAGAAATAGGTGATCAGATCGACGAATGGCTGTCCCGCATCCATCCGGATGACCTGAACCCGGTGATGCGAGGTATTGAACGTCATTTGCGCGGCGACGACGAACTCTATGAGAGTGAACACCGAGTGCGCCACAAGGATGGTCACTATCTTTGGATTCTGGCGCGCGGGCAGGCCCAATGGGATGCCGATGGCAGCGTGCTGCGCATAACAGGCTCGCACAACGACGTCACGGAACGCCACCTGACACAGGAAGCCCTGCATGATCAGACCGCCGAGCTCAACACCATTTTGAATCTGAGTCCGGACGGTTTTGTCTCGTTCAACCAGAGCGGACGTGTCAAGTACCTGAGTCCAGCCTTCACGCAGATGACGGGTCTAGACCTCACGCAAATGCAAGGGCTTGATGAGAGCGCCTTCTGGCGCGCGCTGGGCGGGCAGCAACGCGCAGTTGCGCCCTTGCCCGACAAACCACGCCGCTTGCTCGAAATCAGCCAGCCAGCGCGCCGCGTGCTCGACGTCAGCCAGCGTTTCAGCCAAGCCGCCACGGTGTCGCAGATCCTGTGTTTTCGTGATGTGACACACGAAACCGAAGTTGATCGCTTCAAAACCGAATTTCTCTCCACCGCCGCGCACGAATTGCGCACGCCACTGGCCTGCATCTACGGCTTTGCCGAACTGCTGCTGACGCAAAAGCTTGATGACGCAAACCGCAGCGAGTTTCTGAACCTCATCTTCGCGCAGTCGCAGCAGATGTCGGAACTGCTCAACGAGTTGCTGGACCTGTCTCGCATCGAGGCGCGTGGCACGCAGGATCTGACGCTGACGCGCATCGCGGCCCAGACCCTGATGCAGCAAGTCGTGACGGGCCTGCGGCTGCCGCCAGGGCGCGCCCTGCCGGATATCACGAATGCGGCCAGCGCTCTGTTTCTGCGCGTCGACCCGCACAAGGCGCAGCAGGCGATTACCAACGTGCTGTCCAATGCCTATAAATATTCACCGGACGGCGGCGCCGTGCAGGTCCGAATCGAAGCTGAACCGGGAAGCCCAGCCATGCTCGCGATCCACATCAGCGACCAGGGCATCGGCATGCAGCCCGAGCAGGTCAAGCGCATATTTGAGCGTTTTTACCGTGCCGATAATTCCGGCAAGATTCCGGGCACCGGACTGGGCATGAGCATCGTCAAGGAACTCGTCGAGTTACATCAGGGCAGCGTCAGCGTACACAGCGAGCATGGACAAGGCACGACGGTCTGCCTGCGACTGCCGGCCGACAGCGACCAGCAGGCCGCCCAGTCTGGCCCGGAGCTGGGCGTGTAATGCCCGAAACCACAACATCTGGCGCGGTCGTCCATGGCACGGCTATTGCCAGCCAGCGCCGCATCAGCCTGTTGATTTGGTTGGCCGCCGGGATCCTGATCCTGCTGACCTGGTGGCACGTGTTTGCGCTGGTAGGCCAAAGCCGCCAACGCGAACTACGCTCAGCGGAACAGGATCTGGGCAATCTGACGCGCCTGACCCAGGAGCACGCCATCCGCACCTTGCGCAGCGCCGACCAGGTCATCCGTTTTATCCAGTCGCGCTACCTCGAAATCGGCGACCGGATCGACCTGCAGGGCATGAGCGCCAGCGGCGTGATCGACAACGCCATCTTCAACCAGGTCGGCATCATCAACGCCAAAGGCATCTACATCCTGTCCAACCTGCCGACCACGAACCGGATGGACCTGTCGGACCGGGAGCATTTCAAGGTCCATATCGCGTCCGACCAGGTCGGACTGTTCGTTTCCCAGCCGCTGCTCGGGCGTGCCAGTGGCAAATGGTCGATCCAGATGACCCGACGCATCACCCGACCGAACGGTGACTTTGGCGGCGTCGTGGTGGCCTCGATCGACCCCGGTTATTTTTCCAGTTTCTACTCGGCGCTCAATCTCGGACCCAAGGGCCTGGCCGCGCTGTTCGGTCTGGACGGCGTGTCGCGCGTACGCCGGGTCGGCACCAGGGAGGGCTATGGCTACAACGCGCAAGATGCCACCATGTTCAAGCGCATCGGCCGCGGACAGTTGGCTGGCGCCTACACCCAGCCTTCGGTGATCGACGGGATGGAACGGCTTTACTACTACCGCAAGGTGCCAGACTACGACCTGGTGGTGATCGCCGGCTTCGAAATACAGGAACTACTGGCCAACCATCTTCAGGCCAGAAACGCGCTGCTGGCACAGGCCGGCGTGATGACGCTGCTGGTGCTGGCGCTGGCCGGCGCCATCGTGCGCCACCTGCGGCGCATCCGCGCCGAAATGGCGGCTCGCCAGAGCGCCCAGTCGCAGGTCGAGGACCGCACGCAGCAGCTAAGCGCCATTTTCACCATGAGCCCGGATGGCTTTGTCTCGTTCGATCAGAAACGCCGGGTCAAGTATGTAAATCCGGCCTTTGTCAACATGACCGCCCTCGGTGAGGAACGACTCGAAGGTCTCGACGAGCAGGATTTTTCAAACTGGCTGACGCGGCGCTGTAGCGCAACCGCGCCCTTTAACGGCATCGCCGCCCTGCGCGACCACGTCATGGACGAAAAACCCGAGGCCCGGGAACTGATTCAAATCAATCGCGACGGCAAGCGCATGCTGCAGGTCGGCTTGCGCTGCAGCGAATCATCAACCGTCTCGCAGATTCTGTATTTCCGGGACGTCACGCCCGAGTTTGAAGTCGATCAGATGAAGAGCGATTTTCTAGCCACAGCGGCGCATGAGTTGCGCACCCCGATGCAGAGCATTCTTGGGTTTTCCGAGGTCCTGCTACACCACGACCTCGATAACGAAGCGCGACGAGAACTGCTGGGCATCATTTACCAGGAGTCGGGGCAGATGGCCAGAATTCTGGACGAGTTGCTCGACTTGGCACGGATCGAGGCGCGCCGCGGCAAGGATTTCCGTTTCACCCGGGTCTGTCTGCAGGACCTGGCAAACGATCTGGTACGGGCCTTCATGCCTGCGGCCGGACGCGCCGCGCCGGAGCTGCGGATGAAAGAGGCGCTCGTGTATGTGATGGCCGATGCCGGCAAGCTGCGCCAGGCGCTGCTCAATGTGCTCTCCAATGCCTACAAATACTCGCCGGCCGGTGGCTCGGTGGTCTTGCAGATTGAGTGTGGCAATGAAGCCGGACCTGCGCCACGGGCATGGATTCACATTACCGATCAGGGTATCGGCATGACACCGCAACAACGCGAGCGGGTCTGTGAACGCTTTTATCGGGCCGACACCTCGGGCAAGATCCCGGGCACCGGACTGGGTATGCGAATCGTCAAGGAAATCTGCGAGATGCACGGCGGCGAACTCATCATCACTAGCAGCCTAGGCCTGGGTACGCGCGTCAGCCTGTCACTCCCGTGCTAAACCGCCATAAACCCTTTCGCACACTTTCTCGAAATACTCAGGATTGGCACCAAGCTGGCGCTGGGTTTGGACGTCATGCTGGCGCTGCTCAGCACACTGGCCTTGCAGACAATTTATGGTGACCAGCTGCAGGTCAAAATCAGGGCCAAGGTCGATCACGCACTGGCACTTCTCGCAAGCGGCACACCCATCAATATCGACGCTGTCTCGCGCTTTCTGGTCAGCCCGGACAATATGCGGGTGTTTGAGAGCACTGACCGCCTGCTGGAATCCCTGGTGCTGGATCAACACGAAGCGGCCAAAGCGACAGCGCAACGGGCCGCAGGATTTTCCAGTCAGATGACATGCTGGACCTTCATGATCCTGATGGTCGCGCTGGTGCTCAGACCGGCGTTCCAGGCCATCTCCGAGCGCTTCGCTGGCACCGAACAGGACATCGCGCAATAGGCCGAGTACCTTTCCTGCCTTTGGTAGTACGCGCCAGTCGCCGCGCTGCGCACACAATATGGGCTTGTCTTGACAAGCAACAATTCGGCCCGATGTACAGCGGATTAGGCTTGTTTGCAAATGGATCTCGCCATGAACCCAGTCCGTCCCGCTGCCGTCGCCGGCGCTTTTTATCCCGGGCCAGCAGCGGCCCTGTCCAGTACCGTGCTGGCCCTGCTGGCCCAAGCCGGGCCGGTCAGTGCCAGCAATGTCGTGCCCAAGGCCATCATCGTGCCCCATGCTGGCTATATCTACTCCGGCGCCACTGCGGCGCTGGCCTATGCGCGCCTGGCCGGCGCGCGCAGCCGGATCCGGCGCGTGGTGCTGCTCGGTCCGGTGCACCGGGTGCCGGTGCGCGGTCTGGCGTTGCCCGGCGTCGCCGCCTTTGCCACACCACTGGGCCAAGTCGAGATTGATCAGGCCGCCGTTGCCGCACTGGCCGACCTGCCCCAGGTCGTGGTGAGCACGCCGGCCCACGCACAGGAACACTCGCTGGAGGTGCAACTGCCCTTCCTGCAGTCGGTGCTCGACGATTTCAAACTGCTGCCGCTAGCCGTCGGCAATGCGACGCCGACCGAAGTGGCGCAGGTGCTGGAGCGCCTTTGGGGTGGCGCGGAGACGCTAATCGTGATCAGCACCGATCTGTCGCACTTCCTGCCCTACGGCGCGGCGCAGACGCGGGATCAGGAATCGGTGCAGCGAATCATGAAGCTCGACGCAGTGCTGACCCATGAGCAAGCCTGCGGCGGCACACCGGTCAACGGCATGCTACTGGCGGCCAGGCGACACGACCTGCAGGTCCATCTGCTCGGTCTGTGCAACTCGGGCGACACGGCGGGCGACAAGAACCGCGTCGTCGGTTATGCCGCTTTTGCCTTCACGCCAAATCCAAGCGCCATCGCCAGCAAGAACGGCGAGCGCGGCACGACCCTGTTGCCGCTGGCCCGCGCTGCGATCTCAACGGCACTCGGCCAGCCCAGCAACGCCACCGCCGACGCACCCTGGCTGCACGAGGTCGGCGCCAGCTTTGTCACGCTGACACAAAACGGCCAGTTGCGTGGCTGCATCGGCTCGCTCGAAGCGCGCCGCCCACTGCTGCTGGACGTGCAGGCGAACGCGGTTGCCGCAGCCCTGCGCGACCCACGCTTCAAACCGCTGACAGCGGCCGAACTGCCACAGACTGACATCGAAGTCTCCGTGCTCTCAGCCCTGCAGCCAATACAGTTTGACAGCGAGGCACAGGCGCTGGCGCAGTTGCGACCGGGCGTTGACGGGCTGCTGTTCGAATACCAACAGCACCGCAGCACGTTTTTGCCGCAGGTCTGGGAGCAATTGCCGTCAGCTTCGCAGTTCATGGCCCATCTCAAACACAAAGCGGGTCTGACGCCGGATTTCTGGGCCGACGGTGTGCGCCTGCAGCGCTATACGGTACAGAAATGGAAGGAAACAGACGACAAGAAGGCAGGCCCGTGATGCAGGACTCGCACTACCCGGCCCGCTATTGGCACCGCATCGGCGACGGCCGCCTGCAGTGTGACCTGTGTCCGCGTGACTGCAAGCTGCATGAGGGCCAACGTGGCGCCTGCTTTGTGCGTGCGCGTCATGCCGACCAGATGGTGCTGACCACTTATGGCCGCTCGTCGGGCTTTTGCATCGACCCGATCGAGAAGAAACCACTCAACCACTTTTACCCCGGCAGCAGCGTGCTGTCCTTCGGCACCGCCGGCTGCAATCTGGCCTGCAAGTTCTGCCAGAACTGGGACATCAGCAAGTCACGCGACATGGACCGCCTGCTGGACCAGGCCGCGCCCGAAGCCATCGCCAACGCAGCGCGCCAGCACGCTTGCAAGAGCGTGGCCTTCACCTACAACGACCCTGTAATCTTTGCCGAGTACGCAATGGACGTGGCCGATGCCTGCCACACACACGGCATCCAGACCGTGGCGGTGACGGCCGGCTACCTGCATGCACCAGCGCGGCGTGACTTTTTCGCCAAGATCGACGCCACCAATGTGGACCTGAAAGCCTTTAGCGACGACTTCTATTTCAAGCTCACCGGCTCGCATCTGCAGCCGGTGCTCGACACGCTGGTCTACCTGCGCCGCGAGACCGAAGTCTGGGTCGAAATCACGACACTGCTGATCCCGGGCCAGAACGACTCGGACGCCGAAATCAGCGCGCTGTGCCAATGGGTCTTCAACGAACTCGGGGCGGAGGTGCCAATGCACTTCTCGGCCTTCCGTCCGGCCTACAGAATGCCCGACGTGCCGGCCACGCCACCGGCCACGCTGGTGCGCGCACGCGCCATTGCGCTGCAAACCGGCCTGCAGCACGTCTACACCGGCAACGTGCACAACATCGATGGCGACACCACGTTCTGCCCACGCTGCGCAGTGCCGCTGATCGTGCGCGACTGGTATCTGATCAAGCAGTACCGGCTCGACGCTGCCGGCTGCTGCCCGGACTGCGGCGCGCCGCTGGCCGGGCGCTTTGCCACGCAGGCCGGCCACTTTGGTCGCCAGCGCATTCCCATCACCATTGCCGCCTGAACACCGACCCGCCTTACCATGATCCTCCAGCATCAGGAAGTGGTCCAGATACCGGACGATCACGCGGCAATCGAAGGCTTGCTGGAACTCCCAGCCAACGCACACGGTCTGGTGCTATTCGTCCATGGTAGCGGCAGCAGCCGCCACAGCCCGCGGCATACGCGAGTGGCGCAGGCTCTGCACGAAGCCGGCATCGGCACCCTGCTGCTGGACCTGCTGAGCGTCTCTGAAGACCTGGACTACCAGACCCGCTTCGACATTTGCCTGCTGACGCATCGGCTGCTGCTGGCGACCTGCTGGACCCGGCTGCAGAACGAGACGCGGCATCTAAGGAAACGCGGATCAAATCAACTTTGATCCGCATGATGACGTGGCGCACACTTTTTTGTTCGCGTTACGCCGAATTTCG
>CAIXNB010000190.1 GCA_903920695.1 uncultured beta proteobacterium
CAGAAATGGTTGGTGCTCTATTGCAGTCGTTGCCGATCGCGACAGGACTTCTCCGAAGCGGTCATAGAAAGTGATGCGGGATTACCGATCAATTCTTGCTCCATTGTCGATTGCCGAATTTCGGTTATCGACCAGGAGCGGCCTTCGTCCGGTGTCCGGTAAGGAGCATCGAAAATCATCGATGTTTCGGCTTTTCTTGCCGGACATATAGCAACAGAATCTTCAAGGCAAATCCGATCTGTAGTGATTGAAGGAGAGGGCAACGAAATTGGGCAAAACGGAAAGGAAGCGCCCGTCTGGTCAAGTATTCCTGCTAGCGATGCAGGCTTATGGCTGGCGTAGAAGCAATCCCGCAAGCGGCACTGGCCAACCACAGTGCGCTAGTCAAGTCCATGCTCGGCATATCGGCCGATCGACAAATGGTCTGCGGGATTTCCTTCGGTTACGAAGATACCAGTCATCCCGCCAACAGTTTTCGCACGCAGCGCGCAATGTTGAACGAAGTGGTGAGTTGGGTGACGGAATAAGCGGCTCACTCATCCGACGGGCGCACCAACAATCATCCTTTGCGATTGATAGCAAACCGCCAATGAACTGCAATTGCCTCAAGTCAACTCATTTGAGTCAACGCTTGCATCATCGGGTCGATAGATTCTGACTGCTCTAGTTGCTCGGCCCGATGAAGAAAGCCTGACGTTGCCGGATCGCCAATCACTGGACTTGCAAGGCGAAAGAACTTGTCGACTACATCCTGCTCTGTTAGCGGCTCCCCAGGAGAACCGCGAGGCGCAGAAACAACCTGCTTGGCTACAGGCTTACCTTCAAATTCGAGAAACACTTCGCATTGGTGGTAATGGGTCAACGACGGACTTGGCACCACTCGTATGCGTTCCAGCGCCTTCGCGACATCAGGTCGAGAGAGATAAGCATCAAAACCAATGCTGTGTTCTGGCAGGATCACGTCGAATCCACAAAAAACCAAAGCGGCACAGTATTGAAGATGAAATCTGGCATCGTTGGCTGATATCGGGGCAGACGTCTTCCCCACCACGTCCGCGACGTAGGGAGCGACATGAACGACAACTTCACCTTGCAGTGCTGCATTGCCAAATTGGCTTCTGAGCTTGCCTATGGCATCCGCAGCTGCATGAATGTAACCACAACACGCATGGATCTTTCGTCTGGGGTTCTGGAGTGCCCAGCGGCGCGTTCCGACCAACCGCTCGAGTTGTCCACCGTTGGAGGTCGTCGCAAAAAATCCGACTTTGCTGTCTAGCAAGTCGGCTGGGCCTGTCATACCGTTCCTGGCATAAAGAGCGCCCGTCAAACCGGCTTCGGCAGGCTGCGTTCCGAAAAGTAGCGGCTTCATCGTCCCGCCCGAACCGAAGATGACCTCAGCCGGACACCACCCGGCCAAACCTCCAGCGATGGCCATGGCGTGCAGTGTCGATTCGGAATTCAATTCAAGCAATCGTGAGGCTGCCGCTGCCGCTCCAATTGCGGACGGCGCGCCTACGGGAACAATACCGACGTCTGTAAAACGTTTGAGTCTGGGATACACAGCATCATAAACGCGAGCTGTTGTCTCGATGCCTCGCATGACGGCTTCGAGCAGCGCGCTGCCTGATGCGTCGATTTTTTCCGCGAGCGCCAGTGAAACTGAAACGATACCAATACTCGCATGACCACCGATCAGGTCATTCAGTTCCAACACATCACCCAAATAGCCATTGATTCGAATTCCGGCGACCAAGCCTCTGCGCCAATTTGTGCCAGGGATTGTGACTTCGCTGGCATCGGAGTCGCCAGGCTCGCAGCACAGTATCAGACCCGCCTCCTCGGTTCTGGTCCCAGCGATCATGCATCCAACAGTGTCAATTATGCATAGGGCGGCTTGGCGCTTGACCTCGTTCGGTGCAGTTTCGACACTGATGCCGGTAGCCTCCTCGGTAAGAATTTTTAGAGCTGTCATCTGATCCTCTGATCGCATGGTGTCTATTGCTTATATGGATACTATGGTGATCTCCAGTCGTTCACTCTCTCTCGATCCCTGCCTTCTTAGCCACTTGCTCATATTTGGCAAGGTCATTTTTCATTTCGTCTCCGTATGTTTGTGAAGTAAGCACTGTTGGCTCAAGCCCAAGGCGTGTGTAGAGCACGCGAATTTCCGGTTTCTCGACTGCCTTGGCGATCTCGCGATGAAGGCGCTGGACCACAGCCGGAGGGGTTCCTGCAGGTGCAAGGATACCGAGCCAGCCGTTGAATTCAAAGCCGTTATAGCCGAGCTCCAACATAGTTGGAACGTTTGGCAAGGTCTCCGTGCGTTTGGATCCCAGCACGGCCAACGCACGGATGCGTCTTGCCTGAAGCATGGGTGCGGCAGCCCCGAGTGCATCCGGATTAACGCTGAGACGTCCTGCAAGGAGCTCGGTCGTGGCTTGGGCAGGGCCCTTGAAAGGGATACCCAGCAAATCGATTTTCGCCTGATAATTAAAAGCCTCCATCGCGATCCTGTAGAGACCAGCCGAATTCCCATATGTGAGCGTATTGGGTGCCTTTTTGGCAGCAGCAACGACATCTGACACACTGTTAAATGGAGATTCTTGCACCACAGTCAGCAGCAATGGTGTATTAGCCATCGTGGCAACGGGCACGTAGTCTTTGAACAAGTCAAATGGAACGTTTTTTGAAATAATATGCGGAACGACCGTAGTCGATACTGTGCCCACGACCAAGGTGTACCCGTCAGGCTTGCTGCGCGCAACTGACTGCATGGCAATGCCACCGTTGGCGCCGGGTCGGTTCTCGACCATGACAGGCTGACCTAACGAAACCGAAATGATCTGCGCTATCGCACGCGCCGTGACATCCGAACTCGAACCTGGACTTAGTGGGACGATCAGTTTGATGGGTTGATTGGGAAAGTCGGTCTGGGCATGCGAGAGAATTGCAGTCATCGCAAGTCCGACCATAGAAGCACGTTTCAAAAACATTGTTATCTCCTTCTGTTGGTATCTCTGAGATATCGAGTTGACTTGAAGTCATTCCAAAGCGATATGCCGAGGATTGTCTTTTTCGTTGGTTGAGAGAATGGGCGCTACAGGCAACGCAACGGAACCTCCTGTATTGGACAATTAAAAGATTCAAAGTTCAGTTTTCGCAATGGGTCCAATTCCAGCTTACATCTTGCATAGTGGTGACGGCGCTGGCGTCAACGACGGATCAAAACGCACTTCTGTCACAGCTCGCAAACCACCATCCACATTCTTGACACGCCCGACATAGTTCGGCATTACCAACTGATTGTCTTGCCCGCGCATGGTGACCTTGCCATAGATCGAGTCAAATTGCGCGCCGCGCAGAGCCTTGCTTACATCGGCCGGCTTGATACTTCCCGCCTTCTTGACGCCTTCGAACAGAACTTGTACGCCGTTGTAGGCCTGGCCCTCGCTGGAATTTGGAAATCTTTTGAACTTGGCTTTCCAGGCTGACACAAACGCCTTATTGCGTGGCGTGTCAATATCCGGCATATAGCTGATCGTTCCCGCCACGTCTTTCAAGCTCGAACCAGTGGATTCGATGATGAAATCCAGGATCAAGGCATGCCCAAGCAGTCTTTTTGCCGGAATCAGGCCGAACTCCTGTGCCTGTTTGACGAAGGCAATCGCATCGCGACCCACTTCGGCGACCCAGATCGCATCCACGTTCGCAGCTTTGAGTTGCGCAATGTAAGGGGAAAAATCTTTGGTACCTAGCGGAATGTACAAGGACAACGGCACTGTCTTCCCCTGTGCTTCCGCAGATTTCTTGAACGCCTCTCCGGAGTCGTGCCCCCAAAGGTAATCTGCGGCCACAATGGCGAAAGACTTTTCCTTAAAACTCTTGGACCACTCCTTTATCATCGCAATATCCATTGCGTCAGAATGTGTCGTGTGAAAGCTGCGCGACCTGCATGTGTCACCAGTCAGCTTGTCGGATTTGCTGGCTACTGCGAAGTACGCCGCATCCCATCGGTCCAAGTTTTGCGCGATCGTCAGCGAGATGGACGAGGGAACCGGGCCAATCAATAGATTGAAACCTTCTCTGGCCATCTTTTCGGCGACACGACGACCGACTTCTGGGGTACCTTCGTCGTCACCAATTTGGGCTTCAACCTTGCGGCCATCCACACCACCTTTGGCATTGACCTCATCAATCGCAAATTCAATTGCACGAATAATTTCCTCACCCTGTGCGGCAAACGTTCCAGATTTCGAGGTAAGCAGTCCTATTTTGACTGGCTCCTTTCCTTGTGCAGACACTGTGAACGGCAGGCTGGCGATAAACACCAGTGTGGCGGCTGATTGCAGCAGGCGGTTTCGTTTCAACATGTATTTATCCCCTATTAAAAATGCCGGAAACGTACCGGCGACGGATAGTCGAGACGCAGACGAAAAGCAAGCCATTCCAGTCTTTGACCTTCGACGTTCAACATTCGTGGCGCTCTATCTCTCGGTCGCGGGACGGCCGGCGATCAGCCCGTGCACAGAGTCCATCAAGCCACCATCGGCAAGAATGTTTTGCCCGGTGATGTAGGTGGCGTCAGGGCCAATCAGGAAAGACACAATGCCGGCGATATCACCGTCTGGCATGCCGATGCGGTGCATCGGTATCAACTTCTCCCGCGCCGCCTTGGTTGGTGCATCGGCATAGATCTTTGCCGTCAACGAGGTGTGAATCAACCCTGGCGACACGGCGTTGACCCGGATGCCATCGGCCGCCCACTCCTGCGCCATCACGCGCGTCATCATGATGACCGCCGCTTTACTCGGACTGTAGGCGCCCATTCCGGGGTAAGGCTGCACGCCCGACATTGACGCCACCGAGACAAAGCTGCCATGACTCTCGCGCAGAGCCGGATAAGCCGCCTTGGCCAACAGCCAGGGCGCGCGGGCGTTGACCGCAAACAGATAGTCCCAGCCTGCCAAATCCAGGTTGACGAGCGAAGACGGGCGCGATACGCCCGCGTTGGAGACTACGGCATCGAGGCCACCGAGTGCGGTAACCGCCTGCTCTACCAGCACCCCTGGTGTCGCGGCGTCGGCCAGGTCTCCGATCAGGGGAACGAGCCGGCCACCGAGCTGCTCCGCTTGTTTGCACATTGTGACCAGCTCCCCCGCATGTGATGAGGCGCACGCCGCAATCTCGGCACCCTGGCGGGCCAGACGCAGGCAGATGGCACGGCCGATTCCACGACTGGCGCCGGTGACTAAAACACGGATGGGCATGCTTGATCCTGGTTTGGAGTGAAAGTGCTTACGCGAGCGTCATTACCGGGAAATTGGCAGACATTTGGTCAATTTCATATCAATGGACCGGGCAAGCGAATGTCGCAAATTGCCACCTAAATTTACAAGTCCATGAGCTTCGCGAGCACATTTTTCTGAATTTCATTGCTGCCACCGCCAATGGGACCAACGCGCGAGTCACGGAAGAACATTTGCATGTCATATTCCATTGAGTATCCGGCGCCGCCCAGAACCTGCAGGCCAATGTCAGCGCAACGGAAGTTGTTGTCTGTGCAGACAATCTTTGCGATCGAGGTTTCCTTGACCGCTGGGTGCCCCGCGTCAAGTAGATCTGCAACCCGATAGACCGATTGCCGCGCCGTTTCCGACATGATCAACATGTCGACCAGTTTATGTTGAATGACCTGAAATTTCGAGATCGGTTGTTCAAATTGAATACGTTGCTTTGCGTAGTCAGTCGCATACTCGGTGATCTTGAAGCAATGGCCAGAAGAAATGGCAGCCAGGCCCATGCGCTCCAGTCCAAGGCATTTCATGATGTTTTTCCATGCTTGCCCTTCACCACCAATCAGATTGGTAGCGGGAACGCGCACGTTGTCAAAGAATATTTCGTTGGCATGTGAGGTGCGTCGCCCCAGCATTGAAAGCGGTTTGATCGTGACACCAGGTGCTTTTGTGTCAACCAAAATCGTGCTGATGCCGCTATGGCGAGCCGCCGTCGGATCAGTCTTGGCGATAACAACCAGGTAATCAGCCACGTGCGCACAGGTGATCCAGACTTTGTTGCCGTTGAGGATCAGATCGTCGCCGTCGCGAATCGCCGTGGTTTTCAGCCCAGCCACATCTGAGCCGGTTCCAGGCTCAGACATTGCCAGTGCAAGCTTCGCATGCCCCGAAATGATCTTCGGGATGATGGATTTTTTCAATTCATCGGAGCCGAACTTGGCGACGTGCATGCCGGCATAGATTGCAGTGGTGGTCACAGCCTGCGCGATACCCGTGTAATAGTAGCCAAGCGTTTCCAGGAAGACCGCAATGTCCTTGTAGGAACCACCCATGCCACCCAATTCTTCAGGATAGAAGATGCCGAGGTAGCCTGCTTCGGCCAAGGCGTTGTAAGCCTCATGTGGAAATCCGCGCGCGTCATCGAGTTTTCGGATCTGATCCCAAGGCAAATGTTTTGCCAGAAGGTCAAGCACACCCTCCTGCATCATGCGCTGTTCTTCCGAGAGGCCGGCTGTGTTCATCAATGTCATTGCTATTCTCCTTGTTGGGTTGGTTTCATGTATTTCCTGTAAGGGCAGCGGCGCCCGCTCTGCTCAGGACCATCGTCGTCATAAGTCCGGTTTGGACAATCTCGTCACGCTGGTTCAGCAGATCCATGCGGCGGACCAGCACCCCACGGTCTGGCTTTGAAGTGAGCTTGGCTGATACAACGGTGGCCCGGAGTCGGACCGTGTCGTTGAACAGAATGGGTTTGAGGAATTTCCACTCGTCAATGCCAAGCGCGGCGATGGCGGATCCTTCCAGGTACCCAAAGCTGGCACTGAGCCCGGTGCTGATCGACAGGCCTAGCGCACCGTGTGCAATACGTTGACCGAGCGGTGACTTCGCACTGTGATCGGCATCTGTGTGCATGGGGTTCACGTCGCCGGACAGCCATGAGAACATCACCACATCGGTCTCGGTGATGGTGCGTCCCCGACTGACGTCGATCTGACCGACTTCAAACTCCTCGATGCATTTTCCGCGCATAGAAACTCCAAATATGTGTTGATGGCTACTCAGACAAGATCGTTACTGATGTCTCGGATAGCTGGATTAATCAGACTTGATGTTGTTTTTGCTGATGACATCCGCCCACTGACCGTACTCGGCGTTCAAAATATTGGCGAATTCCGCAGGGGTTGAGCTCTGCGCCAGTGCACCCGAGGCGACGAGCTTGGATTGGATGCCTTCGTCCTGGAGAACCTTTCTGACAGCAGCATTCAATTTGTCGATCACGGCAGCGGGGGTTCCGGCGGGGGCTAGGAGGCCAAACCAGAGTTCCGCGGTGAATCCGGGTATCGTTTCAGCAATGGGTTTCACACCCAGCACAACTGAGCTTGGCTTAGCAGAGGCCACGCCCAACAACTTCAGGTTGCCTTGCTTCACCTGCCCCAACATGACAGATGAAGGGCTGGTCAGTAGCATTGAAACCTCGCCGTTTCGCACGGCAAGCGTGGTGTTAGCCTCTCCCTTATAGGGAATGTGCTCAGCTTTGATCCCGGCCATTTGCGAAAACAAAGTCGTGGCAAGGTGGCCATAGGATGCCGTCCCGGCAGAAGCGTACATGATTCCCTGCGGATGACTTCTTGCGTACTTGATGAATTCCGGAAGATCATTCGCGGGCTCGTTCTTGTTGATAACCAAGACCATCGGTAGGTTTGTCACAACGGACACCGGCGCGAACCCCTTTAGCGGGTCATAACCTGCACTTTTGTTAAGAAGCGGTGCGATCAAGAATCCGTTGTTTGGGTATAGCAAGGTGTAACCATCCGGCTTGGCTTTTGCTACAGCAACCGCGGCCAATGCGCCAGAGGCGCCTGGCTTGTTCTCCACAATGATCGGTTGTCCGAGAAGTTTCTCAAGCGGGACCTGAATCATTCGGACCTGCGCGTCGCTCGTTCCGCCAGCCGGATAGGGCACCACGATGACGATGGGTCGCTCCGGGAATCGGCTTTGCGCCTGTGCCGTCAGCGTGGCGCATCCCAGCAAAGCGGAAAGGCACATTGTGCTCATCAATTTCATGTCAGTCTCCTCTCATTTGAAATATCAATTGGCAGCAAATGTCTGGCGACAGGAACCGAACTCACCTGGAAAGCGCCTTGATTACCGGATGCGGTCATGCATCCGCATTTCTTGTCCCTGGTGCAATCATCTCACATTTTTATCAACGGTTCAACCATTGTATAGTAGGATATCTTGGCGACATAAAGGAACGACGGCGAACGACGGCCGGTCACCCGCGTGGACTTCTTACTAGATCGGCACCTTGCGTTATGAACATATCCGGCTTCGTTGAAGCGGCTCTCCTCCGATCACGCCTTGGAATAGCGTTCGCTGTCGTTCTGGCAATCGAACAAATCCCGAATGCAAGGCGAGTGGTCCGATGCATTGGCGGGAAAGTTCAACCACAATTTCGTTTCACGATGGCGAGCCTCTCATGCCTGTGATTGATCTGCCTTCGACTGGTGCCAGGATGATGCGATCAATCGGCACCATCAGTCTGGCCGCTATACCGATGTCCGCTCTGGTTCATGGCCTTACATCGTCGCAGTGGTCCGTTTGGGCAACCGCGGTGTTCGCCGCGATTCTTGTCTTGATCGAGTGGCGGCGCATCGCCGGCGGCGTGCTTCGTGCGTCGATCGCTCTCTTGTGCATAACGCTGGCGCTTCTTCCGTTTGCAGCAACGCCATTCCTGAGCGTGGAGCGAGGTTTGCAGATGGGGGGAATCATTGCATCATTGATCCTCACGGTGACGCTCTTGTCCCGTGCTGCTTTGCGCAGCGAGGCGATTCACACAGTAATGCCCTACCTCTTTGCGTTAACCAATCGCCGAAAGTATGTGGCTCTATCGGTTGCATGTCAGCTATTCGGCGGCATGCTTGGATTGGCCGGCGTTTCCATGTTGATGGAACTGGCGGCAAAGGACAGGGCGGCGACACGAGAGGATCGGATATCTACATTTGCAGCAATTACACGCGGCTATGCAGGTGCCAGTCTGTGGAGTCCTATGTTCAGCAACATCAGCATCATGATTGCCATGTATCCAGGAGCAAACTGGATCATGGTCCTGCCGCTTGCCATGCTCGTCGCACTCGCCACAATCCTCATCGGCACCGCATTGCAGAAGTCCGTTCCAGTTACAGTCCCAGTAAGGCAACTTGATGCAACGAGTTCATCAATCAGGACGATCGCCCACCGGGCGTTACCCATCGTGGCTTCCATGACCAGTTTTTTGGCTTTTGTCGTAGGAACAAGCCACTTTCTCAAGATTCAGGTATCGACCGTGATTGTGGTGATTTCGCCAATGGCCGCCTGGGGGCTAAACCTTGCCTTTTCCCGCGCGAAAAATCGTTTGATTTTCGGTTCAAAACTCTTCATTCAGGACTTCAGGGTTCTCAAGCAATTGGTCGGAGAAGTTCTGCTCTTTATGGTCTCCGGATGTGCCGGGACTGTCATCGCCGATGCAATACCCCGCGTATGGACGGCTCCGATCGGAATTGCCCTCTCGCAATACCCGGTGGTCGCATGCCTCTTTCTGACATGCTCGGTAATTCTGCTGTCCTGCGCAGCCGTACATCCATTGCTCAGCGCCATTCTGATCGCGACCTGCTTCCCCAGCGACGTGATGGGTCTTCCGCTTCTGCCGCATCTGTGCGCAATCCTGGTTGGTTGGGCTATGGCAGTGATATTGACGCCATTTTCTATGGTCAGCCTGATGGCAAGCCGGTTCTCGGGGATCCCTATCTTGATCATCAGCATGCGATCGAACCTTCTATTCGCGTCAACAAGTGTTCTCGCCTCATCCTTCCTGCTTGGCGGCATTTCCATCTTCTTGCATTCCTGAGCTAACGGGAGAATCAAATGAGTCCTTATCCATCTCCCAAAGAACCAAACGGCGCAGGTCCACTTGCAGGGATCCGAGTGGTTGAATTCGCGGGACTTGGCCCGGCACCATTCGCATGCATGCTGCTCTCCGATATGGGAGCGGAGGTCATAAGAATTGACCGACCCATTGCAAAGCCTGGTGACCGCAACGACATCGTTGGAAGGGGCAGACAAACGGTATTGCTCGACTTGAAGGATCCGGCTCATGTCCAGCAGGCGCTGAACATGATCGAACGCGCCGATGCATTGATCGAAGGTTTTCGGCCCGGCGTGATGGAGCGACTTGGACTTGGCCCGGATGTGATCTCAAAATTGAATCCAATGCTCGTGTACGGTCGGATGACTGGATGGGGCCAGGAAGGACCGCTGTCGCAAGCCGCTGGTCACGATATCAACTACATCTCCATCGCTGGCGCGTTGGCAGCCATCGGCCTCGCCGGCGGGGCGCCGGTACCGCCCTTGAACTTGGTTGGAGATTACGGCGGCGGAAGCCTATACCTTGTGATGGGCGTCCTCGCAGCCTTGCTTGAGGCTCGGCGGTCCGGAAAAGGTCAGGTTGTCGACGCCGCTATTTGTGACGGAGTCATTTCTCTGATGTCTACCAATGCGGCGCACACACTGCGGGGCACATACAGGGAACAACGCGGACAAAACGTTCTCGACGGAGGAGCGCCGTATTATGGCGTCTACGAAACTTCCGACGGCAAGCATGTCTCGGTCGGCCCTATTGAGCCCAACTTCTTTTCGCTGCTTTGCGAAAAGATCGGCATTGACCAATCTTTGCGAGATGCCCAGAACGACAGGTCGCGCTGGCCATCTCTGCGCGCTGATATGTCCGCCATATTCAAGCGAAGAACACGCGACGAATGGAGCAATATTCTTGAAGGTACCGATGTCTGCTTTGCCCCGGTACTGCCACTGAGCGAGGCGGCGCTGCACCCGCATAACGTCGCGCGGAATGCATTTGTTGACGTTGCCGGCATTCAACACCCCGCTCCAGCCCCTCGCTTTTCTCGCACACCTTCGGCTGTGCCGACGAGTACGTCGGTCACCCCAATCACCACAACTACCGTGCTTGCACGGTGGAATTAGGATTTCTTTTCAGACGCCTGCCTGGGTTTTCGTTTGAGTGGATTGCTGACGACGGCCTTCTTGGCCGCATCCTGGGTCGCATCTTCGTAACGCGAGAGATAGATCCGCTGCAATCGCTTCATGTTCGCCTCCATTTCCGCAACCGCCGCGTCAGCGTCCCGTGCGATCAGGTGCTTCATGAAACGGCGCCTCGAAGGAAGCACAAACGTATTTTCATACTCACCCAAGGTCATTAAGAAGTGATGCAGAACGTCAAGGACGCCGTCCATCACAACGACGAAGATGGGGTTGCCCGTCATCCTTGCCAGAATTCGATGGAACTCAAGGTGATGTCTTGCGCGCCTCTCAAAATCACCCTGTCTCGTCGCCTCCTCGGCGGCGTCGATATTTCGGTTGAGTTCCTCGATGTCCTTGTCAGTTGCGCGCTGACAGGCAACTCGGACGATGACCCCCTCAAGCCATATGCGTGCTTCAGTCAGCTGCGCGGGGGCAATGGCACCGAGGTGATAGAGGTCAAGCATGCCAGTAGTAATTGCCTCGCCTCTTGAATCATTGATAAAGGCGCCGCCAGTCGCTCCTTTTTGCATCCGGATCAACCCGGCGTGTTCGAGCGACCGCAGTGCCTCGCGTAATGTATTTCTTGCCACGCCAAACTGCTCCGCAAGTGCGCGCTCGGAGGGCAATCGGCTGCCAATGGCAAGGCGACCTTCGGCAAGTTCAACTCGAATTTGAGTTGCGATTTCGTCGAAAGCTCGCGTTGGCCGGACGGCTTTGAACTGTGTGGGTGCAGAGGGTACCTGTGTCATTGCGTCGATCTAATCCAGTAAGACATGGGGGTTTCTGATTTTGTCGCGCGTATCGGCCAAATTCTAATAGCAATATGGTTCACCCAATCAATGGACCAACCATCTTACATGTTGCACAGCAAGGAGCGTCCCGTCGTTCTGGTAAACATTGACAGCATGCGCCTGTGCCAACCATCACCTGAGTGAGGCGTACACGACGCTGCTTGAACTGCTTTCTTCTATTTTGTAATTATGATTGTAATGGTTGATCCATTGATTATCGATGTAGAATCTAATCGCGTGCAACAAGTGTTAGCACTCGTTCGGTTAATGCAGGGTCATGCCTGATGTAGCGGACTCAGCAATAAGGAGATGAAGACTATGGATAGGAGAGTTGCAATTGTCGGGACAAGCGCGATTCCGGTCGGGCGGCATCAATCCAAGGATGAAGATCAGATTCAGACGCTGGAGCACGAGATCATGTCGCGCCTCGTCATCGAAGCTGTGCACGATTCCGGGGTTGAGAAACGGGACATTCAAAGTGTTGTCTTCACCGTGCCCCGACCGTACACGCGGCAGAAGTATTTCCACACGTTCATGATCAGTCAGCTCGGACTAAAGTGCCGCGGAAGCATTCTTGAGGTCATGGGCAATGGCATGACTGCGGCCTTGGCATTTGACCAGGCTTGCAACGACATTCTGTTGGGACGCTCAGATGTTGCCTTGGCTCTGGGTATCAACATGGAAAGCGCGGTCCCGGCAGCCGAACATGCAATGAGCAGCATGCGCGCGACCGGCGACGTCGACTTCCACGCCTCGGCCGGATTTACGCCCATCTCCTGGTATGCCATGGACGCGACCCGCTATATGTACGAATATGGTGCGACGCGCGAGCAACTTGCTTCGGTGGCTGTCAAAAATCGCTTTCACGCATCGCTAAACCCGCTGGCCCAATACAGAAAGCTCATCACACTTGAAGAGGTCGTTCAGCAGCGTCCAATTGTGGAGCCACTCGGGCTGTACGATGTGCCCCCACGAGGCGACGGCGCCGCCTGCGTGGTTCTGGCCACCGAAGATGTGGCGAAGAGGCTGGGGCGACCGTATGTGTTGGTCCGAGGCCGAGGTTTTTGCCATGATGGTTCTCACCAGATCAGCGACGGACCCAATGACATGATAGCGTTCAACGCGGCACAGGAGGCTTCTGCCACCGCATACAAGAGCGCCGGCATTGGTCCAAGTGACATCGACCTGGCGGAGTTGTATGCGCCCTGCACCATTGTGGAAATTCTGGTCAGTGAGGCGATTGGCTTGGTACCTCGCGGCGCCGGTGCTGGCGCGGCGTTTGATGGCGAAACGAGACTGGGTGGAAGGATTCCAATTTCAACCTCTGGAGGCCTGACCTCCAGAGGGCATCCCTCGTATGTAACTTCGCTCTACAACTATGTTGAACTAGCAGTCCAACTCCGTGGCCGCGCCGGGGAGCGGCAAGTGCAAGGGGCCAGATTAGGCCTCTCGAGCGGCGAACTGGGAAATTACAACGCTGCACTAATTCACATCCTGGAGGGCGTGCAATGAGCCTGGAAAGAATCAAACTGCCAATATCTCGTTCCTACCCGCCCAGGGTGTCTGCCTTCAGCCTTCCGTTCTGGACAGCGCTCAACGAAGGAAAATGGATAACGTCCTGCTGCGCCGATTGCGGTCGCCAGACTTTCCCCCCGAAGTCGGTGTGCCCACATTGCTGGTCGTCCAATGTGATCTGGTCGGATTTGAGCGACCGCGGCACTTTGTACTCGTGGACTCGAATCCACTCGGCTCCAACAGCATTCGCGGATGAGGCGCCATATGCGGTCTGCATTGTCGATCTTGATTCAGGTATCCGTTTGGCGTGCCGTTTGGTGGAGCGCGACGACGTGACCGTGGCGCCTGGCATTCCGGTTGAGATCGTCGTTCTTGCGTACGAAGATGGGCCGCTGTTTGCCGCCCGACCCATGGATACTGTTTCAGATTGAGCCTTATCATGGTCCCGCCATGGACTCGTTGCAGGTCTTGGCCCAAGAACCTTCTTGCAATGGTTCAACCATTAATGTATCATGGCCAAAAATGAATCTGTTTGGTTGATGGAGATTTCATGTTTGAACGAGAAAAAATTGAAGCGCTGCCGCAATACCGACCTCGCGCCAAAGAGGCAAAGCTCGCCTTGTCGGGAATTAAGGTCGCGGACTTCACACACTTCGTAGCAGGTCCTCTGGCGACCATGATGTTGGCGGACTTCGGAGCTGACGTCATCAAGATTGAAACGCCCGAAAAAGGAGATGACTTCAGGCATTACCCACCGATTGATCCAGCGATCCAAGCCCAGGGCGCCCCGTACCTTTGGACAAATCGGAACAAACGAAGTGTTGCCATCGATTTGAAGACACCAGACGGCGTCAAAGTTGCACTTGATCTGATCGCCAGCGCAGATGTCTTGATGGAGAATTTCTCCACAGGAGTGATGGCACGTTTTGGTCTCGATTACGAGACCTGCGCTCGAATTAATCCCAAACTCATTTATTGCTCTGTTTCAGCCTATGGACGCGAAGGCCCGTATTCCGACCGGCTGGGTTTTGATCCAATTGCGCAGGCTGAAAGCGGCTTCATTTCCATGAACGGATATCCTGACCGACAGGGGGTACGCTCCGGATCTGCCGTGATGGATGTTGGTACTGCAATGATGGCGTCCAATGCTGTCTTGCTTGCGCTGTTGGCAAGGCAAAAGGATGGGCTGGGACAGTTCGTCGAAGTGGCGCTATTCGATACAGCAATATTGATGACTGGCTTTGGTGCCATGCAGCATTTGGCCGTAGGTCATGACCCAAAACGCAATGGTAATGTAAGCCCGGACACCTGCCCATCGGGAGTCTTTGAATCCAAAGACAAGCCCTTTTACATCAATTGCGGAAACGACAAGATCTTCATCCGACTTTTTGATCAGGTCATCGGACGCCCGGACATCGCCACCGACCCGATATTGCAGCTCCGCGGCAATCGACTTCAGAAGCGAGACGAGATCTTTGCAGTCTTGAACGAGGCCTTTGCAACCCAGCCCTGGTCATATTGGCAGCCCAAATTGAGGGCGGCAGCCGTACCTCATGGCGAGGTTAGAACACTCGGTGAAGCCTTGCGATCCGATGAGGTTCGATCACGAGAATTGGTTGGCCGTATTGCGCACCCCGTCATTGGGTGGATTCCGAATATCGCGTCTCCCATCAGGCTGTCACGAACGCCGGCCATTGATCCCGTGGCGGCCCCATCAGTGGGTGAACATTCGATGGAGGTCTTGAAAGAGGTTTTGCATTATGACAATGTGCAGATTGAAGCTCTCAAGGCCAGTGGAGCATTGGGGCCGAGCATCGCTGCAAGTTATTCGTAGGGCAGTTGATTGCCAACCCCGGTTTGGGCGAGCAGACAGTTACCTAAAAAGCAACCTCAAGGACGAGGCTAACACGTGCCTAGTCTCCTCGGCGTACACCAAGGTGCGATTTTGAGTCTGCCATCAAGGAAATAACCTGCGACTCGTACAGCCACGATGTCGTCTAGCGAGGCATGGAGCCAATTTTCGATCGTCCGGTTTCGGTCGTTGACTCGTGGAAATCGAGTGTCTGAAAAGGGCACATCAGAGCCCTTGAACGCCCGAGGTCGGACTCGACTGTCCTTGGACTGAGGTCGGTTAGAAAGTTAGGCGGAGGCGTGCGTCGGCTGCGCGACTAGACGTACACCAAGGGCTGCGCAAACACGGCTGACTGTATCGAAACGCGGTTCACTACCTGGCCGAAGTGCTTTGTACAAGGCTTCTCTGGTGATGCCGGAATCCTTCGCAACCTGCGTCATGCCCCGCGATCGGGCAATGTCGCCGAGCGCAGCCGCCAACAGTGCCGCGTCATTCTCTTCAAGAACGGTGGTGAGGTATGCCGCTACATCTTCTTCGCTGCTCAGGTACTCGGCTGCATCGAACTCGGGAAGTTCGGAAACTTTGGTTCTCTTGCTCATGGTTCAATCCTCTAAAGACTTGGCAAGTTCGATTGCCCGATTGATGTCAGTTTGCTGCGTTGACTTATTCCCACCGCCAAGCATCACGATTAAAACGCCACCTCTTTGGACGTAGTACATGCGCCAGCCCGGACCGAAGTGTTCGCGCATTTCGTAAACACCTTCACCCACCGGCTCCACATCGCCCAAGTTACCGAGTTGGACCTTACGCAAGCGTTTGATAAGGCGCAGCCGGGTCAGTCCATCCTTCAGGCCTTTGAGCCAGTCGGAAAACTCTTCGAGACGTTTTACCGTGTAAGCCATATTTGAAGTGTAATCGAGCGATTACACACTGTCAAGCGCAAATGACGGCGCAAATACAAGCTTTGTCGGGCGCTCTCGACGATTTCGCAAATCAATTGCGGTATTCATGCTCGCGAACTGGGCGCCCTAAAGCAGCCATTGGTGAACGGCCGCTCTTGCAAGTCATGCGAAAAATATCGATTTCCGCGAACAGCGGCATTGTGTCTTTAAGCGCCACCGAACTCTCCCGGTGGTTGACGGTTGATGACGTTGGCTGCTGCGGGACGGCGTGGCGCTCAGCGCAGCGACATCAAGGAGGAG
>CAIXNB010000191.1 GCA_903920695.1 uncultured beta proteobacterium
ACCGTCACGCCATCGGCCTTTACCGCCGCCGGTCTGGTCAATGGTGACACCGTGGGCAGCGTTACCGAGACCAGCCCAGGTACGGTGGCAACGGCGGCCGTTGCTGGCAGTCCCTATGCCATCACCCCGAGTGCGGCTACCGGTGGCACTTTTGTTCCGGCCAACTACACCATTGGCTATGTCAATGGCGTCTTGACTGTAACGCCCATTGCGCTGACCATCACGGCATCGAATGTCGCCAAGGCTTATGGCCAGGTGCCAACCCTGTCAGCTTTCACCAGCGCCGGTTTGGTCAATGGTGACACCGTGGGCAGCGTTACCGAGACCAGCCCAGGTTCGGTGGCAACAGCCCCGGTGGCGGGTAGCCCGTATGTGATCACACCCAGCGGCGCCACGGGCGGCAGCTTCGTTCCCGGCAACTACACCGTCGCCTATGTCAACGGCGCCTTGACGGTCACGCCAGCGGTGTTGACCATCACGGCCAACGACGCAAGCAAGCGCTATGGACAAAGCACGACGCTGCCAGCATCCGCCTTCACCAGCACCGGTCTGGTCAATGGCGACGCCGTCACCGGTGTCAGTGAAAGCAGCCCGGGTACGGTGGCAAGCGCCCCGGTAGCCGGCAGCCCCTATGCCATCACGCCCAGCGCTGCTGTAGGTACTTTTGTCCCCGGCAACTACACGCTTCACTATGTCAATGGTGCGCTGGTGGTGACGCCGGTGGCGCTGACCGTGACGGCGAACGACGTCACCAAGAGCTATGGCCAGACACCGATCCTGTCCGGCTTCACCACGACGCCGCTGGTCAACGGCGATGTCATCACCAGCGTGACGGAAAGCAGCCCTGGACAAGCCGCCACAGCGGCTCCGGGTACGAGCTATCCGATTACCGTCAGCAACGCCACAGGGGCCGGATTCACCCCCTCCAACTACAGCATCGGCTATGTCGATGGTGTCCTGACGGTGATCCAGTTGCCTGACGTCATTCCACCAGGCCGGCCCTTTGAAGGCCCGACTGTGATACCGACGAACCGCACACCGGTCCCGCCCCTGGTGGTCGTGTCACAGGCAACACCGCCGCAATTGCTGAGCTTGGTGCCACCGGTGCTGGTGGAGCGACCGATTCTTGTGCCAGCAGAACCACCGGTGCTCGTGCCGCAGCCCGCCCCCGCACCCGTGGTGACACCGCTTGAAACGCCGCCCAGCATTGAGGTGCCACTGCATCGTCCGCGCAAGCAGGACCGCAACTGAACCCTACAACGCGCAGGCCTTGTCGGTGCTGCCATGGGTTTGATCATGAAGGCAAGCGTCAGGGCCGTCGGCCTTGGCCTGCTGATTGCGAGTGCGGCAATGCCGTTGGCATGGGCTGCCAGCCCGGTTTTGCCGCCAGCGCATGCAGGTCGGGCCAACTTTGAACGCGAAAGCGCATCGCCGGCAACCCGGCAACTGGCGGACTGGATCGTCGATTCCGGCAATAGCCGGCAGTTGCCGTTCATCATTCTGGACAAGGTCAACGCCAAGGTTTTCGTCTTCCATGCCAATGGTCAGTTGCGGGGCGCCGCGCCAGCCCTGATCGGTCTGGCGGTCGGTGATGATTCCGTGCCCGGTATCGGGGAGCGCAAGCTTTCGGACATCAGGCCGGAAGAACGCACCACGCCGGCCGGGCGCTTTGTTGCGGCGCTGGACCGCAATCTGCAGGGCAAGCCAATGCTCTGGGTTGACTATGCGTCGGCCATCTCACTGCACCCGGTCCTCACCAGCCACGCTGAGGAACGCCGGGCCGAGCGACTGGCCACGCCAACGCCGCTCGATAACCGCATTTCCTATGGCTGTATCAATGTTCCCGCGGCCTTCTTTGCCCGGGTCGTCAGCCCCACATTCACAGGAACCAATGGCATTGTCTACGTGCTGCCGGAAGTCAAGTCACCGAAGGCGGTCTTTGGTTCCTACAACGTTGACGAAGGTGCGTAAGCGCACAGACGGCACTGTTGCGGGCCACTACCCTTGTACATGCCAATTCCGGCACAAAGACTCCAACATCAAGGGAAATCTATCATGACAAAAAGAAACGAATACATCACAAAGATGAAACTGCAACTCGACGAGTTGAACGCCACGATGAACAAGTTCGACGCCAAGGCCGAGGCCACCAAAGCCGATGTGCGCGACATGTATCTGGAGGAAATGCGCAAGTTGCGCCATCAATCCAAAGTGACTTCCGCCAAATTCGAGGAACTCAAGGCCAGCAGTGAAGAAGGCTGGGACGCCATGGTGCTCGAAATGGAAAAAGTAAGCGCCGCTTTCCAGCACTCATTCAACTACTTCAAGTCGCAGGTTTGAACCTTAGCGCTGCGTCTGCTGGCGCTGGTACTCCGAGCGCTTCATCTCCAGGTAGGGCGAGCGCTCCATTTCGTGCAACTGACGCGCATAGCGTTCGGTCGCCGTAAACCAGGTCTGCAGACTTTGCTCGAATTGCGCCGCCGCTGGCGCGCGCGAAGCCGCCAGGAAACTGTCGATTGCCAGAAAGTAGCGCATGGTGTTGCGCTCGACTGCGCCGCGCGCATCGCCAATCAGGACCGGCACGCCAGGCGGCTGCGCGTCGAGCACGGTGAAGCCAACTTTTTCGCTGGCAACCGAACCCAGGTAGATGCTGATGGCCATTTGGGCGGCAAAGCTCGTTGCGTATGAATAGCGCAGGTGCACGAATGTTGATTGACCGGGGAGGGCGACCGCCTGCAATGCGACACGGTAATTGCTGGTGCCTAGCGGTCCTTTTTCGGCATTAAGATCGACTTCCAGGTAATCTGGCTTGCTCTGCGAAACCTGGTACTTGAATTCAATGCGTGAGGTATCGGTCAGCAATTCAGGCGTCTTCTTACCGACGTTGACCTGTAGCACGGTGGCGCCGGGTTGAACCACCGGGTAGCAGTACTTCGTGTTGATGTGCAGCAGCAGCATGTCGCACCAGTGTTGCGGACTGCTCAGGCTGGCGGTGACCAGCTGAAATGGGTAGCCCAGAACGGCATAGATGTCGCCCTGCAAGCCGGCTGCGGTTTCGGTCGAGACCAGGACCAGTGGCCGTCCGAATTGATTGTGCTGCAGTGCCTCGCGCAGTTCCGTGTGTTTGGAGCGCAATGTGCTGGCCGCATCCGTCTGCGCCACGGCGCTGCAGGCGAAGCCCGCCGCGGCCAGCAACAGCATGGCCGACAGGCCAGCTTTAATCCGATGGCTTGACGTCATGGCAGACGAGACGAATGGTGATCGGATTTCAACGGCGCGAGATCACGGAGGGACCGATGTCCTGAAGCGGTCCGAGGGGATTGGAATGGACTTCGACCTCGCTGACCGATGGCTGGCCGCCCCAGGACCGGTAGACAACGAGGTCACCGACAAACAGGATCAAGGCGTTGAAGCGCCAGCCTGTGGTCTCGGTTCGACGGTTGAAGTTACTGAAGTCCGCCAGAAAATTTCCGGTTCGCGTCTTTAAAATCTTCGAGGCTTCGAGTTCCATGCCATAGCAGGTGTCGCGCGCTTCCAGGCAAACGATGATACCGGGATCCAGATCGTTGCGCGTGAGCAAGGCGGTTGGAACCAGCAGCCGGACCACCTCGGAATGGGTCAATAATTTGGTGTTCGGGTGAACAATCGGATTGAAGCCATTGCTTGCCAAGGTCGTGCGCTTGCTCGTCATCGGAACCAGGGCCTCGATTGCGGCGCGCGCATCCTCGAAACTCTGGAACGAGGTGGAATCGGTTTGCCCGGTTGGCAACATGGACGAACAGGCGCTGGTCAACAAAACCAGTAACAGAGAAGGGGCGACTCGTTTCATGATGGGCCGAGTTTTTGCTTCAAGACAAGCCCCGTCTGTGCGCCATCGCACTGAGCTTGAAATTGGCATGCAAACTGCGATCTTGACACCTACTTCTTGACACTCATCTCGTTGCCGACATGGCTGACGCCTTCGATGGCACGCGCCACCTCAAGCGCACTGTCGATCTGAGCCTGGTTGTTGACAAAGCCGCTGAGTTGCACTTCGCCCTTGCGTGTGACCACGGCAATGTCCAGGCTCTTGATGCGATCGTCGGCCAGCAGCGCAGCCTTGACCCGGGTCGTGATGACGCCGTCGTCGACCTTGTTGCCAACACTGGTTGCCGCGCCCTTGAGGCTCATCTTGTTGTCGATGCCCTTGACCCCCGGGATCGCGCGCGCCACGGTGGCAGCACGTTCCATCTGAGTCACGTTGTCGACAAAGCCGCTGAGCATCACTTCACCCTTGCGGGTTTCGACCTTGATGTCGTAGCTCTTGATGTCGGCGTCTTCGAGCAGCGCCGACTTGACCCGTGTCGTGACCACGCTGTCGTCGATCTCGGTGCCGACGCTGGTCGGCGCAGCCGTTGCGCCAGTGCCGTCAACGGTCTTGCTGCAGCCAGCGACATAAACCAGCACAAGACCGGTTATCGCCGTGGCGAGGATATGTTTGACAAATTGCTTATTCATTTGAGACACCTTTGATTGAACTGTGAAGAATCAGCCCCGACTGTCCTCGCATTCGGCGCGCCTTTCCGTGCGCTGGCGCACCACGGCACGACTGAAAGCGCGTAGCCCGTATGGCGCCTTGGGCTTCATACGGCGCTACAGAAAGCGCCCCAGCAACTGGGCCAGCCACTCCTTGAGCCGGTTGGTTAGCGGCCGGCGCTGCCAGGTCGGCAAGTCGATGGCCTGCGAGGCTTGCAGGTCGGCGGTGAACATGGTCAGCATTTTCTGCGCGAAGTCCCGCCCCAGAACGACGGCATTGATTTCATCGTTGTCCAGTGAACTGCGCCAGTCCAGGTTGCTGGATCCGACCGTTGACCAGACGCCGTCGATGACGGCGGTCTTGGCGTGCAGCAAGGCGCCCTTGCGTTCATAGAGCTTGACGCCGGCTTCGAGCAACCGGCTGTAGTGCGAGCGGCCGGCGTTGAAGACCAGGTTTGAATCAGACTGGCTCGGCAGGATCAGCCGCACGTCGACGCCGCGCGCCGCCGCATCGGTGAGCGCCTGGAGCAGCTGCGCATCGGGCACAAAGTAGGCATGCGTCAGGTAGACCTGCTTCTCGGCGTTGCCGATCGCCGAGATCAGCGTCAGGTACATCAGGCTGAACGGGTCGTCGTAGCTGCTGCCGATAGAGCGCACGATGTCGCTGCCCTGCGCCTTGAGTTCGGGAAAGTAGTCGCGCGCGGCGAGCGCCTTGCCGCGCTGCCTTTCCCACGTGCTCATGAACAACTTCTGCAATTCAGCCACGACCGGGCCTTCGATTTGCAGATCGGTGTCGCGCCAGACAATTGGGTTCTTGTCAGTCGGCTTTGGTGCCGCCTTGCCGCGCGGACCCAACAGTGAACCGGAGGCGTAGACGCTGCTGATGTTGATGCCGCCGATGAAGGCGGTGTGCCCATCAACCACCAATATCTTGCGGTGGTCGCGGTTGTTCAACAGCCACGGCGTTCTGGCGTTGAGCGGGTTGACCGGATTGAATTCAAGCACCGCGATGCCGCCCTCGCGCAGGTGCTCGAAATAGGCCTTGGGCGTGTTGAAGCCGCCGACGCTGTCGTAAATGACGTTGACCTGAATGCCGCGTGCCTGACTGCTGAGCAAGAGCTCGGCGAATTGCCGGCCGATCGCGTCGTCCTCGATGATGTAGGACTCCAGGTTGATGTGGTCCCGCGCCTGAGCGATGGCGGCAAACATGGCGGCGTAGGTCTCTTTGCCGTCCTGCAGCAAGGTGACCTTGTTGCCCAGAACGAGCGGACTGTCGCTGATGGATTGTTCCAGCGCGATCTGCTTTTCCAGAATGTCAATGTCACCGGATCGCTGCTTGAGCTTGGCCAGCACCGCGGCATTTCTTTGTACCGAGAGCGGGCCGCGTGCGTTCTCGAAGCGCGCCGCCTGTCCGGCGTGGTGCTCGATCAGCGCCGAGGTGTCGGGCAGCGTGGCGCAGCCCGGCAGACTCAGCAGACTGAAGGTGAGCAGCGCCACGGCGCGCCGGTTCAGGCTCATGGCTTGGCCCCGGTCTTGGCCGCGTTGGCGGGCTGCAGATTCCTGGCGTCGTGAACCAGTTGCGCGCAATCGCTGTCCTGTCCGGGACCGGCGTCGATCAGCGGGATGATGGCCAGCAAGGGGCTGGCAATGCCCAGCGCCAGCGCGCCGAGCGCGCGCACCGCGACACGGCCCTTGTCAACGCCGAACTGCGGCTTGGCGAAGCTGCCGCGCAGGTAGATCGGGCTGCGCAGCGCCAGCGGGCTGGTGTTCTTGGTTTTCTGGGTGAGCGTCAGGTCCAGTTGTTCCTGTGCCAGATCGATGCTGCCGGTTCCCAGCAGAGTGGTGACCTCGGTGTCGAACACCAGTGCCTCGGTCTGCATCCGACCCTTGGTGACGGCAAAGTCGGCCACCGCGCAGCGCAGTTTGATCGGGCGGTCCCCCTCCAGTTTGATTTGCAACATTTCCCACAGGTGCAGTCCGGCCTTTTCCATCAGCAGTTTGCTGACCGAGCCACTCCGTATCACGAGCCAGACACTGCCGTCGGCAACCCCCAGCATGCGTCCCACCGAGTTGCCGCGACCGCGCAGATCGAACTCACCATTGACCTGGCCCAGGCTGGTTTTGTTCAGCGCCAGCGTCGGGAACAGTTTGCTGAGCAAAATCTTCTTCACGCCGACCTTGGCGTGGGCCTGGATCACGTCTGCGCGCCCGTCGAGCGTAATCACCGCCTGTAACTTGCCTCCAGCCAGGCCAAAATCCAGCGGCGCGAGCGTGAGGACAGAATCGCGCAGGCTCACATGCGCCACCAGGTTCTCGAGCGGCAGTTCTTTGGCGCGCTCGATGCTCGTGGCGTGCAGGTCGACTTCGGCGTCGACTGAATTCCAGCGCTCGAACTTGAATGGCAGATCCGGCAGCACATGCTGCGCCAGCGGCTGCGTGGTCTGCCTGGCGACCTGCACATGGCTTGGCCGGGCACCGATCAGCGGTCCGAGGTCGGCCAGCACCAAACGCTTGGAGTCCAGACGCGCGGAAAGGGACGCACGCTTGCCGCCCAGGACGATTTGCAAGTCGCCCGCCAAGTCGGTTTTGCCGATAAGGCCTGAGAATTCCTGGTAGCGCCAGGTGCCCGTGCTGTGCAGCAGACGGCCCTCGACGGCGTAGGCAGCGGTTTGCGGCATCGCAATGCCGAGCAGGGGGTAGAGCTGCTCCAGGCTGGCGCCGCGCAGTTTCAAGCGCATGTCGAGCGCGCTCAGGCGGATCAGATCGGTTACGCTGCCGCTGGCCTGCACGGTGGTCGGCCCGATGCGGGCATCGATCGACAAGGGATAAGGCGTGCTTTGCTCGCGCAGTGCCAGCACCGGGCCGGCTTCGCCGTGGGCCTTGAGCGCGAGTCCCTTGTACTGACCTTCGGCATCGAACAACAGACCGGCCACCGGGGCGGCGCCGGCTTGCTGGCTGGGTGTTGTCAGCGTGGCGCGGATGTGGGTCTTTTCGCCGGCGTCGTCGTAGCCGAGGCTGCCTTCGTCCAGACGCAGCCGGTCGATCCGGATGCGCGCGCCTTCGTCCTGCTGCTGCAGGTCGAGCAGCCAGTTCTTCTTGCCGGCGCTGCTTTTTTCAAGAAAGAGCACGGGCCGCTGCAAGCGAACCTCGGGGAAAACAATGTTCCGATGCAGCAGTTGCGGCAGATCGACGCTGATCTCGACCGCCTGTGCTGTGATCATCTGGCGCTCAGTTGCCCAGGCCGGATTGGCAAAACTGACCGGGCCGGCGCGCAGGCGCGGCAGTGGCCAGGCGTACGCAACTGTCAGATCACCGCCAATCACCAGCACACGGCCGGTGCGCGCCAGGGTCATGCGCTCAATCGGCGCACGTAACCAGTTCCAGCCGAAGACGGCCAGCAAGAGCACAAGCAACAAAGCCGCAACCACGATGACCGTGGCGGCGGCTTTGAAATAGCGTGCGACCTTCATGTCAGACGGACTAATGCCAGCGAACGGCAATTTTTCGACGGGCCGCCCCTAGAAAAATTAGCCCCCTCGGGGGGCAGCGAGGACACAAAGTGCCGAGCGTGGGGGTGCTTATGGACGGATCGCGATCTCGTTCTTCACGGCGCGCACGCCGTTAACGCCGCGCGCAATGCCTTCGGCCGTGTTCTTCTCGGTCGTGCTCTTGGCAAAGCCTGAGATCATCACGGTGCCGTTGAGCGTCTCAACCTTGATGGCGCCGGCGTCGACAAATTTGTTCTCGATCATGCGGCTCTTGACCTGCGTCGTGATGGTGGCGTCGTCAATGTAGGCGCCAACGGTTTCCTGTCCGCGCTGGACTGCACAGCCGGTGGCGGTGAGCATGGCGATGGCGGTCATGGCGGCGGCGATAGTGATACGAATGTTCATGGTGAATCTCCAGTTGAAGCACAGTGTGCTTGGGTGCAATGTGATGGTGCTCGGCCCCACCATCGTTGGGCGAAATCGAGTACTTTGAAACCCTCGACCGCTGACTGAACTGTAGAAACTCGGCGTGCTGGCGTCGGTGCGCCAGCGCACCTAGGCCCCGAGAAACTCACCGACCGGTTTCAGGTCATCCACGCGGTCGCATACCGCCTTGATGATCACTAGGATCGGAACGCCCAGCAGCAAGCCCCACAGGCCCCAGAGCCAGCCCCAGGTCAGCACACCGACAAAGATCGCAAACGGGTTCATCTTGTTGGCGCGGCTGGTCAGCCAGGGTGTTAGAAGGAAGGCCTCGAAGAAATGGATCAGTAGCGATGACCCGGCCACCAGCAGCGCCATCTGCAGCGTGCCGAATTGCAGAAAGCCCAGCAGCGCAGTGCCCGATGCGATCAGCACACTACCGACATAGGGCACCAGATCGAGCACGCCGGCGGCAACCCCCCAGACCGCCGCGTGTTCCAGCCCAATCGACAAAAAGACGAGCCAGGTCGCCAACCCGACCAGCACACTGGTGGACAACTGCACCAGCATGTAGCGCTGAATCTGGTCGTGGATCTGGTTGAGCGCTTGCAGCGTGATTTTCTTGCGGCTCAGCGTCGGCCCGGCGAGTCTGACCATCTTGCGCCGGAAGCTGTCACCCGAGGCCATCAGGAAGAACGTGATCAGCGCCATCACGCCGACCTGGCCCAGCATGGCCAGCAGGCCGAGCGTGCCGCTCCACAGGTGGTCCTTGATGTCGAACTTGATTTTCTCGATGTGCACGCGCTGCACGCCACGCCCGACCGGTGCCGCCTGGCTGGTTTCTTCGGCCGCCTGTTCCAGTTGCAGCGCGGCCTTTTGCACGCTCGCCAAGGTGTGGCCCGAACTGCCGCGACCCTCCTGCACCGTGCTGCGCAACTTCTCGGCCGCAGCGGGCAGCAGGTCGACCAGTTTGCCGGCGTCATCGCTGAGCGAATAGGCCGTGGCCCCGGCGCCGCCCAGAATGCCCAGCAGCAAGACGGCGGCCGAAACGGCGCGTGGAATACGGCGATGCGCCAGCCAGTCCACCACCGGTGACAGGGCATAGCTGAACAGCAGGCCGGCCATTACCGGAATGAAGACGGCGCTGGCCCAGTGCAGCACGACGACGCTCGCCAGCGTGGCCAGCAGCGCCAGTGACACGCTACGCACATCGACCGGCATGTGCAGCAGCACGCGTGGCGGCTCGCTGGCGTCAACGTGGCCGGGCGCTGTGCCGGCATCGTCAAGCGATGGCGCTGCATCCGGATTCATCATGGCGCGCTTTCGGCATCCGGCCCTTCGCCCAGCAGCGGAATCACAAAGCAGTTGTCGGTCAAGAGCTCGCGCCAGCGCAGCGCTTCGCCCACATGCAGCAAGCGCGCGCCTTCTGAAGCGGTGGCGGCCAGCGCCGCACTGGCGCTGGCGCGCATCAGGATGAAGCGCAGCGTGCGCGCCTCGCGCAGCAGCGTCAGCTCGGCCTGCGGCCAGTGCAGGGGCAGGCAGGGCCAGAAGACCATTTCCTGCGCGCTTTGCTGCAAACCAAAAATCGACTCGATGGCGGCGCGGTGCAGCCAGGCTGCGGCGCCGGTGTACCAGCTCCAGCCGCCGCGCCCGACATAGGGCGGCTGGCTGTAGACGTCGCCGGCAATGGCGTAAGGCTCCAGTCCGTAGACCGCAGCGTAAGCGCCATCGGCCACGCGGTGCGCCGGGCTCAGATAGCTGAAGTAGCGGTAGGCCAGGTCGCGCGCGCCGTCGTCCGCTGCAGTCCGACTGGCCAACCGGGCCTGCGCCATCAGGGCCCAGACCCCGGCGTGCGAATACTGGCTGCCGTTTTCACGCACGCCCGGCGGGTAGCTCTGGATATAGCCGGCATTCGGAAGCGCATCAGTCAACGGCGGATCAAGCAGCCGGATCAGGCCGGCCTGCGGGTCCACCAGATGGGTTTGCAGGGCCTGCATGGCGCGCTGCTGCAGATCCGGCAGGCCCGCGTCCGACAGCACGGACCAGGCCTGTGCAATCAGGTCAATGCGGGCTTCTCGGTTGGCGCTGGCGCCGAGTGCCTGCCCGTCATCAAAGAAGGCGCGCTTGAACCATTGCCCATCCCAGGCCGTGCCGTTGAGCGCCATCTTCCAGCCCAGCGCCGCTTCTTCCCAGCGCAGGGCGCGCGCCTCGTCACCGCGCTCATAGGCCAGCGGCGCAAAATCGGCCACCACCTGGCACAGGAACCAGCCGAGCCAGACCGACTCGCCGCGCCCGGCCGCGCCAACGCGGTTCATGCCGTCGTTCCAGTCGCCGCTGCCCATCAAGGGCAGTCCATGGGCGCCAACGTGCAGGCTGCGGTCGATGGCGCGGGCCGCATGTTCGTAGACCGTCGCATCAGCCGTGCTGATGAGCGGCGTGAAGTAAGCGTCCTCGGCGCCGACCGGGATTTCGATGCCTTCGAGAAAGGGCACGCGCTGCTCCAGCAAGGCGGCGTCGCCGCTGCTGCGCAGGTAGTGTGTGACGGCGAATGCCAGCCACAGCAGGTCGTCCGAAAAATGGGTGCGCACGCCAGCACCGAGCGGGTCGTGCCACCAGTGTTGCACGTCGCCCGCTTCAAACTGGCGCGATGCCGCCAGCACAATCTGCTGTCTGAGCATGATTGGCGCCGCCCAGGCCAGCGCCAGCGCGTCCTGCAACTGATCGCGAAAGCCGGTGGCGCCGCCGGCCTGGTAGAAGCCCGATTTGGCCCAGAGCCGGCACGACACAGTCTGGTACAGCAGCCAACGGTTCACCATGGCGTCAAACAGCGGGTCTGGCGTGCGCACCGTGCTGGCGCCGAGCAACTGCTGCCAGCCCTGCACCACTTGCGTCAGACGCGTGCTGGCCGACAGCGCCGCCGCCTCGGTCGCCAGCGCACTGGCCGCTTCCACTGTTTCGCCGTAGCCCAGCAGAAATACCTTCTCCAGTGTGGCGCCGCCGGCCAGCAGCAGCCGGGTGGCAATGGCAGCGCAGGGGTCAATTCCGTCGCCGCTGCGCTGGCCAAAATGGTCGGGCACGACCAGACGCCCGCGGGCGTCGAACAGCTCGCGCCGGTCGCAGGTCCAGTCTTCGATCTCATCGGCTTGCCCGGTCAAACCGAAGAATGCCGTGCCGTCGCCGAAACCGGCGCTACGCTCGCGTTGCGTGCAAAGCAGGGCGCTGAGTTTTTGCTGCGCCAGGGGCTGACGCAACAGGGCCGTGTGCACCGTGCCGCGGTCTTCACGGCGTGCGCCCATCATCCATTCGACCATGCCGATCAGGCGCAGGGCTAGCGCGCGGTGACCGTGATTGACCAGCACCAGGCGCACCTGCTTAACGCTGCTGACCGGATCAACGCACCAGGTGGCCGTTACTTCCAGCTCGCCGCGCCGGTGCCGGATCACACTGTAGCCGGCTGCGTGCGCTACCTGGTAATGCAACTGTGGGTCGCCCCAGGCGCCACCCGCAACACTCCAGAGCGCCCGGGTCTTGCGATCCTGCAGCAGGAACCACTCGGCCGGCGGGTCGGCGACCGGATCGTTGGACCAGGCGGTGAGCTGGTTCAAGCGGCTGTTGCGTGCCCAACTGTAGCCGCCACCGGTTTCGCTCAAATGCGCGCCAAAGTCGGGATTGGCCAGCACATTGATCCAGGGCCGCAGGGGCCGCGCGTCGGTGCTGACTTCAAAGCGGAACTCACCCGATTGGGCATCGAACGTGCCGGTTGGCACGCCGGCCGACGGCGGCGCGGCAAGAACGGCCAGCGCGGTGGTCGAGACTTCATGGCGCTGTTCGAAGTCGCGCTCATGCAGCGTCGTCCACTCCTGTACATGGTGCGCCAACGGGCGGCCGTCGGCGGCCAGACGCACGCGCGCCAGCAGCAGCAGGGTGCTGAGTTCGTCGCTCGAGAGCTCGTCGCTGCGCACGACGTGAAAACCGGTGCACAGCGGTCCACCCTTGGCACGGCCATCGGCCTCATGCTGCTCGCGCAGCGCATTGATGTCGCCCTGCAAGGCCATCAGATAGGAAACCGGCTCGGCGTTGATCACGACCAGATCGCAAGCGACACCGCCCCATTCCCAGTGGCTCAGGGCTTGGGCCACCGAGCGCAGCAGACTCAAGCCCTGCGGCACACCGGCCGAAACCAGAATCACCGGCCGCTCGCCTGAAATACCCAGACGCCACAGCTGGCGCCGGTCGCATGCCAGCAGCGCGCTGCGCGCCGGTCGGGTCTGGCGGCGCGTCAGGCTCAGGACCAGCGCCGTTGTCAGCGACTGGATCGCAACAAAATTCTCGGGGCTGATGCGCAGGGCGCGCAAGCGGATACCGGCCAGCGTGGCCGACATCAGCGAAGCGCGTTTGACATGGTTGTGTTGGCGGTATTTGTCGATCACGGCATGCAGCGTGGCGGCATTGTCGGACGCTGCGGTGGCAAAGGTCAGGCGCACCTTGGCATTGGGCGCGATGCGCAGTTGCACCGAGAGCGCGCAGACCGGATCGAGGCCGGTGGCCAACTCCAGACGCGCATCGGGCGCCATTGGCGCCGGGGCGTCGAACGCGGCCTGCGGCTGGCTCACGTCCTGGTTGCGCCCGCGCCAGCGCTGCCGATCAGTGAGTGGGCGCACCGTGACCGATTGCAGGTCGGTGTCGGCCAGAAAATGCGCCAATTGCAGGCTGTGCTCGCTGGCCACACGCGGCTTGCGCTCAAAGCACAGGGCCTGGTGCTCGGCCTGCCACTGGGCGCGCACAAACAGGTTCATGAACGCCGGGTGCGCCTCGTCGGCGCGGGCCTCGGACAGCGCAACCTCGAAGGCCGAGATCAGCTCGATGCTGCGCGCCTGATCGCTGTGATTGCGCAGTTCGATCTGGCGGAACTCGATGTCATCTTCCGGGCTGACCCAGACCGTGGTGTGGGCCTGTAGCTCGGGCCATAGCGCATCAAAGCAGACTCGGTCAGCGTGAAAAATGCAGAGGTACTCGGCCGCCGGGTCCGGCGCCGGGCGCTGCGTGATCGAGACCGGCTGCTGTTGGCCACTCCAGCGCAGGTAGAAGAAACTGCCGTAAGCATCACGCAGCGCATCGTCGCGCCAGCGCGTGATGGAACTGCGACCCCAGCTGCTGGCACCCGCGCCATTGGCGCGCAGCGTCACGTTGTAGCGTCCGTTCGAGAGCAGGTGGGTGGGCTCGACGGCGCTGCTGCCCGGCGGCACTTCACGCAGCATCCCAGGTACGCGCCGACGCTCATGGGTGTGCGCGACGGGTTCTGTCGGCTGCGCGTAGAGCATCGAAATTTCGCGTGGTACGCGCTCGTGCAGCAGGGCTGAGACGGCTTCGATGGCGGCATTGGCCATGCCCCAGCGGCGCACTGGCGTATCCAGCAGCACATTGGCCAGCGCCACGATGCTCATGCCCTGATGGTGCGCCATGAAGGTTGACACCGGCGCGAAGGCTTCATCGTTGGTGCGGCGCGCTGGCGTGAAGTCGAGCGCGTCGATGAAACCGTAGCGTCCGCGCGCACCCATTGCCTCCAGCGCCGCGAAGTTGAGCACTGCGCGCTGCGGCGCAAGCTGAGCCGCCAGCGCGGTCGCATACGGCGCAATCACCAGTTCGTCGGGCGGCGTGCGCCGCAGTGCCAGCCTTGGCACGCCCTGCGCCGCGTACTGGTAGGCCAGAGTATGGTCGCTGGCGGCATAAGCTGACTCGGAGATGCCCCAGGGCACGGTCTGGCCCTCGACGAAGGCGATCTGCTCTTGCAGCGCCACGGCGCAGGCTTCATGCAGGACGCTGCCGGTCGGCTCGTTGAGCATCAGGCTCGGCATCAGGTATTCGAACATCGAGCCCGACCAAGAGCGCAGGCCAGCGCGCGAGGCGAGCGGGAAAAACAAGCGCCCCAGCGCGTTCCAGTGCCGCACCGGCACATCGCCCTTGGCAATCGCCAGCAGGCTGGTCAGGCGCGATTCCGATGCCAGCAGATCGTAGAAACCACCGTCGCGCTGCTGCTCCTCGACCCGGTAGCCGATGTGAAACAGGTTGCGCTTGCGGTTGTAGAGAAAGTTGAACTCTGCCTGCCACGCCAGTTGTTCGAAAGCCTGTGCTGCTCGCTGCAGACGCGCCGTGGCGAGCATGGCCGCGTCCGTCGTCAGCAGCGCCTGTTCATCGAGCCGGGCCGAGGCTAGCGTGGCGCGGTGATCGGCCAGCAGCCAGCGCAATTCATCGCGCTGCGCTGGCGCCAGTCGGGCACGCCGCGCCAGCAGCGGCGCCAGGCGCTGGCAGGAGCGCGTGGTGGCGTGTTGCGTGGCGCTGCGATCATAGGGCGCGCGCGCCAGTTCCAGGCAGGCCTGCGCCAGCGCCAACAGGTGCCCGCTGAGGTTGCCGCTGTCTACCGTGGAGACGTACATCGGCAATAGCGGAGCGCCGCTTTGCGTGTCGTACCAGTTCAAAAAATGGCCGCGGTGCCGCTGCAGCGTGAGCAGCGTGGCCAGCGTGGCTTCGAGCCGGCCCAGCAGATCCTGCGTGCCGATCCAGCCGAATTGCCGCGCGCAGGCCACGCTCAGCAGATACAGGCCGATATTGGTCGGCGAAGTGCGGTGCGCCAGCATGTCGTGCGGCAGCACCTGCAGGTTGTCGGGCGGCAGATGCCGGTCATCGGCAGTGACGCAGCGCTCGAACAAACGCCAGGTGTCGCGCGCCACGGCTTCCAGATAGCTGCGGTTCTCGCTTGACAACCGGGCCGACGCATCAGCTACCGCCGGCCGGCTGACGGCCCAGGTCCAGAGCGCCGAGCCGGCCCACAGCAGACACAGGAAGATGCCCAGCGCCGGTGTTGGTGTGCGCAAAGCGAGCAAGCCCAGCGCCAGCAGCGCCGCCAGTGCCGGCACGCGCCAGTGCTGGCGCGCCAACGCCGCCAGCGCGCGCTTGGCCTGTGCCTGCGCCGCATCGGCGGTGGTCCATTGCAGCAGATGGCGCCGGCTGATGAAGGTGCGGTGCAGCGCGCAGCTGATCGCGTCCAGCGCCGACATGGCCTGCTGCAGCAACTGCGCAAACAGCCACAGGCCGCCAACGATGGCGCGCACCAGATCGGCCGCTGCGGCGCGGTAAAAATGAAGCTTGGCGATATCGTCGCGGCTCGGTGAAAAGCCGGCCACCGCGCCCAGCAAGGGGCCGGCCATGAGCGCGGCCATGACCAGCAGCAGCGCCATGCCGATCGATACCGACTCGCCAGTCAAGGCGAACAGCAAGAGCGCCAGCGACATCGGTGCCACCAGCGAGCGGCGCAGGTTGTCGATCATCTTCCAGCGGTTCAGGGCGCGCAGCGGATAGCGTTTGGGCTGCAGCAGAAACGGCAGCAACTGCCAGTCGCCACGTGTCCAGCGGTGCACGCGTGAAGCGGCGACATCGGCATGAAACGGTGCTTCCTCAATCACCGTGATGTCGGTTACGGCGGCGCAACGCGCCATTGCGCCTTCGATCAGGTCATGGCTGAGCACCTGGCCTTCGGGCAGCCGCCCCGACAGCACGGCGTGCATGGCACGCACATTGAGCAGGCCTTTGCCGGTGAACGTGCCTTCCAAAAACAGGTCCTGATAGACCTCCGAGGTGGCGGCACTGTAGGGATCGATGCCGCATTGCCCGGCAAACAGCCAGTGATACGGCGTGAAGCAGTGCGGCGCCGGCAGCGGCGTGGCGACGCGCGGCTGCAGGATGCCGTAACCGCTCAGGACACCGCTGCCATCTTCGTGCAGGCGCGGTTGGTTGTGCGGGTGCGCGGCAACGCCCACCAGGTCGCGCAGACGTCCGGTCGGCAATTGCGTGTCGCTGTCGAGGGTGACGATGTACTGGATTTGCGCTGCGATGCGCGAGGTCGAGCCGAGGTTAATGAAGTCGGCGTTCTCGCCAGTGGCCAGCGCGGCCACCAGCCGTTCCAGCTTGCCGCGCTTGCGCTCCCAGCCGATCCAGCGTTGCTCGGTTTCGCAGAACTGGCGCTCGCGGTGCAGCACGATGAAGCGCGGCGCCAACGCGCCCGCGCCGGCCACACCGACGCCAGCGCAATAGCGTGCGTTGAGTTTGTCGATGCTGCGCCGGGCCTGTTCCAGCAAAGGCCCGTCTGCGTCGCAGTGTGCGCTGTCGGCATCGGCCCAGTCGGTCAGCAGCGCAAACTGCGCCTCCTGTTCCGGGTTGGCCAGGTAGTGCAGGTGCAGCCTGTGCACCAGCGCTGCGGTCGATGCCGGGCTCGTCAGCATCGCCGGAATGACCACCATGACCCGATGCGCTGCGGGTATGCCGTCGAGCAGGGCCAGACGCGGCAGATGCTGTGGCTGCGCCGATTCGCTGATCAGCCGGTTGATCACAGCAATGACCGCCTCGGAGACGGGGAAGATCATGAGCAGGGCGGCGAGCCAGGTTGCGGCGTCGGTGCCGCTGGCGCCGGCGTGGCGCAGCAGCAACCACAGCACGACGACAGAACTCGTCAGCAGAACGCCCAGATAGGCCGGCAGCGCCAGCCACTTGCGTGCGATTTGCCAGACCCTTGCCGTGCGCTCATGCAGTCCGAGTGCGCGCAGCAGGGCCGGACGGCCACTGCCGCGCAGCCAGTGGCTGGCCATTGAATCGGCACTGTCGGGATCGGTGCTGGCCTGCATCAGGTCCAGCAGCGTCTGCGCCACCGCCACCTCGCCCCGGCCGCTGCGCTTGGCCAGCAGCTCGATGGCATGCAAGGTCTGGTCACGCGTACTGGCCGCCTCGGCCTTGAAGCCCGGGGACTGCAGCAGCAGACGCATCATGACGCTGGCGCGGGCGATGATGTCGCTCCAGTCGGCGTCGCCGATGGCGCGCAGCGATTTGACGGCGTTGCTGACGCTGAGGTTGTCGGCCGCCTGGTCGGCGCTTTGCTGGCTTTGCATCGCCGCCAGATCGGGCAGGGCCAGATTCAGCCAGGTTTGAAAAGCCGGCTGCTCGCCACCCTCGCCACTGCCGCGCCCATCCTGCACGCGCTGCGCCATCTGCGCCAGAAAGACGCGGCCGACGCCGCGCTGATTGAGCAGCGTCAGCAACTGATCGAGCTGTGTCACACTGAACTTCTCGATGCGGTCAAAGCACAGGTTGGCCAACTCGCGCGCCGCCTTGTTGGTGGCGACTCGTTCGGACAGGCGGCGCAGGTTCTCGATCAGGACGACGCGCAAGGTGGTCGGCAGCGCCCACATTTCGCTGAGCTTGAGTTCGCGGCTTTCCTGGTAAGCGTCGAGAAATGGGATCAGCAGATCTTCGTCGAAACCGCCATCGGTATGGGCGACGAAGGCCCAGGCCACACCGTAGATGCGCGGCAGACCGGCCAACGGCTCATCGATCAGCATCGGCAGCGTGCGGAAATAGCTGCGCGGCAGGCCTTCGTGAATTTCCTTGAGCTGCGCTTCGATCAGGTGAAAGTTGTCAAGCAGCCACTCGGCGGCTGGACTGATGTCGTAACCGGAGCTGGCCTGCACGCCGATGTAACGGTAGGCCTCGCGCAAGGCGGCGATGTTGTCATTCAGGCGCGGCACGAACGTGGCCGTGCCCAGGCGCGCGCGCTCGGCGCGATGCGTCAGACCGAGCGAGCGGCCGTGCTGGGCAAAGCGCTGCGGGCCGAAAATCTCGGACCGGATCGGTGACTGAAAGGCGCCCCGCGCCGGGTCCAGAATGGCGCCGAGTTGCGCCGGCATATCCGGAAACAGACTCAGCAGCGCGCCCTGCGTCATGTCTAAAACACCAAAAATAATACGCCAATGACGGATGCGATGACGACCAGGGTCGTCACAAAACGGGTGGCGCCGAAACCATGCATGGACTCGGCCGCGCAGTGCAGCGCAAACAGGCGGCCATGCGGATTGCGGCACAGGTTCAGGTGCTCGCCCAGGGCCGACAGCTCCATCGGCGTGGTGTCGGCGTCATGGCCGTACGATGCGGTACTCCATGAAGGCTTGGAAGTGAAATAGTGACTCACGTGAAACTCCAACCGGAGCGCCCGCAGGCACTCCGGAATAGGGGGATGGAAACGGTTCAGCGCGTGGCGCTGACTTCGACGTCGACGCGGCGATCAGGCTGCAGGCAGGCTTTGAGCGCCTTGGTTACCTTCTTGCCCGGGCAGGCGCCTGGTGCGGTCACCGGGTCGGCACCGTCAACACCCTTGGCCACGAT
>CAIXNB010000192.1 GCA_903920695.1 uncultured beta proteobacterium
GGCTGTCGCGCTGGTCCAGGTAAAAGCCGGTCTTGTGGCCGCTGGCAATATTGAGCCCGAGTTGCCAGTCGTGCTCTCGCAGCACCAACTCGGTTGCTCCCTCGCCGCGCAACCAACCGCTGACTTCGGGTAGGCCTTCGCGCACACGACCGCTGGCATCGGAGCGCTCATAGAGTTTACTCAGACCGGTGGCAGCGAGCAGGGCATCGGCGAGAACCGCCTTCCAACGCTCGGCACCGGTAGCGAGAAACTGCGCGACCAGGATGTCGCCATAGCGGTCAACGATCAGGCCAGGCAAGCCGTCCGATTCGCCGTGCACCAGTCGCATGCCGTCGCTCTGGATATCGAACCGGCTTCTGGCCTTCACCGCGCTGGCACAGGCGGCTGCCAGAAAAGCCACATCGATGCGCTGCGCCTCATCGAAGCTCCAAACCCGGGCCCGGATCTTGGAGACCGGGCTGAAAGCGGCCCAGGCCAGAAAACCGCCGTCGAAAGACTCGACACGCACGGTTTCGCCCGAATCGGCCGAGCCGCGCGCAATGGCAGACTCAAAAATCCACGGATGACGGCGCAGCAGCGAACGCTCTTTGCCGGCTCTTAATCGAATCGTTTTCATGGCCCGATTGTGGGGCCTGCCGCTCCCGTCAACGCCTGAGCTGCCCGGCAGTCAGGCGCGACGACGCGCCGACCGACCCTCAGTAGGTGACGGCCATCGCCGGAACATCAACCTTGATCATCGGTTTCTTCAGCGCGCCATTAACCGCCTTGACGTATTCGGCCGCCCATTTTTCGTTCTCGAACCAACTCGCGCCGGCCGCCTCGGTCACGCGCAGCACCTTGTCCGCCGTCAGCACCTTGCCACTGGCGCGAAGCGGTTCACATTCCAGCGCCGTGAACTGCGCGTCGAGCCAGGCCCGGGCCGCATCGGGCGTCAGCGGTGGCGCTTCTTCAACATGAAAATGGAATTCAACCCCTTTGTCCAGGAAAACCAGTACCTGACTGCGCATAAATACCCCTCTTTTGATGATGACCAACAGTTTCGCCGAATTGGCAGCAAAAATATACAGAAACTGCCATCGAACTACTTGATTTTGGCACGCGGATGCGCTGCATCATAGGCTTTGGCCAGATGCTGGAAATCGAGCCGGGTGTACACCTGCGTCGTGGTGATGCTGGCGTGACCCAACAACTCCTGCACGCCGCGCAAATCGCTGCTCGACTGCAACAAATGACTGGCGAAGGAGTGGCGCAGCATGTGCGGGTGCACCGGCGCATCAAGACCAGCTTGTCGACTGCGCAAACGCAGGCGCTGCCAGATCGACTGCGCCGTCAAACGCGTGCCGTTGCGCCCTATGAAGAGGGCGGCCGACGTACTGCTCAGCTCTGTGGCAGGCGCCGGCGCGCGCAGGGCCAGCCAGCGCGCCAGGGCTTCAAGCGCCTTGCTGCCCACCGGCACGCTACGGCGCTTCGAGCCCTTGCCCAGCACATGGGCTTCGCCGGCCTGCAAATCGATCCAACCGCGGGCCTCGGCACTGGCGACGGCATCGAGCCCGATCAACTCGCCCACGCGCAGACCGGCGCCATACAGCAACTCCACGATGGCGGCGTCGCGCACCTCAAGCCATGGGTTGTTGTGATCGCTGCTGAAACTGGCCAGTTGCACCGACTGGTCGACGCTCAAGGCTTTGGGCAGGGGTTTGCCGGCCTTGGGCGCGCGCACGTCCTGCACCGGGTTGCTGGCCACCAGGCCCTGGCGTCCGAGCCAGACATAAAAACCGCGCCAACCCGACAGGATCAGCGCAATGCCACGCCCGCCGCGGCCAGCGCCGTGCATCTGCGCCACCCAGCGCCGGATATGGTTGTTTTGTACTTGCAGCAATTCAACACCGGCCTGCGCCGCGTACACCGTCAGTTTTTGCAGGTCCAGGCAATAGAGCTCCACCGTGCGCTGCGCCAGACGCTTTTCGACGCGCACGTGCTCAAGATAACGCTCAACCAGTGTGTCCAATTGATTACCTGAGCCTGGACAAGGCCGCGCTGGCCAATTCGGCGATGCGCGCCAGAAAATCGGTGCCCATGCCGCTGTTGAAGCGCTGAGCGTCGGGTGAGGCCAGGACCAGCAGGCCAAAAGCTGGCTCGGCACTACCCGACACGCCGCGGCGCAGGGGCAGCAGCGCCAGCGAGGTGGCGGCCAGCGGATCAGGCAGCCAACGGGCCGCCTCAAAACCGGTGTTCACGCCGCAAAACGGCTCCGACAGCGAAGAAGCGAAGAGTCTGGCATCCGCACTGACACCCGTGGCAAAGTCGGCCTGGGCGAAGGGCGGCGCCACATCCCAGACCTTGATGCCAACCTGGGGCACCGAAAACTGCTCGGCAATTTCAGCCGTGATCTGTCCCGGCAACTCGAATGGCTCGGCGGTCAGAAACAGGGCGCCCGCCCAGCGCAGCAGCTTGTCGGACAGCATCACGTTGTCATTGCCATGGCGGATCATGTCCATGATGCGCAGTTCCAGTCCCTTGATCTTGTCGCGCAGCATGCCGGCCTGGCGCTCCTGCAGACTGACGGCGCGCGTGCTGTGCGGGCTACTCAGTTGCACCGCCGCCAGCAATTCGGCGTGGCGCTCAAAAAAATCGGGCGTATTGGCCAGGTAGTTGGCAATATCGTCTTCAGTGATGGGATTGGTGAAGGAGGTGCTCATAGGGTGTCCGGAAGGTCAATTTCACCATGGAAAACAGGGGTGGCCGGGCCAGTCATCATGACATTGGCGCCGGCCCAGGAAATACTGAGGACTCCGCCACGGGTCTGCACCGCCACAGTGGCATCGAGCAGGCCGAGCCGGATGCCGGCGACCACCGCCGCGCAGGCGCCGGAACCACAGGCCAAAGTCTCGCCGACACCGCGCTCGAAGACGCGCAGCCGGATCTGGCTGCGGTTGACGATCTGCATGAAGCCGACATTGACGCCGCGCGGGAAAGCCGGGTTGACCTGAATCTGTGGCCCCTGCAGCGCCACCGGCGCCGCCGCCACATCATCGACCTGCAGCACCGCATGCGGATTGCCCATCGACAGCACGGCAACTCGCAGCGTTTCCTGCTGGGCTGCACCCACCAGACGCAGCGGCCACTGTTCCCAGGCGCCAAAGGCTTGCGGCTGCAGGCCTGTGTCATCAAACGGAATATCAGCCAGCGCAAACACCGGCGCGCCCATGTCCACCGTGACGCGGCCATCGGGCATGATCCGCGGCTCAATGACACCGGCGCGAGTCTGGACCCGGATCGTCGCTTTGGTACACAGGCCCTGGTCGCGCACGAAACGCGCAAAACAGCGCGCACCGTTGCCGCATTGCTCGACCTCGGCGCCATCGGCGTTGTGGATCAGGTATTCGAAATCGATACCCGGCGCCGGCGAGGGCCGCACCGTCAATATCTGGTCGGCCCCAATGCCAAAATGACGGTCACCGAGCAGGCGGTAGTGGGCCGCCGTCAATCCGAGCAAGCCACGGGTCTCATCGAGCACAACGAAGTCATTGCCCGCACCCTGCATTTTTGTAAAACGGATTCGCATACGGGAATTATCGACTGATCGCCATGGCTTGCAATTCGATGCAAAATCTGCCCATGGCACGCCCCAACCAACTCCTGCACCCGCAGCGCACACCAGCGCCCGTCCGATCCGCCGCCACCGTGCTGCTGTTACGCGATACGCCCGAAGGCATTGAGGTGCTGATGACGCGCCGCTCCATGACGGCCAGCTTTGCGCCCGGCGCCTATGTCTTTCCCGGCGGCGGCGTCGATGCACTCGACGCCGCCAGCCATGACCAGGCCAGTCGCCGCGCCACGCAAAGCGACTTGCATCTGACGCAGGCCATCGCCGCCATCCGCGAGAGTTTTGAAGAACTCGGCGTGCTACTGGCACGCCGGCGTGACGGATCACCGGCCGACCATCACGATATTGCCGCGCTTGATCGCAGTACCCCTTTCGCTGCCCAATGCCAGGCCCTGGGCCTGACATTGGCGGCCAACGAGGTGTTTGTACTGGCGCACTGGATTACTGACCGCGACCTCGCACGCCGCTTCGATGTGCCCTTCCTGGTCGCGCGCATGCCCGCCGGACAGACTCCGGTGGCCGACGAGGCCGAGCAGTTCGAGCCGGTCTGGGTGCGCCCGGTGGACGCGCTGGCGCGTCACAAGGATGGCCAGTTTTTCATCATCTTCCCGACCATCCGCACCCTCGAGCGCCTGCTGGACTACGCGACGGTCGAAGCCGTGCTGCAAGCCTGCGCCGCCACCGAGCAGCCGCTCTGGACCAGTTGCCCACGCGCCGGCTTGCTGGCCGGACGCGAGATGCGCTACATGGAGCATGATCTGCCGTTTGGCGAGCTGGCGCTGGTCTGCCCCGACGGGCAAATCGTGCACCCGCTTGATTGGCAGAGCGAGGCGCCAGTGGCCTTGCTGAAAAATCTACAACGCCTGACCGCACCCAACCCCGGCGCCATGACCGGGCCCGGCACCAACAGCTACCTGGTCGGCGACCCCGACACCGGCTACATCGTGATCGACCCCGGACCGGCCGACCCCGATCACCTGGAAAAACTCTGGCGCGCGGCAGCTGGCTACATCCGCATGATCGTCTGCACCCATTCGCACCCCGACCATTCACCTGGCGCCGAACCGCTGCAGGCACTGTGCGCGCAGCGCCCGCCGATCCTCGGCCTGCCCTCGGCGCCGACGGCGCGCAGCCACAGCCAGTTCACACCCGAGCGCGCGCTGCAGGACGGCGAACGCCTGAGCCTGGTAGGGCCAGACGCCGAGCACTCACACACGCTGCTGGTGCGCCACACACCGGGCCACGCCGCTAACCACCTATGCCTGCTGCTGCTCGAAGACCGTCTGCTGTTCAGCGGTGACCATATCCTGTGCGGCAGCACCACCGTCGTTGACCCACCCGACGGCGACATGACGGCCTACCTCGATTCGCTCGACCGACTGAGCGCAGCTTGCACCGAGCACGCGCTCGAATTCATCCTGCCGGCGCACGGCTACGTCATCGGCGGTTACGACGGCGAGGCGCTGGCCGCCACCCTGCGCCTGAAAGCGCATCGCCTGCAGCGCGAGGCAAAGATCATGCAGGCGATGACAACCCTGCCTCAGGGCACGCTCGACGACTGGCTGGCACAGGCCTATGCCGATGTGCCCGAACGCATGTGGCCGGTGGCGAAACGCTCACTGATCGCCCATGTGGAACGCATCGAGTCCACCCTGTCCTGACGGACCTCACACTTGCCCGCGCTGATTGTTTCCACTCTGGCCCTGCTGCTGGTGCTGTGGCTGCTGGGCCAGCCCTACCTGACGGCACGCAAGCGTGACCGACTGCGCAAGCAGCCGTTTCCCAAGGCCTGGCGCGTCATCCTGAAGCGCCGCGTGCCGCTGGTGCGGCGCTTGCCAGTTGACCTACAGCTGGAGCTCAAGCGTCAGATCCAGGTCTTTCTGGCCGAAAAGTCCTTCATCGGCTGCGACAGTCTGGACATTAACGACGAGATCCGCGTCACGATTGCGGCGCAAGCCTGCCTGCTGATCCTGAAACGCCCGCGTGGCTACTACCCACGACTGCGCGAAATCCTGGTCTATCCGGGCAGCTTCGTGGTCGAGCGCGAACACACAGACCGCATTGGCGTCGCACACCATGCACGCCAGGTGCTGTCGGGCGAATCCTGGGAGCGCGGGCAGGTCGTGCTGTCGTGGCTTGACACGCTTGAAGGCGCGGCCATACCCGACGACGGCCAGAACGTCGTGATCCATGAATTTGCCCACCAACTCGATCAGGAAACCGGCGCCGCCAATGGCACGCCGGTGCTGGTGCGCCGCGCCCACTACGCGCAGTGGTCCAAGGTGCTGGCCGCCGAATTCAGACACCTGAAAGGGATGATCGCGCTGCAGCAGGTGTCCTTGTTCAGCGCCTACGGCGCGAGCGACCCGGCCGAATTCTTTGCCGTGGTCTCGGAGGTCTTTTTCGAACAGCCGCAGCGCATGGCCGAGGAACACCCAGAGTTGTACGAGCAACTGACGCTTTTCTACCAGCTCGACCCGCTGAGCTGGCAATCCTGAGCGGGAGTTACCATCACGGTCATGAGCGCGCCCACAAAACCCCTGCCCGCCACCCGCACTGATGAGCGACTGGCCAAGCGCGTCGCCGCCCTGCTGAGTTGCTCGCGGCGCGAGGCCGAACAGTACATCGAAGGCGGCTGGGTTCGCGTTGACGGCCGAGTGGTGGAAGAACCGATGTTCCGGGTTTCGACGCAGAGAATTGAAGTCGACCGCGACGCCAGCTTGCTGGACCTGGCCGACGTGACCCTGTTGCTGCACAAACCACCGGGCCTGGATGCCACGGCGCAGCAGTTTCTCAGCGCCGCCAACCACGCAGCCGACGACCGGGGCGGCGTGCGTCTGCTGAAACGCCACTTTGCCCGGTTGACGGCCTGCGTGCCACTGGAGAAAGCGGCCAGCGGCCTGGTCGTCTTCACGCAGGACTGGCGCGTACAGCGCAAGCTCGAAGAAGACGCGGCCGTGATGGAACAGGAACTGATTGTGGAGGTCGAGGGCACCGTGGCGCCTGCAACGCTGCAACGCCTGAACCAGGGCCTGGCCGTTGACGGCCGTCCACTGCCGCCGGTCAAGGTCAGCCTCAACAGCACGGGCGATGCCTCCAGCAAGCTGCGTTTTGCCGTCAAGGGCGCGCACCCGGGTCTGCTGGCCTATCTGTGCGAGCGCGTCGGCCTGCGGATTCTTGGCATCAAGCGCCTGCGCGTCGGACGCGTTGCGATGGCGCAGATGCCCTTAGGCCAATGGCGCTATTTGCAGGCACATGAACGCTTCTGAAGCGCCCCCACGGTCGCCCACTTCGTGTGGCTCCCTGCCACTCGAGGGGGCCATGCCCTCGGGCAGGTCGCGAAAAGACTGTCCGACAAACTTGGGGCGGCCCGGCGCGGCGGCTCATACCAAACCACTCAACAGCGAGAACCGCAAAGTATTCGATAATGAGCGCAGCTTTGCTTTGGATCTCACTATGTCTTTTCGCTCATTCAAATTGTTCTTTGCTGGTCTGCTGACCGTTTTGCTGCTGGCCTGCGGCAATGGCGAGCCGGCACCGGCACCAACCGGGCTGGCGACCAGCGTCGGTGAATCATCTGTCACGCTGACCTGGGACATGAGCAGCGGCGTCGAATACTGGGTCTTTTACGCACCGACCAGCGTTGCACCCAGCAGCGTGGCCTCAATGCAAAGCTGGTTTGGTCTGCCAGGCGGCAATGTCCTGCTCAAAGTGAGCTCGCCCTACGTGGTTCAGGGCCTGACCAATGGCGTGGACTATACGTTTTCCATCAACGGACGAACCGGCGGCGGCCCGGGTGGCGCGGGCTCGACACCGATAACTGCAACACCCCGGATCGCCGGCTCGAACTGGACCCAAGCCACGGCGCTCGGCAGCAATGATTTGCGCAGCGTCGCCTACGGTTCAACGACAACAACGGCCATCGTCAATTCCGTTACAACCACCACGACGCTGACAACCAACTATGTCGCTGTCGGCACCAACGGCGCCATGTATTCCAGCACCGATGGCACAGCCTGGAGCGCCATCAACTACACCACCAGCAAGCGGCTCAATGGCGCGTCCTTCTTCAGCAGCTACAAGGTCGTCGGTGATGGCGGCCTGGTGCTGACCAGCACCGACACAGTCACCTGGACTGCGCAGACCAGCGGCACAACGCAAAACCTGTACGCGATCACCAGCAACAACCTGAGCCTGAATGTGGCAGTGGGCGCGGGCGGCACCATCATCACCAGCGCCGACGGCATCACCTGGAAGGCGGCGAGCAATTCCGCCACGACCCAGGACCTGTATGCGGTCAACTACAACAGCGGCGACGGCCTCTGGGTCGCCGTTGGTGCCGGCGGCACCATCGTCATTAGCGTCGACGGCTTGACCTGGCAAAACGTCAGCTCCGGCGAGACCATGGACCTGCATGGCGTCGCCAGCATAACCAGCGTCTCGACAACCGGTGTCGTGACGAGCGCCTTTGTTGCGGTGGGTGATGGCAACACGGTGCTCAGCAGCACGGATGGTGCGACCTGGACGGCGCAAACCGCGCCCGGCATCCCCGCCAACCTGAATGCCGTCGTTTACGGCACGCAGTTTGTCGCGGTCGGCACCGACAGCACCATCCTGTACAGCACCGACGGCCTGACCTGGACGGTGGCGAACGCGCCCGCAAACGGCGAGAACCTGCTGGCGGTGGCGCACGGCCAGAACGGCTACGTGGCCGTCGGAACCGTCGGCACCAACCTGCAGTCGAAGTAAGAGACGTTTCGTCGCCGGGCCGCCCCAAGGCGAATCAGCCCCTGCCGGGCTGGAGCGTGGGAAAAAGTGTGAAGCCCACCGATAAGCCGGATTCTGTGCAACTGCCAGCCCTTGCGGGCTGGCAGAAGTGACTGCCATTACTCTGGGCCGCTGGTCACCCAACGGCTCGATGCTACCTACCCGCACACTCCGGGGGCCCCGTCAACGTGTGCCTACTTGGTATTGCTGCGCGTAGAGATTGCCCGTTTCACCCGAACCGGGTTGCCCCGGTCCGACTCGTCTCTGTTGCTCTGATCCTCACCTTATACCGCGCACTTTCGTACGCGGCTTTCAGTGGACAGCTGTTAGCTGCTACGCTGCCCTATGCAGTCCGGACGTTCCTCCAGTGCCCTGTTTCCAGGATTGCACCAGCGGCAGTCTGGTGGGCTTCACGCCCCGATTATCACGGTTAACCATACCCACAACGTGAAAGCTGTCGCGCAAGTAGTCGAAAATGGCGGTCAGATTACCACCCCAAGGAGCCTCCCATGAAAGCCGACACCATCCTGCAAACCATTGGCAACACGCCGCACGTGCGCATCAATCGGCTGTTTGGTCCGGGCCAGAATGTGTGGATCAAGTCCGAGCGCAGCAACCCCGGTGGCTCCATCAAGGACCGTATTGCGCTGGCCATGGTGGAGGCCGCCGAGAATAGCGGCGAACTCAAACCCGGCGCCACCATCATCGAGCCGACCTCCGGCAACACCGGTGTCGGTCTGGCCATGGTGGCGGTTGTCAAGGGCTACAAGCTGATCCTGGTGATGCCCAACAGCATGTCGGTGGAACGCCGCCGCCTCATGCTGGCCTACGGCGCCTCGTTCGACCTAACGCCGCGAGAGAAAGGCATGAAGGGCTCGATCGCGCGCGCCGTGGAATTGGTGGCCGCCACGCCCAATAGCTGGATGCCGCAGCAGTTTGAAAACCCGGCCAACATCGAAGCCCATGTGCGCAGCACGGCGCTGGAGATCCTGGCCGATTTTCCGGATGGCATCGACGCCTTGATCACCGGCGTCGGCACCGGCGGCCACCTGACCGGCTGCGCCCAGGTCCTCAAAGCGAAGTGGCCACAACTCAAGGTCTATGCGGTCGAACCAGTGGCCTCCCCCGTGATTTCCGGTGGCGCGCCCGCGCCGCACCCGATTCAGGGCATTGGTGCGGGCTTCATCCCGAGGAATCTGAACATGGCGCTGCTCGACGGCGTGATCCAGGTCGATGCGGAGCCGGCACGCGAAATGGCACGCCGCTGCGCGCGCGAAGAAGGCATTCTGGTGGGCATCTCCAGCGGCGCCACGCTGGCGGCGATTGCGCAGAAGCTCCCCGATCTGCCTGCCGGCGCCACCGTTCTGGGCTTCAACTACGACACGGGCGAACGCTATCTGTCGATTGAAGGCTTCCTGCCCACCTGATACACACCACAGACCCGACCCGCATGCTGCGCCTGACCGAACTCAAACTGCCGCTGGACCCTCCAGCGCAGGCCCTTCCCGAGCTGATCTGCCGCACGCTGGGCATCACACCGGGTGAACTGATCGGTCACACAGTTTTCAAGCGCAGCATCGACGCGCGCAAGGCCGCGCTGGTGCAGGTCTACATCGCCGATGTGGAGGTCACGCCGGCGCTGCAGGCAGCGTTGCTGACGCGATTTGCCGGCAACCCGCACATCGTGCCCACGCCCGACATGACCTATCGCCTGGTGACGCAGGCATCCAACTACACAGGTCTGCGCCCGGTCGTAGTCGGCTTTGGTCCGTGCGGCATTTTTGCCGCACTGATCCTGGCGCAATCCGGTTTTAAGCCGATCGTGCTGGAGCGCGGCAAGACGGTGCGCGAACGCACGCAGGACACCTGGGGCCTGTGGCGCAAGCGCGAGCTCAATCCAGAATCGAACGTGCAGTTCGGCGAGGGTGGCGCCGGCACTTTCTCCGACGGCAAGCTCTACAGTCAGATCAAGGACCCGCGCTACCTCGGGCGCAAGGTCATGCAGGAGTTCGTCAAGGCCGGCGCGCCACCCGAGATCCTGGTCGATGCGCACCCGCACATCGGCACCTTCAAGCTCGTCAAGGTGGTGGAAAACCTGCGCCAGCAGATCATCGCACTGGGTGGCGAAATCCGCTTTCAGCAACGCGTCACCGATGTGCAGATTGAAGACGGTCCACGGGGTCGGCAACTGCGCGGCCTCACCATTCTGAACCAGGCCAGCGGCGCATCCTACGAACTGGCGGCCGATCAAGTGATCATGGCGCTGGGCCACAGTTCACGCGACACCTGCGCCATGCTGTACCAGCGCGGTGTCGCGATGGAAGCCAAGCCGTTCTCGATCGGCTTTCGCATCGAGCACCCGCAAAGCGTGATCGACAAAGCGCGCTGGGGCCGCCACGCCGGCCACCCGAACCTGGGCGCGGCAGATTACAAGCTGGTGCACCACGCCAGCAACGGCCGCTCCGTCTACAGCTTTTGCATGTGTCCGGGCGGCACCGTGGTGGCGGCAACCTCGGAGGTCGGTCGCGTCGTTACCAACGGTATGAGTCAGTATTCGCGCAACGAACGCAACGCCAACGCCGGCATTGTGGTCGGCATCGACCCGAACGACTACCTGCATGACGAGACAAGCTTTCACGCGGCGCTGGGCGAACAGGTGCCATCCCGCATCACACCGGGTCTTGCGCAACATCCGCTCGCCGGCATCGTTCTGCAACGTCAGTTGGAATCGAACGCCTATGTGCTCGGCGGCAGCAACTACGACGCACCGGGGCAACTGGTGGGCGACTTCATCGCGGGCAAGGTGTCCACACAATGGGGCGGCGTCGAGCCATCCTACAAACCCGGCGTGCAACTGGTCGACCTGCGCGCCGCCCTGCCCAATTACGCGATTGCGGCCATGCGCGAAGCCTTGCCGGCCTTTGGCAAGAAGATCAAGGGCTTCGACATGCCCGACGCCGTGCTCACTGGTGTAGAGACACGCACCTCATCGCCGTTGAAGATGCCGCGCGGCGAAGATCTACAAAGCACGAATACGCGTGGTCTCTACCCCGCTGGTGAAGGCGCGAGCTATGCCGGCGGCATCCTCTCAGCCGGTGTTGATGGCATCAAGGTGGCGGAAGCGCTAGCGAGGAATATGCTGGGCTGACCGCGCGCACGTTTTGTGGTGCCTGGCTTAGTGACCGGCATGGATGCATCGCAAGAGGTCTTGCATACTGGGCGGTTTGTGCAGGCTGATGACACCGGGGCAGATGGTTACGCGAATGTCCCCCGCCGAGGGCTGCGCCCTCGGCTCCTCCTTGATTTCGCTACACCATCCGCTCCAGCGTCATCGCCAGCCAGCCGTGTTGGCATGCAACAAATGGAAACCCATCAAGTACTCAACGAATACCTGCAACGTTTGCAAACGCAGGACGGCGTGGCGCTCAGCGCAGTGAGGTCAAGGAGGAGGCCGCAGGCCGGGGGACACGAACGGAGTTGAGTGCCACGTCGGCCTGCGTCCCGCAGCGCATGGCGCCCAATGCAGTGGAACAAAACGGTGGCTTGGTATGCCAGCGATGACGAAACAAATAAGGCCGCGATGACCGGACCGATCACTCCGCCCGCTTGAACAGCGCCAGCAGCGTCCCGGCCAGCACGAACAGGCTGCCGAAGGTTCGGTTCAGAGCGCGGATATGGGCTGGCGACTTGAGCGCCCCCAGCAGCCGCGCCGCCAGCACGGTGTAGCCGGCCATCACGATCAGATCGGTGAAGGCAAGCGTGGCGGCGATGATCAGGTACTGCGGTAGCAGCGGCTGCGCCAGGTTCATGAACTGCGGCACGACCGCCAGCAGGAACACCGTGCCCTTGGGGTTGACCGCGTTGATCATCCAGGCCCGCATGATCATGGAACGCCGCGTCACAAGCGTGCCGGCATCGGACAGGGCAGCCATCGGCCGCGCTGGCGCGCGCCATTGCGCAATGCCAAGCCACACCAGATAGGCTACACCCAGCCACTTGACCACACTGAACGCGGTGCTCGATGCCGCCACCAGCGCACCAAGGCCGGCGCCGACTACCAGCACCTGTGTCCAGATGCCCAGGATCAGGCCAAAGGTAGTGAAGTAACCACGCCGGAAGCCATGGTTCAGGCCGGCGCTCATGGCAGCGACCGCACCGGCGCCCGGTGAAATGCTGATGGCCCAGGATGCAGCGAAAAAGGCGAGCCAGGTGGAGAGTTCCAAAGCGAATATCCAATGAACAGGAAGGCGGCGAGCTTAACTGCTTTGCAGCGCGGCGATGCGTTCCGCAAGCGGCGGATGCGTCGCAAACAACTGACCGATACCACCGGTGATGCCAAACGCCGCCACGCTCTTGGGCAATTCACCGGGCTGCATGCCACCCAGGCGTGTCAGCGCGTTGATCATCGGCTGCTTGCGACCCAGCAACTGGGCCGAGCCGGCGTCAGCGCGGAACTCCCGATGCCGCGAGAACCAGGCCACGACCATGGCAGCGGCAAAGCCGAGCACGATGTCGAGTACAAAGGTGCTGATCATGTAGCCGATGCCAGGGCCGGAACTGCGTTCATCGCCCTTGCGCAAAAAGCTGTCCACCGCAAAACCGATGACGCGACTCAGGAACACGACAAAGGTGTTCATCACACCCTGGATCAGGGTCATGGTGACCATGTCGCCGTTGGCCACATGCGCGATTTCATGACCGATCACGGCTTCGATTTCGTCGCGCGTCATGCCGACCAACAAGCCAGTGCTGACCGCCACCAGCGCTGAATTCTTGAAAGCGCCGGTGGCAAACGCGTTGGCATCGCCTTCAAAGATGCCGACTTCTGGCATGCCGATGCCGGCGCTGCCGGCGAGTTTGCGCACGGTGTCCACGATCCAGGCTTCGTCGGCGTTCTGCGGCTGCTCAATGATGCGCACACCCGCGGTCCACTTCGCCATCGGCTTGCTGATCAAGAGCGAAATGATGGCGCCGCCAAAGCCCATGACCAGCGCAAAGCCGAGCAGCGAACCCAGATTCAGGCCACTGGCAGTGAGGTAGCGATTGACACCGAGCAGACTGGCGACGATGCCCAGCACGGCGACCACCAGCACATTGGTCAGGACGAACAGAAAAATGCGTTTCATGGTTTCCTTCAAAGATCGCTGGAATCAGCGAATCCAAGCCTGCATGTTAAGGGCTGGTCTGCCGATTTCAAGACAGTTCGCCGCGTGGCAAATCTCACACACAAGCCTGCGCCACTTTAAGGCCTTTCAGGAAAGCACGGCGAATGCTTCCGGCAGCGATGGAAGCGGCCAGTTTCCGGGAGTAGCCTTCCGCACCACTGAGTTTTCTGACCCAGCCACGGAAGGGCACCAGACCCTCGGTCGTGTTGCGCAGGGCGCCAATGGCGGAACTCTGCACTTCGTCGGACCCGCGCTCGACCAAGCCTGGATTGGACTCGGATGCCGGTGCATCCAGGTCGGGGCCCAGGGCGGAATCAAGCTCTCCAATGGCAGCCGACAGCGAAGCGCAGCGCATATCAGCTGGTATGGCATAGGCCTGCTTCTGCGCCTCGTTCAGCACCGCCGGGATCTCGGCATAGACCAGATTCAGATCGTAGAGCGGCGCTGTCGCCGCGCCTGCCACGCGCGACTGATTACGCACGGCGCAGCCGGACAGGGCCAAGACAAGGCCGACCAGGGCAGAACAATTGAGTAGACCGCGTGACATCAGCAATCCTCCTTGTTAGGCGCGTGCGCATCAATCACACCGCGGACGGCAACACCCAAACAGTATCTCACCCGGCGCGGGGCAAACGAAACACACTGGCGTCATCGTAAAACAAAGCATTCTCATTGGCAGCCCACCAACCCGGCACACCGAGCACCGGCAGGTGTGCGAACGGCTTGCCAGCCAACTTGACGGCAGACAGGTCAGACGCCACCCAGGCGTCGAGTGCCGCCAGTGAATCAGCGCCAGCCTGTACGCGGTACACGTGGGCCGTGATGCCCTTGCGCGGCGCCACCAGTTTTTCCAGCAGAGCGTGGCCGAACAGCAAGAGATGCGCCTGGCGCCAAAGCGCGTGCTGATCGACAAACAAACTCTGCCAATCCTTTGCCGCCAGCGCGTCCCACAAGGCATCGGGCGCCTGCAAAAAAGCCGCATTCTCGTCAAACAAGGTCAGGGCATCACGCGCCGGGCCGCGCACCGGCTGGATGCCCGTGCAACTGATTGAGTCGCTGCTTGGTCAAGGGGAACAGCAACCAGGCCAGGCCGTTAAAGAAGTCATGCAAGCCCTCGCGCGTGGGCACACAACCGGTATCGAAAATATGCTGCTCATAGGCGACGCCGGTCGGGAGCTCGTTCTGCGGCACGAAGCGCACCGGGACTGCCGGCTGTGTCGTAGCCGCCTGGTTCAGCGCCTGAGACTGAGACCTGCCGGACGTCAGCCACTGGCTGGCGGCCTGACCCATAAAACGCCACTGCCAGAGCCAGGGCGCGGTCCAGTCAATCGCAGTCACTGCCCCTGCGTTCATGCCTCTGACAAGGCCAGGAAATGCCCCTTGTCACGCACGCTGACCTGGGACGTCCCTTCATCACGCAAATCAAACGCGTGAGTTGCGGCCAGCAGCTTGGTCAGCGTGGCGTAGCCGTAATTGCGCGGGTCGAAGGACGCCTTGTTGCCAATGTGGGTACCCACGGCTCCGACCCTCGCCCAGCCATCTTCATCTTCGCACGCGACGACGGCGCCCCTGAGCAGATTGACCAATTTGCTGTCCTTGCGCAACTGCTCAGTCGGCACACGCAGGGGCTGCGCCGGCTTGGGCGTTGCCACGTTGGCATCCATCGCCGCAGCGGAGCCGGAAAGCGCCATGTCATCGACACTTTCCACCGCACCAAGGCGATCCAGGTAGAGAAAACGGGAACAGGCGTTGACAAAAGGTTCTGGCGTCTTCTGCGCGCCAAAGCCGTACACGGCAGCACCCTTGGCACGCAAGTGCATCACGAGGGGCGTGAAGTCCGCGTCCGACGAAACAATCCCGAACGCATCAGGTTGATCGGTGTAAAGCAGTTCCAGCGCGTCGATCACCATCGCCATATCACTGGCATTCTTGCCTTTGGAGTAGTCAAACTGCTGCATCGGACGAATGGCGTGCTCATGCAGTTTTTCTTCCCAGCCCTTGAGTTCGTTTTTCTTCCAGTTGCCGTAGGCCCGGCGCACATTGGTCACACCAAAGGTGGAGAGTTCAGTCAGGATCGCCTCAATCTTGCTTGCGGGCGAATTGTCCGCATCGATCAAGAGCGCGATGTGCGGCTCGGCGCGCCGCCCATCCCGCGCGCTCATGCCAGCCTCCAGGGCAGGGTTTCGCCAGCACGCAGCGGTTTGAGTTGGGCCTGCCCATAGGCAAAGCTCTCGGGTGCGGTCCAGGCTTCGCGCTTGAGTGTGATGCGCTCCGTGTTGCGCGGCAAACCATAGAAATCGGCGCCGTTGAAGCTGGCAAAGGCTTCGAGCTGGTCGAGCGCACCCGCCGCGTCGAAGGCCTCGGCGTACATCTCGATCGCAGCAAACGCGGTGTAGCAGCCGGCGCAACCCGATGCGTGCTCCTTCAGATGCGCGGCGTGCGGCGCGCTGTCGGTACCGAGAAAGAACTTGTTGGAGCCGCTCGTCGCTGCCTGCACCAAGGCCAAACGATGCGTCTCGCGCTTGAGCACGGGCAGGCAGTAGTAGTGTGGTCGGATACCGCCGGTGAACAGGGCGTTGCGGTTGTAGAGCAGGTGGTGCGCCGTCAGCGTCGCAGCCGTGAAGCGATCCGCCTCCTGCACGTAGTGCGCGGCCTCACGCGTGGTGATGTGCTCGAAGACAATTTTGAGTTCAGGGAAATCACGTCGAAGCGGAATCAACTGGGTGTCGATAAAAACGGCTTCGCGGTCGAACAGGTCAACCTCGGGCGCGGTGACTTCGCCATGCACCAGCAGCGGCATGCCTGCGCGCTGCATGGCCTCCAGCGTCCGGTAAGTCTTGCGCAGGTCGGTGACACCGGCGTCGCTGTGCGTGGTGGCACCAGCCGGATAGAGCTTGACGGCGACGATGCCGGCCTCACCTGCGCGCTTGATTTCATCGCTCGGCAGGCTGTCGGTCAGGTACAGCGTCATCAAGGGCTCAAAGCGCAGACCCGGCGGCACTGCGGCCTGGATACGCGCCTTGTAGGCCAGCGCGGCCGCGGCGGTGGTCACAGGTGGGCGCAGGTTGGGCATGATGATGGCGCGGCCAAACTGGGCGGCCGTATGCGGCACCACAGCGTTCAGGGCCTCGCCGTCGCGCACATGCAGGTGCCAGTCGTCGGGGCGGGTCAATTCGATGGTTTGGGTCATGGCAGCTATTGTCCTCAATCGTGGCCTCAGTAATGCGGCGGCAGGTCGTCGCGCAGGTTGCGCGGCGCGCCCAGGCCACCGTCGGTACTGGACTGGCGCAGGTGCGCGACTTCGCGGAGCAGCTGGTCAATCTGTTCCTGCTGGCGCACGATGATCTGGTTCAATTGATCGAGCATGTCTTCGCTGAAACTGGCTTTGATCTCGAGTTCGGTCAGGCGTTGCTCGGTTTGTTGTGTCGGGTTCATACCCCATTTTGCCCAAGAACCGATAATCGACCCATGCACCGTACCGAACCCCAGGCCAATAGCGCCACCCCGCCAGCTCCCGCCAACAGCTTCACCAACCTGCCCCTGAACCCCGCCACGCTGGCCAATCTGGTGCAACTGGGCTACCTGGAGATGACGCCGATCCAGGCCGCCAGCCTGCCTGCGGCCCTGGCCGGCAAGGACTTGATCGCCCAGGCCAAGACTGGCAGTGGCAAGACCGCTGCCTTCGCGCTGGCCCTGCTCACCAACCTGAACCCGCGCCGCTTTGCCGTGCAGGCGCTGGTGCTGTGCCCGACACGCGAGCTGGCCGATCAGGTGACGACCGAGATCCGGCGTCTGGCGCGGGCCGAAGAAAACATCAAGGTCGTCACGCTCTGCGGCGGTGTCGCACTGCGCGGGCAACGCGCCTCGCTCGAACACGGCGCCCACATCGTGGTCGGCACGCCGGGTCGCGTGATGGACCACCTGGAACGCGGCTACTTGGCGCTCGATGCCCTCAACACCCTGGTGCTCGACGAAGCTGATCGCATGCTCGACATGGGCTTCTTCGACGACATCGCCACCGTCGTCAAACAGTGCCCGCCAGCGCGCCAGACTCTGTTGTTTTCGGCCACCTACCCGGACGGCATCGAGAAACTGGCGCGCCAGTTCATGCGCGAGCCGCAGCAAATCAAAGTTGAGGCGCAGCACGCCAGGAGCCTGATCGAACAACGCTTCTACGAGGTGAACCGAGCCAACCGCTTGGAGACCGTGGCACGCCTGCTCAACCACTTCCGGCCCGTCAGCACGCTGGCTTTTTGCAACACCAAGCTGCAATGCAAGGAACTGGTGAGCTACCTGCAGGCCCAGGGTTTCAGCGCGCTGGCGCTCTATGGCGAACTCGAGCAACGCGAGCGCGATCAGGTGCTGGCGCGGTTCTCGAATCGCAGCTGTTCGGTGCTGGTGGCGACCGATGTCGCCTCTCGTGGTCTTGACATCACGCAACTGGAAGCCGTGATCAATGTTGACATCACGCCCGACCCCGAGATTCACATCCACCGCATCGGGCGCACCGGACGTGCAGGCGAATCAGGGCTGGCGCTGAGCCTGGCCAGCATGAGCGAGATGGGTTCAGTCGGCAAGATTGAGCAGTACCAGAGCCACGAGTCGGTCTGGCACCCCTTGAGTGAACTCACGCCCCAAGGCGTAGGGCCGCTCTTGCCACCAATGGTGACATTGCAGATTCTGGGTGGCCGCAAGGAGAAGATCCGCCCCGGCGATGTGCTGGGCGCACTGACGGCAGACGCCGGCTATAGCCGTGAACAGATCGGGAAAATTGTGGTGACCGAATTCACCACTTTTGTGGCGGTGCAGCGCGATATTGCGCTGCAGGCCATGCAAAAGCTCAATGCCGGATCGGTCAAGGGCAAGAGCGTCAAGGTGCGACTGCTCTAGAGCCTTTATTTCTTGACCGTGACGGTGGCTTCTTCAATGATCAGCGGGTAGGAATAGCCGCTGCCAAAGTCGCGGTTCACCACCACCAGACCGGAGATCGTGACCTTGTCACCGACGGCGGCGGTCTGCTTGCTGGTAACAACCAGGTTGTTGCTGCCATCCTTGGCGTCGCCCGTACCATCCTGCACATGCACGAAGTTGCGACCCATGATGCCGTTGTTGACCTTGACCACCTTGCCGGTGGCGCTGATGGTCTTGCCGGTGAGGGCCACTTTTTCCTTGTACACCGCCGCGACGGTCTTCACGGCCGCGTCAGCAGCGGTTGCATTGAAAGAGACCAGACCAAAAGTAGCAATGACTGCGGCCAGTGCAATGGATGAAAACCTCATGAAAACTCCTGTAAGTAGTGGGCGCAAGTATATCGGCAGCCTGTTTCCGCTTGGTAAACAGGGTTGACCACAGTGCCGAGCGTGGGGGCCAGTCCGTTTCGCCGCCGGGCCGCCCCAAGGCGAAACAGCCCCTTTGGGGGGCAGCGAGGACACAAAGTGCCGAGCGTGGGGGCCAGGTTACCGCGCCAGCGTCACGCCACCGTCCACCACCAGGGTCTCGCCCACCACGTAGTCGCCAGCGCGCGAAGCCAGGTAGATCGCAGCGCCGGCCATGTCTTCGGCTACGCCGATGCGCCCGGCCGGAACGCGCGCCGATACCTCCTGCGCGTGGTCGCGTGCGTCGCGGTTCATCTCGGAGGCAAAGGCACCGGGCGCGATGGCCGAAACGACAATGTTGTCCTGGATCAGACGCAGCGCCATGCGGCGCGTCAAATGAACCAGACCGGCCTTGCTCGCCGCATAGGAGTAGGTTTCCTGCGGATTCACGGATACCCCGTCGATCGAGGCAATGTTGATGACCTTGGCCGCGCGCAGCTTGCCCGCTGCGCGCAACTGGGGTGCCAGCGCCTGCGTCAGGAAGAAAGGGGCTTTGAGGTTCAGATCGACGACCTTGTCCCAGCCGCTTTCCGGGAATTCGTCAAACGGTGCGCCCCAGGCGGCACCCGCGTTGTTCACCAGGATGTCGAGCTGCGGCTCGAGCGCGCTATAAGCGGCGGCCAGCGCACGTGCGCCTTCCAGCGTGGAGACATCGGCCGGCAGCGAGACGCATGGGCCCAGGCTGCTCAACTCGCGTGCCGTCTGGTCACAAGCCGCCGCCTTACGCGCTGAGATGTAGACGCGTGCGCCTTGTGCGAGGAATCCCTCGGCAATCATGCGGCCAATGCCGCGCGAACCGCCGGTGATCAGCGCACTGCGGCCTTCGAGAGAAAAAAGATGTTTCATGGACTGCCCCTGTCAAAGGTGTGGAGGTGGAAATATGCCGGCGCAGCATAGCCCTTCACTGGGCGAAACGGCGTCACCTGCGTGTCTGGGCGGCAGCCGCAGCGCGCAACTTGTCCTTCTTGCTCGGACGCCGGCCCTTGATGCCGCCGTTGGCAGGGCTCTCGGGCAGCCCCGGCGCTACACCTGGCGTGAGCTCGAAGCCCTCGACCTGTTCGCGCGGCAGGCTCAGGCCATGGTTTTTCTCGATCAGGCGCAGATGCGCATCGCTGTCTGCACTGACAAAGCTGAGGGCGATGCCGCGCTCGCCGGCACGACCCGTGCGACCGATGCGGTGGGTGTAGTCGAGCGCCGAGCGCGGCAAATCGTAGTTGACCACCACCGGCAACTGCGCGATGTCCAGGCCGCGCGCTGCCACATCGGTGGCGATCACCACCTTGAGCCGCGAGGCCTTGAAATCGGCCAGCACCTGCGTGCGCTTGCCCTGGCTCAGATTACCGTGAAACGGTTCGGCGTTGATGCGCCTTTTGCGCAACTTGTCAGCCACCATTTCGGCCGCGTGTTTGGTTGCGACGAAAACCAGCACCCGACTCCAGTGGTTCAGTTTGATCAGGTGCAGCAGCAACTGGGTGCGCCGCCCCACATCCACCTCGATCACGCGCTGCACGATGTCGGGCGCGCTCTCGGGCTCGGACGCAACCGTGATGCGCACCGGGTCACGCAGCAGCGTCTGCGCCAAAGTCTGCACCGCCGGCGGGAAAGTGGCCGAGAAGAACAGGTTCTGGCGCTGCACCGGCAGCAGGGCCAGGATGCGCGAGAGTTCTTCGGCAAAGCCCAGATCGAACAGGCGATCAGCCTCGTCGAGCACCAGCGTCGTGACGCTGGAGAGTGTCAGCGCGTTATGCGCAATCAGGTCGATCAAGCGCCCTGGCGTCGCCACCATGATGTCGGTACCGCCGCGCAAGCGCATCATCTGTGGGTTGATGGAAACGCCGCCGAACACAATCGACACCTTCATGGGCGAGGCTAGGTGCGCGCCCAGGGCGCGGATTTCCTCACCGACCTGGGCCGCAAGTTCGCGCGTGGGCACCAGAATCAGGGCGCGCAGCGAGCGCGGCTGGGTTGACGCGTTTTGCGCCAGCCGCTGCAACACCGGCAGGGCAAAGGCCACCGTCTTGCCGGATCCGGTTTGCGCGCTGGCCAGCAGATCGCGCCCCACCAAGGCGGGCGGCAGCGCCGCCAGTTGAATCGGCGTCGGCCTTGAATAGGCCTTGTCGGCCACGGCGCGCAGCAGGGCCGACGACAGACCGAAGGATGAAAATGGCATAAACAGACGCTTTGTAAGGTGAATATCTGAAAAAGGTAGCCGCCGCATCGATAATCGCTTGTGAACAGCGCCAACGGCCTGTCCGGCAAACAGAGAATACCGTGAAAAAAACATTCCTATTAAACATCGAAGGCAAGAACCGCGACCGGGTTCTGGAAGCGACCAAGCACGAAATCCGCAAATACGTGCAGCGCGAACGGCGCAAGCCCTTGCCCGAAGGCGTGGACTACTGGGATTTCAACTGCCGCTTCGGCGCCAGCGCAGAGACCGCAAGCGAGGTCCATTTCGCCACCCTCACCGCCCTGATCGACGCCGTCGCGGCAGAGGGCGGTGCTGCGTTTTACCTCGAACTGCTGGCCAAACCCGGCCATCGCAAGGCTCGGGGATAATCGCGGGGTTTCGTTTTATTATTTATTGGAGTCATTTTCATGAGCAAAGAGTTCCGTACCGAAGCCGAGCGCAAGGCAAGCCCCCGTCCCGTGCCACCCAAGGGCGTCTGCTTCACCGCCGGCAAGGGACAACTGCGCAGCCTGGAACGCGGTAGCGCGACGAACAACAAGAAGAACCCGGGTAAGCGCTGCAAAAAAGGCGGTTGAACATCCTTGCAAATTCAATACGACCTATTGAATTTGCAGTGGAAATATTCACACATCCAAATCAGGCAACCTGCGCGTGAAACCTCACGCCCAGCGCCTTCGCCACCTTCAACACGGTTGCGAAAGTCGGGTTGCCATTCTCACTCAAAGCCTTATACAAGCTCTCCCGACTTAGCCCGGCGTCGCGGGCTACCTGAGTCATTCCCTTCGCACGCGCAATATCGCCCAGGGCGCGCGCGATTCCCGCTGCGTCCTCAGGAGCATCTTCCATCCATGCGTCCAGATAAGCTGCCATTTCCTCAGGGGTTCGGAGTTGTTCAGACACGTCATACGCAACCGTTTTCGTCCGGCTTGTAGGCGGCGCTATTGTTGGTAACCGCGCCGCGAGCTGCGCACTCCTTGTCATGTTAAACAGCTTGGGGCCAATTGATTTGCACTTTTCGGCTATTGGCAAGACAGTCACGCAGGTACAAGTTAATGAGACTTTGATACGGCACACCTGCCTCATCAGCCATGCCCTTGAAATACTGCACAACGTCTTCTGACAGCCGCATCGTGACGGGCTTCTTCAGCTTGGATGCGTATGGGTTCGTACGCGACTTCAGTTTGGAGAGATCGTATTCTGCTTTCATGTGTATCCAATGCGATAAAACGTGCCTTCAGCGGCACACAGCACCCGTGCGGCCTCCGTCACGCCAACTTGTTACTTGGCTCCGACATCCATTGAAGAAGTGCATTTACTACATCCGTGTCGTACTTGTTCGCCTTGAATCGTAGGGCTGTTCCGGGGATGAATCCCATTGGGCCTTTTTTTTCGCCTACGACCACTTCTTCTGTGTCGTGTCCACGGCTGTATCCCAGAGATCGGGACTCAACACCGACCCCAAAGACCCCATCTTTCTTGGCTTGCTTCAAATCTATCGTTTTGCTGGCTGTCTCGATTTGACCGGTGTTTGTCAAAAATATCGCTTCAGCCTTCTCGGAGTACGGATGGAAGATCTCTAGTCGTCCTTCTTGACGCAGGAGCGTGGCAATTCGAGTCAGGCGGCTATGAAAAGTAAGTTGTTTCAGGGCCGAGTGCAGTAGTCTTATCGCATTGTGCCGCGCGGGCGCGAACAAAGTTCTGTCTTCACTAAGCGAGAAGAACTTGCCGGATGCAAGTGTGAACCCGACATAGCTCCTCTTGTCCATCGGGATGAAGTTGATTGACTGAGAAGAACTCATTCCCGAAACCGACACGACTTCGGTGATTGGTGTTACTTCTCCTTCAATGACGATGGTCCTCTCGAACAATTGGATGTTATCAACTTCGACCAAAAGCCGCCCATGTGGCACGCGAGGATTCGAACCCATCTCTGCCTTCGAAGGTTCGGCATCCTGTAACAGCTCCAACAGCTGACGATACTCGTCCGCGTCAATTTCGCCGGAGGCCAGTCTGGCTTTCAGGATGGTTACGGGATCGCGTTGATCGCTCATCAAAGAAAGCCTTTCTGACGCCTGAGTTCAGTTGCCGCCGGCGGCAGTCCGCTGGAATGAATGGCGAGGTCTCTGTCTGCCGCTCATGAGTCGGCTCCTAACCACACCGGTATCGAAAGACCTAGGGAAACGCGGATTTATTCGATGAATTTGCCAACCTGCACAGGGACTCAGACGTTATGGTGGGGTAGCCACCACAACACCGAACCGACATGAATCCAACACTGCAGACCCAAGTCAGTTTTGCCCAGGCCGAGTAC
>CAIXNB010000193.1 GCA_903920695.1 uncultured beta proteobacterium
GGTTTCTTTGGCGCCATCCACCTGCCTGACGATGAGGTCGGGAACTGTCGGCAGTTTGCCCTTTTGATCAAGAACAAGGCGCAACAACTGGGCGTCGATTTCCAGTTCAACACCGAGGTCACACGCGTTGCTGGCGTGAACACAGCACAGCTTGACATTGCAGGCGAAGACGTGCCGCGCCAATATGACGCCCTTGTCATGTGCGCCGGACTGGCCTCTGCCCGTCTGCTTGCGCCACTGGGCCTGAAGATCCCATTGACAGCGGTTCATGGCTACTCGATCAGCGCCGCCATTCGTGAACCGCTCAACGCCCCACGCAGCGCGGTAATGGATGAACGCTACAAGGTTGCCATTTCGCGTCTGGGTCAGCGCGTTCGGGTGGCGGGCAGCGCCGAACTGGGCGGCACTGCCGAAAGGATGCGCGCCAGCTCACTGCAAACGCTCTACAAGGTCTTGCAAGACTGGTTCCCTGGTGCCGCCAACCTGTCCGGCGGCGTGCAGGAATGGAAAGGTGCACGTCCCATGCTGCCCAATGGTCCACCGATGATTGGCGCCAGCGGCATTGCCGGACTCTGGCTGAATCTGGGTCACGGTTCCAGCGGCTGGGCGCTGAGTTGCGGCTCGGCCCGAGCACTGGCCGACCTGATCGGTGGCAAGAAACCAGACTTGAACCTAGCCGGGTTTGACGCAGGGCGACTCCGCACTTGAGCGTGCAACTTGATCAATTTCGATGATGGGTTGACAGAATTCGACGTTGAAAGACAATTCACGCCATGAGCCGAAATACCCCGCAAGCGGCCATCGCGATGAATTCCTTCTATCGTGCAACAGCTTCGCAAAATATTTTGCGAGAACTTACCTACTTTGAACGATCTGAGGGCATGGCATGAAAATCAAGTTCTGGGGCGTGCGGGGGTCCATTGCCTCACCTGGCCCGAACACCGTGCGCTATGGCGGCAATACCACTTGCATCGAGATTCGCACTGACAACAATGAACTGATCATCCTCGACGCTGGCACCGGCATCTTTCCCCTGTCCCAGACCCTGCTGGCTGAGATGCCGCTAACGTCCAATGTGCTGATCACCCACTCCCATTGGGACCATATTCAGGGTTTGCCATTTTTTGCGCCGAACTTCATCTCCGGCAATCTGCTGCGGCTGCATGGCGCCTTTGATCCCGTGTCGGGCAAAGGGGTGGAACAGGTCATGGCGGTGCAATTGCAATACAGCTACTTCCCGGTGCTTGAAGAAAAGATGAAAGCACGAATCGAATACGTCACACTGACCCCTGAACAAAGCATCGAGCTCGGTTCTGCCACAGTCACGCCTTACCTGCTGAACCACCCGGTGGTCAACTTCGGCTACCGGATCGAAGCCAACGGAAAATCAATATTCTTCACGGGCGACCACGAACCACCACAGAACATTTATGAATCGGGTCAACGTGGGTACGCCGAGTACCAGGCCTTGATTGATGAAAAATCCAACAACATCCTGCGCGCGATGCGAGGAGTGGATGTGTTGATTGCCGATTGCTCCTACACCGAGCAAGAATATGCGGCCAGAAAAGGCTGGGGCCATGGTACTTTCGACTCCAGCATCCGGTACGCCAACGAAGCAGAAGTCAAAATGCTGTTTTGCACGCACCATGAGCCAACGCGCAGCGACGACGCCCTGGAGGCGGTCTTTGTACAAGTTCTGGCAGGTAACCGACACCAGAGCGGCGGGCCGGTCTACCGGCTGGCTCGCGAAGGCGAAACCTACGAGTTCTAAGCCCGGTGAAACGAATCGATTTCAACTCAGCACATGCCCTACACGGCGTTGCGGCGACACGTCGCATCGAACTAGCCGCCCAGGACGCTCTACCACCGCACACACTGATGCAGCGCGCTGGACTGGCCATCGCACAACTGGCGCTGGCGGTGGCGCCACACAGTCGGCGTCAGTGGATCGCCTGCGGCCCGGGCAACAATGGCGGCGACGGTCTGGAAGCTGCCATGCATCTGCAGCACTGGGGAACGCAGCCGGTTGTGACCTGGCTTGGAACGCCAGACACGGCACCGCCCGACGCGCTGGCGTCCTGGCAGCGGGCCGTCGACGCCGGCGTTCAGTTTGCCGAGGAACCACCGAAGGAGTTCGACCTGGCGATTGATGCCATGCTCGGCATCGGCGCCAAACGCGCGCCCGAAGGACGCATGGCCCAGTGGATCAAGCTGCTCAATGCCGGCAGCGCCACCGTGCTGGCCGTCGATATACCGACCGGATTGCAGGCCGACAACGGTAGCGCCGCACCAACATGCGTCAAAGCCCAACATTGCCTGACCCTGCTCACACTCAAACCCGGTTTGTTCACAGGCCATGGTCGAGATGCTGCGGGCACGGTGTGGCTGGACGATCTGCAAATTGAGCACGCCAAGTCTGACGCGATCAAGCCCGACGCCTCGCTTGCTGGCCCTCCGATGCAGTGTGCACCGCGCCTCCATGCGTCACACAAAGGCAGTTACGGTGATGTGGCCGTGGTCGGTGGCGGGCCCGGCATGACGGGTGCGGCCTTGTTGGCCGCATCGGCGGCACTGCATGCGGGCGCAGGACGGGTCTTTGTCGGATTGCTCGACGGTGGCACCCTCAGTGCGGATATCAACCAGCCGGAACTGATGTTCAGGCCGCTTGAAACACTGGACTTCAAGTCCATGGCTGTCGTCTGTGGCTGCGGCGGAGGCGATGCGATTCGCAGCGAATTGCCGAAGCTGTTGTCGAGCGCTGCACAACTCGTGATCGATGCCGATGCGATCAATGCCATCGCAACCGACCCGCAACTGCAGACCCTTTTGATCGCCCGCAGCAGACGTTTTACAGCGACCGTGCTGACACCGCATCCGCTGGAAGCCGCCCGCTTGTTGGGAACCACGGTCGCTCAATTACAAAATGATCGCCTGGCAGCTGCCCGGCTCATCGTGGATCGCTTTGGCTGCACCGTGGTGCTCAAGGGGTCTGGCACCGTCATCGCCGCACCCGGGCAAACACCACTCATCAATCCCTCTGGCAACGCCAAATTGGCAACAGCGGGTACCGGCGATGTGTTGGCAGGCATGATCGGGGCCGCCCTTGCCACAGGATTACCGGCCTTGCAAGCCGCCTGTGAGGCGGTCTATGAGCATGGTTTGCAAGCCGACCGCTGGCCGGATGACATGGCCCTGACAGCCAGCGCGCTGGCGCGTTCAGCGCAACGAGTGCAGTAACACTGCACTGGTGTCAACCACGCCCGGCAAATGGCATCTTGGTCGCCATCACGGTGTGAAACATCACATTGGCCGCTAGCGGCAGATTGGCCATGTACAGCACGGATTGGCCCACGATGTTGACGTCCATTAGGGGCTCGACAGCGATTTCACCATGAGCCTGCAAAATGCCGGCTGCCATGCGCTGCGCCATCTCAGTGCCAGCGTTGCCTACATCAATCTGGCCAACGGCAATATCGTACTTCCGCCCATCAAGCGAGGCTGATTTCGTCAAGCCCGTTACCGCGTGCTTGGTTGCGGTGTAAGGACTGGAATTCGGACGGGGCGTGGTGGCCGAAATGGATCCATTGTTGATGATCCGCCCGCCGCGCGGTGCCTGTGCCTTCATCACCCGGAACGCCTGCTGAATGCACAAAAACATGCCGGTGAGGTTGATATCGACCACATTCTTCCACTGCTCCAGCGTCAGGTCTTCCAGTGGAATGGCTGGCGCACCAACCCCGGCATTGTTGAACAACAGATCAACCCGGCCGAACCGGTTCAGCGCAGCGTCGAACAATGCCTTGACCGAATCAGGATCGGAAACATCCGTGGCGACCGCCAGCGCCCGTTCCGGCGCGCCACCGAGGGCAATCACATCGACCAACGGTTCGGAGCGACGGCCCGCGAGCACCACCTGATAACCGTCCTTGATCAGCGCCAATGTGGCCGCTTTACCAATACCGGTTCCAGCCCCGGTCACGATCGCAACTTTTGTATCCAGCGTCATTTCATTTCCTGAAAATGCAGCCTGTTGAGTTCAGGTTCGACGACGCGACTTGCGTCCCTTGTCCTTGCTCTTGGCAGGCGCTGAACGCTCACCCGCCTTAGTGGCCCTGACATCGGACTCGACCGCATGTATGGAACGCGGCGCCGCCTTGCGCGCCGGGCGCTTGGCGGAAGAACCGCCGGGCTTGTCGCCGCCATCGCCGCGAACTTCTGCCTTGTGCAAGGATTCCTTGCTCTTGATGGAACGCAAGAGCAAGTCATCACCCTCGTGAAGCAAGCGGAAATCGATTCGACGACCGTCCAGGTCAACCCGGCTGACCTGTACCTGCACCCGCGTGCCAATGGCGTAACGCACGCCGGTGCGCTCACCACGCAATTCCTGACGTGCCTCGTCAAAACGATAGTAATCGCCGCCGAGTTCTGTAATGTGTACCAGTCCCTCCACATACATCGCATCGAGCGTCACAAAGATACCGAAACTGGTTACGGAACTGACTACACCCCCGTACTCTTCACCCAGGTGCTCACGCATGTACTTACATTTGAGCCAGGCTTCAACATCACGACTGGCCTCGTCGGCACGGCGTTCGTTGGCACTGCAATGCATGCCAGCGGCCTGCCAGGCCTGGGTCTCGGGACTCAGTTTCTTGGGCTTTTGACCAGGCTCCGCAACACGCGCCGCCAGCCCTTTTTCAATTCGACGTGACAGTTTGGCATGCGCTTCGCCTGGTGTCGGCAGTGCCGGCAACTGGTACTTCGTCTTGGCCAGAATCGCCTTGATGACACGGTGCACCAGCAGATCTGGATAGCGCCGAATCGGACTCGTGAAATGCGTGTAAGCCTCAAACGCCAGACCAAAATGGCCATTGTTCACCGGCGTGTAGATAGCCTGCTGCATGGAGCGCAACAACATCGAGTGAATTTGCGTCGCATCCGGTCGTTCTGCGGTCGCCGCTGCAATCGCCTGAAACTCGCCCGGCGTTGGAGCATCACTGACCGTCAAGGCGACACCGATGGCCTTGAGATAGTTGCGAAGCAGTTCAAGCTTCTCGGGCGTAGGCCCTTCATGCACGCGAAACAGGCCCGCGTGCTTGCTCTGCGAAATGTAGTCCGCGCTGCACACGTTGGCAGCCAGCATCGCCTCTTCAATCAATTTGTGCGCATCGTTGCGCGTGCGTGGCACGATATTCTCGATGCGCCCACTCTCGTCGCAAACGATTTGGGTTTCAACCGTCTCGAAGTCCACTGCACCCCGGCGCACGCGCGCCTTATGCAGGGCCCGATAGACATCGTGCAGGTTGATCAGATCCGTTACCCGCTCCTTGCGCCGCACGGCTTCCGGGCCGCGCGTATTCGCAAGAATCGCAGCCACCTCGTTGTAGGTGAAGCGCGCATGGCTCCACATCACAGCCGGGTAGAACTGGTAGGCCGAAACCTCGCCCTCGCCGCCTACCATCATGTCGCAGACCATGCACAGGCGCTCGACTTCCGGATTGAGTGAACACAGCCCGTTCGACAATTTCTCGGGCAGCATCGGAATCACACGACGCGGAAAGTACACGCTGGTCGCACGGTCGTAGGCATCAACATCGATGCTCGACCCGGTTTCAACGTAGTGGCTGACATCGGCAATGGCCACCAGCAGACGCCAGCCACCGATGGCGGATTTGCCTTTACCAATCTTTGCCGGCTCACAATAAACAGCATCATCAAAATCGCGAGCGTCTTCGCCGTCGATCGTCACCAGCGCCACGTCCGTCAAATCGACTCGGTGCTTTTTGTCCTGCGGACGAACCGTATCAGGCAATGAGCGGGCCAGTGCAATGCAAGCCTCCGAAAACTCATGTGGCACGCTGTATTTGCGTACTGCAATTTCTATTTCCATGCCCGGGTCGTCAACCTCTCCCAAGACCTCGGTGACGCGACCCACCGGCTGACCATACAAGGCAGGTGACTCGGTCAACTCAACGACGACAACCTGTCCCGCCTTGGCTGCGCCAGTGGCCGCCTTGGGAACCAACACGTCCTGACCATAGCGTTTGTCTTCCGGCACAACAATCCAGATGCCGCTTTCCTGCAGCAGGCGACCGATGATGGTCTGACTGGAGCGCTCCATGATTTCAAGCACACGACCCTCTGGCCTGCCCTTGCGATCGGATCGCACGATGCGAACCTTGACACGGTCCTTGTGCAGCACGGCCCGCATTTCATTGGGAGGCAAATAGATATCGGGCGCACCGTCATCCCGGGACACAAACCCGTGACCATCGCGATGACCTTGCACTATTCCTTCAACTTCATCCAGCAAGCCGCTGGTTTGGCTACTATTTTTGATACAATTACTTTCTTTCCTGAAATGCCCAGGTGGCGGAATTGGTAGACGCACTAGTTTCAGGTACTAGCGAGTAACTTCGTGGGGGTTCGAGTCCCTTCCTGGGCACCAATATAAATGAAATTCGTTCATTTTCTAAGAAAATAAACGGATGCTATTTGAAAATAGGCCGCTGCATTGCCAGCGGCTTTTTTGTGTCCGCGACGTTCTCAAAACGTCGGTGCTAAAACGGCTGCGCCACAAGATCGTGGCCCACTGCCGAAACGATGCGCGCCTTGGTGAATTCGCCGACCCGCAAGGTTTTGCTTATTTTTTCAGGCGGCAGCAACTGGACGACTCCATCAATCTCGGGTGCATCTGCATAAGTCCGCCCTACACCACCTTTTTTACCCAGTGCGGGTGCCGAATCCACAAGCACCTGCATTGTGGCCCCGACGCGCTGGCGCAACCGAGCCACCGAAACGGTCTCGGCCACTGACATGAAACGTGCGCGTCGTTCTTCCCGAACTTCCGCCGGCAACATCCCCGGGATGTCATTGGCAGCGGCACCCTGAACTGGGCTATAGGCGAAACACCCGGCGCGGTCAATTTGAGCTTCCCGCATGAAATCAAGCAGATGAGCAAACTCTTCCTCGGTTTCACCGGGGAAACCGGCGATGAAAGTACTGCGCACCACGATATCAGGACAATCCTGACGCCAGCGCAGGATTCGCTCCAGATTCTTTTCGCCGCTGGCGGGTCGCTTCATGCGCTTGAGCACATCTGGGTGGCTGTGCTGTAGCGGCACGTCAAGATAAGGCAGAACCTTACCAGCCGCCATCAGGGGAATAAGCTCATCCACGCTCGGATACGGGTACACATAGTGCAGACGCACCCAGGCACCATAGGGCTCGGCCAGTTCCCCCAGCGCCTGCACCAGTTCCAGCATGCGGGTCTTGATCGGTCTGCCGTTCCAAAAGCCGGTGCGGTATTTGACGTCGACACCGTAGGCTGAAGTATCTTGACTGATTACCAACAGTTCCTTGACCCCGCCTTCAAAAAGAGCATTCGCTTCCTTCAGTACATCGCCAATCGGTCGAGACACTAGGTCGCCCCGCATCGAGGGAATAATGCAAAAAGTGCAACGGTGGTTGCAACCTTCACTGATCTTGATGTAGGCATAGTGCCGCGGCGTCAGTTTTACGCCTGCCACGCCGAAGGCATTCGGCACAAGGTCCATGAACGGATCGTGTGGTCTGGGCAAGTTGGCATGCACTGCATCCATCACTTCCTGCGTTGCCTGCGGCCCCGTCACGGCCAGCACGCTGGGGTGCATCTGCCGCACCAGATTGCCGCCGCCCGCCGCCGTCTTGGCGCCAAGGCAGCCCGTGACGATGACCTTGCCGTTTTCTGCCAGCGCCTCGCCGATGGTGTCCAGGCTCTCCTTGACTGCGTCGTCAATAAAACCGCAGGTGTTGACGATCACCAAATCGGCGCCCTGGAATGTCTTGGAAGTTTGATAGCCCTCCGCACTCAATTGCGTCAAAATTAATTCGGAATCCGTCAGTGCCTTGGCACAACCGAGGCTGACAAACCCAACTTTTGGGGCATTTATTTTCTTGATTACGACTTCACTCATGTACCAATTGTCCCAGCATTCATCCTGCGCTCAGCGCTTGATCCCGAAAGCCCCAAGCATTTGCCCGGTCTGTTTCTCCATCTGCTCTTGCATTTGCGCCAGCATGGCCTTGGACTGCTCGACACTGCCTCCCATCATGCCCTGCAGCACAGGGGGTTGCAGAGCCAAGAACTGACTCCACATCTCTGGCGTCAATCCTTTTGACTGTTCGCTGAATTTGGCCTGAACATCCATCAGCGATTGCATATTCTTCTCGAGATATCCACCCATAAAACCCTGCATAGCGTTCCCATAGAACCGGATCACGCTGGCCAACACGGGCGCAGTGAACATGGGTGAGCCACTGGCCTCTTCTTCAAGAATGATTTGAAGCAAGATGCTGCGCGTCAGGTCTTCCCCTGTTTTGACATCGCGCACCACGAAGGGCTCGCTTTCCATCACCAAGCGTTTGACTTCTGCCAAAGTGATGTAGCTTGAGGTATCCGTGTCGTAAAGTCGCCGGTTCGGGTATTTCTTTATGACGCGCAGGGAACCCGCAGCCTCGGCAGCCTTCTTGTTTTCCATATGAACTCCTCTGGTCCGGGTCGTGGCCGGTCTCAATGTGTTGCAGTGCAATACATTCTAGAGAATAGACCTCAAGCAGGCGCCAAGGTTTACCCTGAGGATGAAGCGGAAACAGAAGCACACATGACGCAAATCGTTGTGTAGCGCAGCATTGATTTTCTGTATTTCCAATGCTTCTCCCAGTATCCTGAAGACTGGTCATCTTCAGAGGGAGAAACTTGGTAGGCGCGATTGGACTCGAACCAACGACCCCCACCATGTCAAGGTGGTGCTCTAACCAGCTGAGCTACGCGCCTAAGGATTGTCCGAGAAGGTGAAGTATAGCAGGCGCCACCACTCCTTTTCGCTAGGCCCCATGAAAATGCCCCAAAAGACGATGGGTCATAATTAACGTTTACGTTAACGTCAATTGCTATTGGAGATCAATATGGACATCGCAGGTAAAGTATTCATTGTGACGGGCGGCGCATCCGGTTTGGGTGAGGGCACGGCCCGGATGCTGGCAGCCAAGGGCGGCAAAGTGGTCATTGCCGACATGCAGACAGAAAAAGGTGAGGCCATCACCACGGAGATCGGCGGCGTCTTCGTCAAGTGCGACGTCAGCCAGGAATCAGACGGCGCGGCGGTCGTCGCGATGGCAGTCTCAATGGGCAAACTGATGGGCCTTGTAAACTGCGCCGGCATCGCGCCAGCAGAGAAGACCGTTGGCAAAAGCGGCGCTCACAAGCTCGGTGTTTTCAGCAAGTGCGTCACCGTCAATCTGATCGGCAGCTTCAACATGATCCGCCTGGCCGCCGACGCCATGTGCAAGAACGCCCCGGAAAGCACCGGCGAACGCGGCGTCATGATATCAACCGCATCCGTAGCAGCCTATGACGGGCAAATCGGACAGGCTGCCTACAGCGCATCCAAAGGTGGCATTGTTGGCATGACGCTGCCCATTGCTCGGGATCTCGCACGCAATGGCATTCGCAATATGACCATTGCACCCGGCATCTTCGGCACCCCCATGATGTTTGGCATGCCCAAAGAAGTTCAGGACTCGCTGGCCGCAAACGTGCCGTTCCCATCGCGCCTGGGCACGCCAGAGGACTACGCCAAACTGGCTGTGCACATTTTTGAGAACGACATGCTCAATGGCGAAGTGATCCGGCTTGATGGCGCCATCCGCCTGGCGCCACGTTAAATTCGATTCCACCGAAGCGCCGATCTGCGGCGTGCTGGGGCGATGATCTGAAACCGGGCTGGCGAACATGACCATCGAGTTTCTACAATCGCCCCATGTCCATTCCCCAGACCTTCATCCAGGAGTTGCTCACTCGCGCTGACGTGGTGGAGATCGTGGGTCGCTACGTGCAACTGAAGAAAGGTGGCGCGAATTTCATGGGCCTATGCCCGTTTCACGGAGAGAAGTCCCCTTCGTTTTCTGTCAGTCCAAGCAAACAGTTCTACCACTGCTTTGGTTGCGGCAAGAACGGAAATGCCATCAGCTTCCTGATGGACCACGCGGGCATGACATTTGTCGAGGCAGTCAACGATTTGGCCCAGCAGTACGGGATGCAAGTGCCAGAAGACGATGCCAGCCCCCAGGATCGGGCTCGCGCAGTCGAGCAGCGGCAAAAGCAGACCAGCTTGAGCGACGTGCTCGAAAAGGCCGGAGAGGCCTACCGAAAGCATCTGAAAGACAATATCAAAGCCATCGCCTACCTTCAAGGCCGTGGCCTGTCCGGCGAGATTGCCAAGAAGTTCGGTTTGGGCTACGCGCCAGCGGGTTGGCGCAGCCTGGCCAGTGTCTTCCCGAACTATGACGACCCCTTATTGGTCGAGAGCGGGCTGGTGATTCTGAACACCGAGGAAGGCGAAGACGAAAAACGCTACGACCGTTTTCGCGACCGCGTTATGTTCCCCATCCGCAACATCAAGGGCGAGTGCATAGGTTTTGGGGGGCGGGTGTTTGGTGACGAAAAACCCAAATACCTTAATTCCCCCGAGACACCGGTTTTCAGCAAAGGTCGCGAGTTGTACGGCCTGTTTGAAGCCAGGAACGCGTTACATGCCCAAGGCTATGCGCTGGTCACAGAGGGCTACATGGATGTGGTCGCGCTGGCCCAACTCGGTTTTCCGAACGCCGTGGCGACGCTGGGAACCGCCTGCACCGCCGACCATGTGCAAAAACTGTTTCGCTTTACCGATTCGGTGGTGTTCAGTTTCGACGGCGACACCGCAGGGCGGCGCGCGGCACGCAAGGCACTCGACAGCGTTCTGCCCTTTGCCAACGATGTGCGCAGCGTCAAATTCCTCTTTCTGCCACCCGAGCACGACCCGGACAGCTTCATCCGCGAATTTGGCAAAGATGCGTTCGCGCGCTACGTCAGCGAATCAGTCCCTCTGAGCCGCTTCCTGATCGATGCTGCACGCGAAGGCTGTGATCTCAACACAGCTGAAGGTCGCGCTCACCTCGCCAGTAACGCTAAACCTTTGTGGATGCCGCTGCCCGACGGCGCATTCAAGCGGCAGTTGTTGACCGAGATTGCCGATCTGGTGCAACTGGCCGGCCGTGAGTTGACCGACTTGTGGCTACCCAAACCGGTCGCACCCCAAGGCGAGAAGTCAAGACGTCCGCCAACTGATGGCGGGTCACGCAGCGGCTACCCTGACTATGGCCGGCATTACCCTGAAGCAGCGACTTCGCCCCCTCGTCTAAGGGGTCGCCCGCTACCAACCAGCCGGGCCGATCATGCTGCCCGCCTCTTGCTCAGCGACATGGCGGCCCTTGACGGCTTGTCAGCAGAAGATCACACCATGCTCTGCGAACTGCCTGGTCCCTTTGGCCCCCTGTTTGTGTGGTTAGAGGGTCAACTGCATGAACATGGTGCGCAACCCTGGATCGCGTTGCGTGAAGGCCTGCGCGGGCACGACAGCGAGGAAATCGCCGTTCGACTCATGAGCGGCCATGACATCCGCACGACGCAAGAGGCGCACGCAGAGCCGAGCGAACTGCGCAACCTGTTGAATCGCATGCTGGTCGAACGGCTCAAGGCGCAGGAAACTGACGCCATCCATGCCGCGAAATCGGATCCAACTGCCCTGCACCGCTACCGTGAGCTTCAGACCCGACGGCGCCAACTAGAAGCCATGCCCCCAGGCGCCGCCGATCAAACTGGCAACGTCTGAACTTGATTTTTTGGAAACCAGAGGTATAATTACCGGCTATTTTTCGGCAAGAGCGACAGCAGCACCTCCGGGCCCAGCCAAACGATGACAAAGTTCACAACCGGCGACCTAACCGCAAGGACTGCACACCAAATGTTCGCCCCCACATTTTGCCATCAGGAAGCTGATTTCTCTGCGGCCTAAACCACATCCGTCGTTTAAGGCGTAGTTCTGTTCTGTCTGTTTCTGCAATTTTGAGGTCATTACATGCCTGCCCAAAAGTCCAAGAAGCCTGTCCTAGGCGCGAAGAAGCCCGCCGCCAAGCTTGAAGCCAAAACTCAGCCCAGAACTGCCTCGACGAAGACCGCAATATCGACGACCGCCACACCCCCCGTTACCAAACCAGAATCGAGAGTCAAAACAGTGCCCGCATCCAAATCGTCGACCAAACCGCCCATCACTGAATCAACAAAAAAGATCGCGCCTGCTGCCGCGGCCACCGAGGGCGCCATCAAGAAGAAACCGGGGCGCCCGCCCAAAACTGCGACGCCTGAATCCGACGCCGCGCCAACATCTGGCGCAAAACGAGGACGTAAACCGAAGGCTGGGAGCATGCCGGATGGCACGGACAGTGCCGACATGGCCGATATCGAGGCCGACCTGGTAGGCGAGCCTATCGTCACCGGTGAAAAGATCAAGCCGCTGCGCATGAAGATCAGCAAGGCCAAAGAGCGCGCGCTGATGAAGGAGTTTGGTCTGGACGAAACGGTGCTGTCGGAAGAAGACATCGCCAAGCGCCGCCTGCGTCTCAAAGCCCTGATCAAACTGGGCAAGACGCGCGGTTACCTGACACACGGCGAGATTTCCGACCACCTGCCCGACAAACTCGTCGATGCCGAAACGCTCGAAGTCGTGATTTCGATGCTCAACGACATGGGCGTGGCGGTATACGAACAGACGCCAGATGCCGAGACGCTTCTGCTCAACAACAACGGACCGACCGCTGCCACCGAGGAGGAAGCCGAGGAAGAAGCCGAGGCGGCCCTGTCCACCGTGGACAGCGAGTTCGGTCGCACGACCGACCCGGTGCGCATGTACATGCGGGAAATGGGGACGGTTGAGCTACTGACACGCGAAGGCGAAATCGAAATCGCCAAGCGCATCGAAGGCGGCCTGATGGCCATGATGGAAGCCATCTCCGCGTCACCCGCCACGATTGCCGAAATCCTGCGCCTGGGCGAGGACATCCGTGAAGGCAAGGTGGTCATCACCACCATCGTGGACGGATTCTCCAACCCGAACGAAGCGGACGATTATGTCGCTGAGGAAGATTTTGACGAGTTCGATGCGGCCGATGATGACGACGGTAAAGGCGGCTCCAAAGCACTGACAAAAAAGCTGGAAGAACTCAAGCGTGAGGCACTTACCCGATTCGACTGCCTACGGGAATTGTTCGAGAAGGTTCACAAGATCTACGACAAGGAAGGCTACGGCACGCCTAGCTACGTCAAGACGCAACGACTCCTGAGTGAGGAGTTGATGTCGATCCGGTTCACGGCCAAGGCGATTGAAAAGCTGTGCGACATGGTGCGCGCCCAGGTTGACGACATCCGCAAGAAAGAACGTGAACTGCGCCGCATCATCGTAGACAAGTGCGGCTACCCGCAGGAGCAGTTCATCGCGAATTTCAGTGGTCGCGACAAGCACGGCAACAAGGTTGCGAGTCAGCTTCTGAATTTGCAGTGGATCGAAAAACAGACCACGGCAGGCAAGCCCTGGAGCGCCATCATGGGGCGCAACATTCCTCCGGTGCAAGACCTGCAGCAGAAGCTCACCGATCTGCAGTCGCGCGTGGTGGTGCCGCTGGACCAGCTCAAGGACATCAACAAGCGCATGAACGAAGGCGAATCGTCCTCACGCGCCGCTAAGAAGGAAATGATCGAGGCCAACTTGCGGCTGGTGATCTCGATCGCCAAGAAGTACACGAATCGCGGCCTGCAATTCCTGGACTTGATCCAGGAAGGCAACATCGGCCTGATGAAAGCCGTCGACAAGTTTGAATACCGTCGCGGCTATAAGTTCTCGACCTACGCCACCTGGTGGATACGCCAAGCCATCACGCGCTCGATCGCCGACCAGGCACGCACCATCCGGATACCAGTGCACATGATCGAAACCATCAACAAGATGAACCGCATCAGCCGTCAACACCTGCAGGAGTTTGGCTTTGAGCCCGACGCCAGCGTGCTGGCCGAGCGCATGGAAATTCCGGAAGACAAGATCCGCAAAATCATGAAGATCGCCAAGGAGCCGATCTCGATGGAAACGCCGATCGGCGACGACGACGACTCGCATCTGGGTGACTTCATCGAGGATAACGCCAACACAGCGCCGATGGAAGCCGCCATGCAGGCCGGTCTGCGCGATGTGGTGAAAGACATTCTGGACAGCCTGACACCACGCGAAGCCAAGGTGCTGCGCATGCGTTTCGGCATCGAAATGACGAGCGACCACACCCTGGAAGAAGTGGGCAAGCAGTTTGACGTAACGCGCGAACGCATTCGTCAGATCGTGTCCAATGCACTGCGCAAGCTCAAGCACCCGTCGCGTTCGGACAAGCTGCGCAGCTTCACCGACAACCTGTAAGCACCCCCGGAACAGCGCCCCTACCTTTCAGGAAAAGGGGTCGTTCAATCCACCAGCGTGGCGTACACCAGATTACGAAACAGCATTCGGTAGTATTCGCGCTGGTTGGGTGCCTGCAGCATCAGGCAGGCACACAGATCTTCAGCCGGATCAACGAAGAAAGTCGTGCCGGCCATGCCACCCCAAAAATAGCTTCCAACCGACCCTGGCACCGGCGCCACGCCAAGTTCCTTGCGTACGGCGAAGCCTAGGCCGAAACCATGTCCGAGCGGCAACAAAGCTCGGGAAGCGCCAGCGTTCACCAGAATATCGCCCAAATGATCAGCAGTCATGAAGGCAATGGTGCGCGACCCCAGCAGACGCACGCCGTCGAGTTCTCCCCCATTAAGCATGAACTGGAGAAACCGTACGTAATCGCTTGCCGTCGACGCCAATCCACCGCCGCCGGACTCCATCGCAGGAACTTCCCGCACATCAATCACACGCATCTGCAAGCCGCCTTCGGGGTCGCGCGCAAATGGCTCGGCGATGCGATGCTGCTGCTGTAGCGGCACTGAAAATCCGGTATCCGTCATGCCCAGCGGCTTGAATATCCGTTCCTGCAAATAAGCACCCAGCGTTTGGCCGCTGGCGACCTCCAGCACACGCCCGAGCACGTCGGTGGCACGACCATATTCCCACGCCGTGCCCGGTTCAAACATCAAGGGCAAACCGGCCAGCACATGGGAAAACTCGGCATTGCTGCGCGTGCGCGAACCGATTCTGGACTGTGCATACTGCCTCTGCACGGATGAACTGCCCATGAACTCATAGGTGAAGCCGGCGGTATGGCGCAGCAGATCCTGCACCGTTGCCGCCTGCTGCACGGCACGCAACTGCAGCGTCCCATCGGCCACACCGGCCACGTTCTGCGCCGCGTACTCGGGCAGGTAATTGGCGACCGGGTCGCTGAGCAGCAGTTTGCCCTGCTCCATCAGCATCATGGCCGCCACCGACACAATCGGCTTGGTCATGGAATAGATCCGGAAGATCGCATCACGCGTCATCGGCGTACCCGCCGCCGGATCGAGCGCACCCAGACTTTCGAACAGGGCCAGTTTGCCGTGCCGCGCAATCAGGGCCACAGCCCCGGGCAGGCGCTGACGCTCGACCTCCGCGTGCAGCACGTCCATGAGGCGTTGCGTGCGCTGCGGACACAGGCCCACGCTCTCGGGCGACGCCGCCGGCAGCGCCAACTTCGACGGATTCGCGCGCGCGCGCGCCGGGCTCATGACAACGCCCCTTGGATGGAAATGTTCAATGCACGGACCTCCAAATGATTCGATTCTCAGACACAGTCGGGTTCGACGAGCCCGTGGCTATTCTGCCTCCTGCAGGATCCGCCACATCACCTTGCCGGCACCACTCTTGGGCAAGGCGTCAACAAACTGCACCACGCGCGGGCATTTGTAGACCGCCATATTGTCCCGACACCAGTCGATGATGTCCTGCTCAGTCACCACGCCCCGATGCGAGGGTCGCAGCACGATCACGGCCTTGACCGATTCACCACGGTAACTGTCCTGGGTCGAAATCACGCAGGCTTCCTGCACCGCCGGATGCGCGAACATCAGCGCCTCGACCTCGGCCGGCCAGACCTTGAAGCCCGAGGCATTGATCATGCGCTTGAGCCGATCCGTGAGGAAGAAATAGCCATCGGCATCGACGTAGCCCAGATCGCCGGAACGGAAAAAACGCTTGCCTTCCAAGGTCATGAAAGCCGCTTCGGTCGCTTCGGGCCGCTTCCAGTAACCCCGAAACACTTCGGGGCCATGGATGATGATTTCCCCCTGTGCGCCGACCGGCACCTCCAGCAGCGTATCCGGGTCGACCACGCGCGCATCCGTGCTCATGAACGGAATGCCCAGGCACTGCTGCTTGGGCGCATCCACCGGGTTGCTGTGCGATGGTGCTGCCGTCTCGGTCAGGCCATAGCCCTCGACGTAGCGCAGGCCGAATTGTTCATACAAACGCTGCGCCACCGCCTGCGGCATGGCCGCACCACCGCCGCCGATGTAGACCAGGCTGGAGAGGTCAAACTGGGCAAAATTCGGACTACCCAGCAGATCGATCACCATGGTCGGGATATTGGTCCAGTGCGTGACCTTCCAGGTCGAGATCAATCGCCCGGCCAGTTCACGGTCCCAGCGCGGCATCAGGACCAGCGTGGCAGCGCCACGGATACTGGTGTGCATCAGACTCACCATGCCGGTGATGTGAAACATCGGCACCACCACCAGCACCACGTTTTCCGCGCAACCGTTGCCCCAGAGGCCGCTGGCGATGGCGTTGTGCATGATGCTGGCGTGCGTGTGCATGCAGCCTTTGGGCAGTCCGGTGGTGCCGCTGGTGTAAGGCAGTATGGCCAGATCGCCCGACCCAACCGTCAGTGCCTGCGGCTCTGCCGTGCTGCGCATCGCCTGCTCCCAGGCATGCACCACACCGTCCTGAAGGGCCGGCGGGGCATGCCGTGTCCCTAACCAGTCAGCCCATGGCGCGGGCGGCGCCTCGGCGGCAGCAGCCGCGACCTTGACATCGAATTCATCGGTGAAATGGGTGACGAGCAGATGCGCCAGCCGCTGCGCCACCGGCAGGCGATCACTGGCGTGCGCCAGTTCCTCCGCCAGGTCCGAGGTCGTGATCGCCACTTTGGCATCTGGATCGACGATGTAGTGTTTGAGCTCTTCGGCGCGGTTCATCGGATTGACGGGAACCACCACGGCATTGGCCCGCAGAATTGCAAAATGAGCGATCACCAGTTGCGGGCAGTTCTGCATGTTGAGCAGCACCCGGTCGCCTTTCCTGACTCCCAGCGATTGCAGAAAGCCCGCCAGCGTCTGTGCCTTTTCCAGCAGATCGGCATAACTGATCACTTGCCCGAAAAACACGAGCGCGGCCTTGTCAGGGTAACGCCGGGCGCTGGTCTCCAGGTTGTCCCACAAGGAAGTGGCCGGCAGGTTGATGGCATGAGGCAGCCGGGCCGGCCAGAAACGATGGTGAGCGCGGATACCCAAATGGGTCCCGGTGCCCGTTAAACCTGCAGACGACGCCATGGTGCCTGTCCTTCCTGAGTGATTGCAAACCGCGGCATCGCGCGCGGCGGGACGCAAGGATAATGGTCAGGGCGAGTGGCGGAAAGCACACCGTGTCACGGCCGGGACCACAGCATGCACGAGTCGCACCGTTGTGGCGCCCGGCGCGGTGGCATGAATCGTGCTAAATATTCCGCTCCAAACCTGTCAGCAGTCATCACCAGAGTAAACCCCGATTCCTGGACGCATCCGGTCCTGTTAAAGTTAAGCCTCAGGAGGAACCAGTCGGGCGCTCGACCTATCGGGTTTTTAATAATTTTTTTAACTGGAGTAACGCAAATGCATGTGAGTAAATTGAAAATCATGGCGACCGTTGTGGCGACTTTGGGTGCCATCATGGCTGCACCAGCCCACGCGGGCAAGACGCTGGACGGCATCAAGGCACGCGGTCAGCTGGTATGCGGCGTGAACACCGGCCTGGCGGGTTTTGCCGCCGCTGATTCTGCCGGTAAATGGTCGGGCATTGACGTTGACGTCTGCCGCGCACTGGCTGCCTCCGTGCTGAGCGATCCCGAAAAAGTGAAATACGTGCCACTCAATGCCCAGCAACGTTTTACCGCATTGCAATCCGGTGAAGTCGACGTGTTGCCGCGTAACACTACCTTCACACTGACCCGTGACGCCTCGCTCGGCTTGAGCATTACGGTCCCGAACTACTATGACGGCCAGGGCTTCATGGTCCCGGTCAAGAGCAAGATCAAGAGCGCCAAGCAGCTCAAGGGACAAACGGTTTGCGTGCAGTCGGGCACTACCACCGAGAAAAACCTGACCGACTATTCCAAGGCTAACGCCCTGAATATCAA
>CAIXNB010000194.1 GCA_903920695.1 uncultured beta proteobacterium
AACACAATGATCTGAATATTGCCACTGAGTATAGGGTTCGTATATTTTCTTGTTGTTCGACTTCGGCGTGGGTATCGCTGGACGAGCTCAAAAATTTTGCGGGAGGGAATCCACGAAATGCCAAAGCACGTCGAAGCGTTGCACGAAACAGTCGGCCATCGCAGTCCGAAAATTGATTTGCTGCTGCATCTGTTTTCCATCTAGGCCCTGCCCATTTTTATCGTACTGATTTCCATTGTGGCGCTGATAGCGTGGCAACAGTTGCGGGAAATATCACCGAAAGCATTTCACGACACACAGCTCTCGGAAGTGCCGGTCTGGTTTTCTTTCCCCGTGCCCAAAGAAGTCAGGTACCCCCGGCACCGCCGGGGGCTTGATTTGTTAGCCCCTCAAAGGGGCAAGAAACTGGCGTCGCCTAAAGGCGACAGCACATCGCCAGCTTGAGTTGGTCATACCGCTCATCCTCGCTCTCTTGGTGCCTGATATACGCCCGCACCGTTTCCTCATCCAACCCTACCGTTGACACGAAATAGCCTCTGACCCAAAAGTTCTCACCTGTGAAGTTCCTCGTCTTGCCTGAGAACTTTCGCGCTATCCCTATGGCGCTCTTGCCCTTGATGAACCCCACGACATAGCTCACCGAATGCGTGGGTGCAATGCTGATACACATGTGCACGTGATCGGGCATCAAATGCCCCTCCACGATCTTGCATTCCTTCTGCTTTGCCAACTCATGCAGCATGGCCCCAAGGTGCTTGCGCACAGCTCCGAATATCGCCTTCTTGCGCCCTTTCGGGATAAACACTACGTGGTACTTGCAATCAGGCGCCATTGATTGCGCCGTTCGACGTGTTTTTGAAAGTGCGCCCCGACAGCCTGCATTGACTTGCCGAACCAGGCACGCTCCGTCATTCTGAGCGCAAAGCCCGGCGCAGTTCAACTCCGAGTTCCGGTTTGTGCGCGAATGGATCGGTCGGGTTGCGCGCCAGCAAGATGTCTTCCATTCGTGTCTGCACCGAACCGATGGCCTTCGGGTGGCTGTAGATATAGAACTGGTTGGCGGCAATCGCATCAAACACCTTTTGCGCCACATCAGCAGCGCTGACCTTGCCGGAGCCAACCGCCTTGTCGCTCATGGCCTGGCCAATCAATTGGCTGCGCGTCGGCTTGGCAGCGGCCACCGCGGCCGGTCGGTTGCGCTCGCTCTGCGTGATGCCAGTGGGCACAAAGAAGGGACACAGCACGCTGGCGCCGATCTGCTCGGTCACCAATGCCAGGTCCTGGTACAGGGTCTCGCTGATGCTGACCACCGCGTGCTTGCTGGCGCCATAAATGCCCATATTGGGCGCATTGAGCAAGCCGGCCATGCTGGCGGTGTTGACGATATGGCCCTGGTAGGCCGGGTCTTTCGCGGCCGCTTCGAGCATCATGGGCGTGAAGACGCGGACACCGTGCGCCACACCCATCAGGTTGACGCCGATCACCCACTCCCAGTCCTGCACCGTGTTCTCCCAGATCAGACCACCCGCGCCAACGCCCGCATTGTTGAAAACAAAGTGCGGCGCGCCAAAGCGCGCCAGCACGGCTTGCCCCAGGGCCTCAACTTCGGCCGATTTGGACACATCGACCTTCAGCGCCAGCACTGGCGCACCCAGGGCCTGCATCTCGGCCGCAGCCTTGTCCAGCGCATCTTGCTGCACGTCGGCCAGCACCAGGTTCATGCCCAGTCTGGCGCCGATACGCGCGCATTCGAGGCCGAAGCCCGAGCCGGCGCCGGTCAGGACGGCGGTCTTGTTCTTGAAATCAGTGATCATGTTGCAACTCCAGGGTTCTGGCAGACCATTTCCATATGGTCGATACCGTCTTCAATATACGTTTTGCCAACATTGACAAAACCGCGACTGTCATAAAACCGGTGCCGTCGAGCCTGCGCGGCGTCAGCGGACTTCATACCGGTGTGACGGCCCGTAGCACGTAGCCGATGCGTGGAAAGTGCACGTGAACCGTGCCGGCGCGCGCGTCCTCGCGGCGCAGCGTGTAGCGGGTACGCGTGGCAGCCACCAGTTCGCCTTCAGTCGGCTCCTGGCCGAAGCTCTCCGCCGTCACGGTCACACGGCTCCCCAGCGCAATGCCATGTTCATCCTGAAATACGCTGTCGGCAACCGATGCCGGGCCGGGTGCTGACTTGCAGGCAGTGATCGCCTCTTCTGCTGAATACGTCTCCATCGCGCCGTGACCGATTGCCGCCATGCGGTCCATCCAGCGCAGCACGGCAGGGGTGGCATCCAGAATGCCGGCCATGACCGGCACCCGCTGGCGCGAGAACCAGAGCGGATGGTAGGCGGCGAAGTCGGCAATGCAAGGCGCGCCGCCGAGCAGGAAATCCTGCGCTTCGAGCATATCTTCGAGCATATCTGCCAGACGCCGCAGATAGGACTTGTAGGCTGCTGTGGCATCGGCCGGGCGCAGACGCGTCATGCCGCTTGCCATGGCGGCGCGGTCGGCGCCAAAGGCCTTCACCGCCTCCGGCGGCGCGCCCTCAAACATGGCCACCGCGCCGCGCGGCTGCAGGTTGTAAGCCATGGCAGCCCAGAACAGCGTGCTGTCAGCCCACTGCGCCAGCACCCGCGCCAGGCCCTTGTCCTGCGCCGGGTACAGCGTTGGTGTGGGCTGCAGATGTTCCAGCACATCGCAGATCAGCGCGCTGTCGCAATAGACGTCGGAGCCAATCTGCAGAAACGGTGTTCTGCGGTAGCCACCGGTGAGCGCGAGTACATCGGGCTTGGGCATGATGGACGGGATGATGACCGACTTCCAAGCCAGTTTCTTGTAGCCCAGGACCAGCCGGATCTTTTCAGAAAACGGCGAGGTCGGGTAGTGGTGAAGAATGATGGAAGACATGGCGTTCGGTCCGCTACGTTCTCAGAACAATTTGACCAGTTGCTTGCCGAAGTTGCGGCCCTTGAGCAGACCCAGAAACGCCTCCGGCGCCGCCTCAATGCCGTGCGCAATCGACTCACGGGAACGCAGCTGGCGGCTTGCCACCAGCGTGCCGAGTTCCTTGAGCGCCTCGGGCCAGATTTCCATATGTTCGCTGACGATGAAGCCTTCGATCTTGAGACGGTTCATCAGGATCAGTGCCGGATAGCTCAGCGGCAGCGGCGCACCGTCGTAGCCGGCGATCATGCCGCAGACGGCGATGCGACCGAATGCGTTCATGCGCGACAACACGGCATCGAGCACCATGCCGCCGACGTTTTCAAAGTAACCGTCGATGCCAGCCGGACAGGCTTCTTTCAGTGCTTTTGCCAGAGAGGCGGCATTCTGGTGCAGCTTGTAATCGATGCAGGCGTCGAAGCCGAGCTCATCGAGCGCGTAAGCGCATTTTTCCGGCCCACCGGCGATGCCCACGGTGCGGCAGCCACGGGCTTTCGACAGGGCCGCAAAAGCGCTGCCGACCGCGCCAGTCGCCGCGCTCACCATCATGGTTTCGCCGACCTTGGGCGCAATGATTTTCAGCAGCCCATACCAGGCCGTGACGCCAGGCATACCAACTGCGCCGAGATAAGCACTCAGAGGTACGTGGGTGGTATCAACTTTGCGCAGCGCACCGACCTGATCGGCATCAACCACGCTGTATTCCTGCCAGCCACCCATGCCGACCACCTTGTCGCCGACCACAAACTTGGCGTTCCTGGATTCGATCACCTCACCCACCGTGCCGCCGCCCATGGTCTGGCCCAATGTCTGCGGCTGCGCGTAGCTCTTGGCGTCGTTCATGCGCCCCCGCATGTAGGGGTCCAGACTCAGATAGTGGTGACGCACCAGCACCTGTCCATCCTGCAAAGGCGGCGTGTCGCTGAGCACCAGTTTGAAATTGCTCGCCACTGCTTCGCCAACCGGGCGGTTGTCTAGATGGAACTGCTTGTTTTTTGGCATTGGGGGGGTCCTGAGGTTTCTGAGGCTAGTCGGTTGAAATCACATTGAGCGCGTTGGCGCCTTTCGGTCCGATCGGCAGGCGCCGGACGTATTTGAAGGTGCCGGTGGAATGGGCGCAGGCGCGCCCCGCTTCATCGAATGCAGTCGCCTCGACAAAAGCCATGGTGGCGGTGCGATGCATCAAACGGCCCTTGCCGGTCAATGGTCCGCGTGCCGCCTGCATGAAGCTGGTCTTCATCTCGATCGTGACCACGCCCATATCCTTTTGGACACTGCGCGCCGCTACCGCCATGGTGACGTCAAGCAGCGTCATGAGGGCCCCGCCGTGCGTGACCTCAAACGAGTTGAGGTGCTCAGGCTTGGGCGCATAGCCCAGTTCTGAAAAGCCCCCATCGAACAGCCGCAACTCAAAGCCGAGGTGATCGACAAAAGGAATCCTGACGCCAAAGCCCATAGTTTGATCAGCCACCGATGACGGAACTGACGCCGCCATCAACAGCCAGCCACTGACCGGTGATGTGCTTGCCGGCATCGGACGCGAACAGCAGCGAGACGCCCTTGAGGTCCTCGTCGTCGCCCAGGCGTTTGAGCGGCGCATGCGCGGCCATGCGTTCCTCACCCATTGCGGCCAGAATTCCTGCTGTCATCTTGCTCGGGAAGAAACCCGGGCAAATGGCATTGACCGTGATGTTGTACTTGCCCCATTCTGCGCCCAGCGTGCGCGTGAAATTGATCACAGCGAACTTGGAGGTGTTGTAGGCAATGGTGGTCATCTCGGGCGGGTTGCCGTTCAG
>CAIXNB010000195.1 GCA_903920695.1 uncultured beta proteobacterium
AGCGACTCAATCTGGAAGCGGTGCGTTCGTCCATCGCACGTCGGCTTGGATTGAACATTGGCGCCTTTGCGCCAACCGACCGGCACGTCGACGGCGTCGTTGACATGGTGCTTGATGCGACCCGCCACTTTGAGCAGCCGCTCAGCGCCGAGCGCCTGTTTGGCTGGCACGCAGCCCTGTTTCCTACCGGCTTCAGCGGCTTGGCGCGCATCCGGGTGGGCGCCTGGCGCGACGACAGCATGGGCCCCATGCAAGTCGTATCGGGTTACGCCGGTCGCGAAAAGGTGCACTACCAAGCACCACCAGCCCACACGCTGGACGCGCAAACCCGACTATTTCTGGATTGGTTCAATGCCGACGCCAAAGGCGACACTCTGATCAAAGCGGGCCTCGCCCACCTATGGCTCGTCACACTGCACCCGTTTGACGATGGCAATGGCCGTATCTCACGCGCCGCAGGTGACATGGCGCTGGCGCGCTCAGACAACACGCCCCAACGTTTTTACAGCTTAAGCGCGCAGATACAACGCGAACGCAACGACTACTACGACCAGTTGGAAGCCGCGCAAAGAGGCTCGCTGGACGTGACCGACTGGCTGGCCTGGTTTCTGGCTTGTCTGCTGCGTGCCGTGCTCGGCGCCGAAGAAACCCTGGCCACGGTGCTGGGCAAAGCCCAGTTCTGGCAACGCTGGGCCGACGTGTCCATGAACGAGCGGCAAATCAAAATACTCAACCGCCTGCTCGACGGTTTTGAAGGCAAACTCACCAGCGCCAAATGGGCCACCATCGCCAAGTGCTCAAGCGACACCGCACTGCGTGACATCAATGAACTGCTGGCACGTGGCGTGTTGCGAAAGCTCGAAGGCGGGGGACGGAGCACTGGGTATGAATTAGCAAAATAGTTTTTTCGATTCCATACGCCACGCAGATGACATCCATCTTTCCCAGCGGTCGTCGACTGGCGCAACCAAAGATCACATCGAAACTTGATGTAACCTCGGACGCCGCGTGGTTAACAGCACCCAAGGCTATTCATAGTCGGAACATCGAATTGCTGAAAGTAGCACAAATGGACTTACCATCGACTTCAGTTGAGCCAATGATATTGAGGCAAAAACCATGCTGATTACCAAAATCAAACTCAAAAACTGGCGAAATTTTAAATACGCTGAAGCGCCTTTGCGCGAGCGCGTTTACATCATCGGCCCCAATGCCGCAGGCAAATCTAATTTGCTGGACGTGATGCGCTTTCTGAGAGACATTGCAAAACCAGATGGCGGTGGTTTCCAAAAGGCAGTGAAGGATCGGGGTGGCGTCACCAAATTACGTTGCCTGGCAGCACGCAAAGATCCTGAAATCATGATCGCCATGGACGTTGCACCAGCGGCCGACGTAGCGCCCATATGGCGGTACACACTGAAATTCAAGAATGAAGGGAAAGGACTCCAACGCGCCATCATTACTCAGGAGCGGGTCGAGAACCTGGCAACCGGGACGCTGGTGATTGATCGCCCCAACTCGGAAGACACCAAAGATCCTGATCGACTAACTCAAACTGCTTTAGAACAAATCAGCGAGAACCGAGCCTTTCGTGATCTAGCTGATTTCTTTGGCTCCGTAACGTACCTGCATCTGATTCCACAACTGCTGAAATTTGGTGACCAGTTTGGCGGGTTCAAGTTGGAAGCAGACCCCTTTGGGCAGGCGTTCCTGGAACGGATTGCCAAGACGCCAAAGAAATTCCGCGACGCACGACTGCGAAAGATCGAATCAGCACTCAAGGCGTGCGTGCCCAATATGGAACAGTTGCGTTACGGGCCCGACGAACGTGGTGTGCCACACATTGAAGCCCTTTACAAACACTGGCGGCCGGACGCTGGTTGGCAAAGAGAAGATCAGTTCTCGGACGGAACGTTGCGCTTGCTAGCCATCATGTGGAGCCTTCTTGATGGGGATTCTCTGCTGCTCTTGGAAGAACCTGAATTGTCCCTTAACGAGGCCATCGTTGAGAAAATTCATCTGTTGATCTGGAAGATGCAGCGTGAAGCCAAGCATCGCCGACAAGTATTTGTGTCGACTCATAGTGAGGCTTTATTGCGCGACAAGAGCATTGATCCCAGGGAGATCATCCGCCTAGAACCCTCCGACAACGGAACCAGCGTCCATACTGTCAGCAAAGAAGAGGAAGGGCTCATCGATGCCGGCTACAGCGTTGCGGAAATCATGCTGCCAAAGGCTCGTCCTCACAATCTTCAGCAAATTTCTTTGTTTGATCGGTAACTACTGCGATGGATTGTTTGATCGTCGTGGAAGATGAGCCAAGCGAAGCGGTGCTACGGCACTTGGTCACGTCGGCAGGATACAAGTTGAAAGTGACAAAAGTGTTTCGTGCCAATGGATTCGGAAACATCAAGAATCGTCTGCCCACCTTCCGGAATGCCTCCCATGTCATCCCGCATATTGTGATGACCGATCTGGATGCCTATCACTGTCCAATCGATCTGCTCAAAGACTGGAACGTAGGCCAGTTACCTCAGCGCATGTTGTTGCGCATCGCGGTTCACGAGCTTGAATCCTGGTTACTGGCCGACAGAGAAGGCATTGCAAAATTAATCAAAGTACCCACGACCAAGATTCCGATTCGGCCAGACGACCTGCCAGACCCAAAACAAGTGCTAATCAACCTGGCACGAAAGAGCAGATCGCATCGGTTCAGAAGTGAATTTGTCCCTGCGAACGGGTCAAAAGCCAAACATGGACCTGCCTACAACCAACACCTGTCCGATTTTGCTACGCAGTGCTGGAACAGTGAAAAAGCCGCTTTGACCTCACCCAGCCTTCATCGTTCGATAGTCCGCATTAGAGAGTTTGCGCAGTACCTCGACGTGTAAACACTTGGGCCTTGCTACTGGTCGGTCACGGGATACAGCGCACTACGCGCTACCACGCATCCACCGCCAGCCCCTGCGCCGCTGGCAGCACGCACTGCGTCTGCAGACCACCGACCAGCCACGCGCGCGTCTGCGCCGGGTCGATCACGGCGTCGATCTCCAGGGTGGCGGCCATGTTGATGGCGCTGCCTTTGTCGTACTGCTGCGCCACCAGTTTGTCGTAGAGCGCGTCGCGCTGCGCGCCTTCGGGCGCGGCTTCGAGTTCCTTGCGGAAACCCAGGCGCACCGCCCCTTCCAGACCCATGGCCCCGAACTCGGCGCTGGGCCAGGCGACCGTGAACAGCGGCGAATGGAAGCCACCGGCCGTCATGCCCATGGCGCCCAGACCGTAGCCCTTGCGCAGCACCACGCTGAAGTAAGGCACGCGCAGGTGCGCGGCGGCGATGAACAGGCGACTGACATGACGCACCTGGGCACGCGTTTCAATCTCGGGGCCGACCATGAAGCCGGGCGTGTCCACCAGACTCACCAGCGGTAGGCCGTGCGCGTTGCACAACTGCATGAAGCGCGCCGCCTTGTCGGCCGCATCGGCATCAATGGCGCCGCCCAGGTGCAGCGGGTTGTTCGCCAGCAGTCCGACCGGGCGGCCTTCGATACGCGCCAGTGCGGTGTGAATCCCCTTGCCAAAGCCGGTGCGCAGCTCCAACAGACTGCCCTGATCGGCGATGCCAGCCATGGCGGCGCGCGTGTCATAGACGCGCAAACGGTTCTCCGGCACCAGATCGCGCAAGGCCAGTGCATCGGGCGCCTGCCAGTGCGTGACGCGGCCCTGGAAGAACGACAGATAGTGCCGCGCCGCCGCCACAGCGCCGGCCTCGTCCGCCACCAGAATGTCGATGACGCCGTTGCCATGCTGCACGGCGCTCGGGCCAATTTGCTCGGGTTTGAAGACGCCCAAGCCGCCGCCCTCGACCATGGCCGGGCCACCCATGCCGATGTTGCTGGCCTGCGTCGCAATGATGACGTCGCAGCAGCCAAGCAGCGCCGCATTGCCGGCAAAGCAGCGCCCGGCCACAACACCGAGCACCGGCACCTGGCCGTTGAGCCGCGCGAAGCTGGCAAAGCTTGCCACATGCAAGCCCGCCACGATGGGCATGTCCACATCACCGGGGCGGCCACCGCCACCTTCGGCAAACAGCACGACCGGCAGCTTCTGCTGCAAGGCAATGCCGAGCAGGCGATCCGTCTTCTGGTGGTTACGCATGCCTTGCGTGCCGGCCAACACCGTGGCGTCGTAGGCCATGACGACGGCGCGGCTGTGCTCAGCGCCGAACAGCGAGCGGTTGATGCAGCCGACGCCGGTCACCATGCCGTCAGCCGGCGTGTTCTTGATCAGGTCTTCTTCCGCGCGGCGCGTGCGCTGCGCCGCAACCGCCAGTGCGCCGTATTCGAGAAAGGAGTCGGCGTCGCACAGGTCGGCGATGTTCTCGCGCGCCGTGCGCTGGCCCAGCGCGTGGCGCTTGGCGACGGCCTCGGCTCGATTGGCGTCCAGCGTTGGCGCATGGCGATCGCGCACACGCTGCAGGTCGGCGCGCAGTTCCGCAATGCCGGGTACTGGCGCGGCTGCGGCATGGACCTTCGCCGGCGCATCGGCTTGGCTATGGCTGACCAGTTTCAGCGTGGCCAGCACCTCACCTTCGGCCACCAGCGCGCCATCGGCATAGAACAACTCGCCCAGCACGCCGTCGTGTTCGGCGCGCAGTTCGTGCTCCATCTTCATGGCTTCGACCACCAGCAGCAAATCACCGGCGCGCACGCTGGCGCCACTCTGCACATGCCACTGGACGATTTGCGCCTGTAGCGGGGAACGGATTTCAGTCATTGTTTGGAACCTTCGTCTTTCAGCATGCGGCGCAGCACCTTGCCGGCACCGGTGGTGGGCAGGGCGGCAATCAGCACCACCTCGCGCGGCGCCTTGTAAGTCGCCATGTTGTCGCGTGACCAGGCCACGATGTCGGCGGCGCTCACACTTTGGCCGGCCTTCATCACAACAAAGGCCTTCACCACTTCACCCTTGTCGGGGTCGGGAACGCCGATTACCGCCGCCTGCGCAATCGCCGGGTGCTTGACCAGAATGCTCTCCACTTCTTCCGGGAACACGCTGTAGCCAGAGACCTTGATCATCTCCTTGAAGCGCCCGATGAAGTTCAAATAGCCATCGGCGTCGAGCTTGCCCATGTCGCCGGTGTAGACCCAGCCGTCGCGCAGCGTCTTCGCCGTGGCATCGGGCTTGTTCCAGTAACCCTTGAAGACGCCGGCGCTGCGCATCACGATCTCGCCGACCTCGCCGATGGCACAGACGCGACCCGAATCGGGATCGAGGATGCGGATCTCGTTGCCCGGAATCGCTTTGCCCTGCGTGCCCCAGCGGATCGCATCGGACGGCATGTAGGTGTCCACCGTGTGGGTTTCACTCAGCCCGTAGGCGGCCTCGAATGATTTGCAGTTGACGGCCAGGCTCTGCCACTGCTGGGCCAGGGCTTCGGTGAAGACGATGCCAAAACTCGTGACCGGGTTCATGCGCAGGCAGGAGAGATCAAAGTCCTTTGCGCCAGGCACCTGCATCGCAAACACGTTCATCGGTGCGATGCTGTACCACCAGCTCACGCGGTGCCGCGCGATGGCCTGCAGCACGGCCAGCGGATCAAAGCGGAACAGCAGCACCGAAGTAGCGCCTGTGAAGATGGTGACGTTGACGCCCATCACCATGCCGGCGATGTGGTACAGCGGCGCCACTGACAGAAGCACGTCATCTTGCGTCACGCCATTGCAGTTGGCAGCAGCGGCCGATTTGTACAACGCATTGCCATAACTCAACATGGCACCTTTGGGCAAACCCGTCGTGCCCGAGGTATAGGTCATCAGCGCCACATCGTCCATGGCCAGCGTCGGCTGTGGCGGCTTGGCGTCGCCTTCGGTCGCTGCCAGGAAGTCTTCGACAGCGGCGGGCAAAGGCTGGGCCGCTTTTTTCATGGCCAGCAGTTCAGCCGGCACGTCGATGCTGGGCTGATCCGGCAACAGGTCAAAGTAACGCACGGCGAACACGTGCTCCAGCGCGGTCTTGGCTCGCACCTGCGCCACCACCGGCAGCAGGTTCTCAGCCGCAATGATGACGCGTGCTTTCAAGTCATCCAATTGGTAAAGAAGCTCATGCTCTTTGTTGAGCGGACCACAGGGACAAACAATGGCGCCAAGCTTCTGGATCGCGAAATGCGCCATCACGTACTGCGGACAGTTGTTCAAAAACAGGGCCACCGGATCGCCTTTAACGACCCCCAGCGCCGCCAGGCGCTCGGCAAAGGCATCGCTGGCACGATCCAGCTCGGCGTAGCTGATGGCGTGGCCGTACCAGAGGTAGGCGGTCTTGGCCGGTTGCTGGCGGGCATGCTGGCGCAGGTACTCGTGCAGCGGCACACCGTTTGTCGGCTTTTTGTTTGTCTCCATGGCGTCACTTTCAGGGTAAGTCCGTAATACCGGAACCGTCCGGATGCCTCCCAATATATACCAGTGGGTAGAATAATTCTACCTACTGGTAGAGCACAGGTGACAGTCCCGACATGAGCGCCCCTTCACAGCAAAAGAAAACCCGGCAACGGGCCGTCACAGCCGGCACCGACGAGAAACGCGAACGCATCCTGAAGGTGGCGCAGCAGCTGTTCGCCAGCCAGGGTTACGCCAACACAACGATGGCGCAGATCGTGCGGGAGCTCGGTGTCAGTAAGCCCTTTGTCTACTACTACTTCCGCGATAAGCAGGAGATTTTTGAAACACTGTCCTGGCTTCCGGCGGTCGACTGCTTCACCAGCATGGACTTTGCGCCCGAAGACGCGCGGCCGGCGCACATCAAAGTTACTGAAGGGCTGGAACGCCTGATCCGCGTCACCATCCACCATTACCCGGCCGCCTTCTTTGCCTACCGCGAGCCGCAGGTCTACCGTCCTGAATATCTGGCCGCGCAGACGAAACTGGCAAACCATTTCTACGAACGCCTGTGCGCGCTACTCGAGCAGGGGCGCGCCGAGGGGTATTTCGATTTTTCAGAGACCCGCATCACAGCGCAGGCGGCCTGCAGCCTGCCCGGCTTTCTCTACAACTGGTACCGGCCCGACGGCCGCCTGCCACCCGATGCCGTGGTGCGCGAGCTGTCAAAGCTGGCGTGGCGCGTCATCGGTCTGCGTCAAGCTTCTCTCACTTCCATAACGAAAAGGACAAATCGATGAAACAGTTGCTCACGCCCTTGGCCCTGGCCGCAAGCCTGCTCGCAGGCACGGCGCAGGCCCAGCAGACCTTCAAGCTGGCCTACATCGACCCCTTGAGCGGCCCCTTTGCCAGTGTTGGCGAGCTCATGCTCAACCATGTCCAGTTCGGCGTCGGCGAGATCAATGCCAAGGGCGGCGTGCTCAAGGGCACCAAGCTGGAGTTGCTGAAGTTCGACAGCAAACTCTCAGCCCAGGAAAGCCAGACCGCCCTGCAGGCGGCCATTGACCAGGGCGCGCGCGTCATCGTCACCGGCGGCTCCGGCTCATCGGTGGTGGCTGCGCTGGTGGACGCCACGTCCAAGTTCAACGAGCGCAACCCGGACAAAGCCGTGCTCGTGCTGAACCATTCATCGATTGACCCCGACCTGACCGGCAAACGCTGCAACTTCTGGCATTTCCAGCTCGAAGCCAATACCGCGATGAAGATGAAGGCCTTGTCCAACTACATCAAGAAGCAATCCGATATCAAGAACGTCTATTTGCTCAATCAGGATTACGCACACGGCCGTCAGTGGGCTTCCTACGGCAAGGAAATGGTGGCGCTGGCACGGCCCGACATCAAGTTTGTCGGCGAGGATTTTCACGCGATTGGCCGCGTCAAGGATTTCGCACCCTACATCGCCAAGATCAAGGCCGCGGGTGCCGACACCCTGATCACGGGCAACTGGGGTCAGGACATGACGCTGCTGCTCAAGGCAGCCGGTGATTCCGGTGCCAACCTGCGTTATTTCAACCACAGTGCCGGCTCCATCCCTGGCACCGTGCAGGCGGTTTCCCAAGCCAAGATCGGACGCTTGACCTGGGTCGCAGAGTGGCACCCGGGACAGGCCGATTCACCCCGGGTTGAGGCCCTTGCCAAAGCCTACAAAAGCAAGACCGGAGCCGAGTTTCTGGCGCCGCGCATCGAGTTCACGCCGCTGCTGCTGGCCGCCGCCATCAACAAGGCCCAGTCGCTTGACACGATCAAAATTGCCCGCGCCCTTGAAGACCTGAACTTTGACTCGGTAGTGGGCCCGGTGCGCATGCGCGCAGAGGACCACCAATTGTTGCTGCCGCAGGTGGTCAACACGATTGCGCCGGTGGACGGCAAGGCGGTCAAGGTCGGCTGGGAAGGCACCAACTACGGCTTTCGCACCGACGCCGCTTACAGCGGCAATGAACTGGCACAAGGCACGGACTGCAAGATGGTGCGGCCACAGTAGACGCCAGAGCCACACGAAGTGGGCGACCGTGGCGGCAACAATCCTAGGCTTCATAGCGCCCGAGCTTGTGCGCCAACTCAATCGGCGACGTCACTTCCATCTTCTTGAAGATGTTGGCGCGGTGAAACTCCACCGTGCGCTGCGCAATGCCCAGGTGGTCGGCGATGGTCTTGTTGTAATGGCCCTTGAGCAACTCGTCTAGCACTTCGCGTTCGCGCGGACTCAGGCTGTTCAAGGCCAGGCGCAGGCGCTGCGCCTGGCGCCGGTCATCGCTGATGTTGGCGGCAGCGGCCAATGCCTGCTCCACCTTGTCCACCAGCACATTGTTCTGGAACGGCTTTTCCAGAAAATCCCAGGCCCCGTTCTTGACCGCCGCCACCGCCATGCTGACGTCGCCGTGGCCGGTCAGGAACAGGATCGGCCAGGGGCAGCCCAGCGCCTTGAGTTCTTCGAAAGTCGCCAGACCCGAGAGTGGCTCCATGCGGATGTCGAGCAGCACCACAGCCGGCCCCCAATAGGGCAGGCGCGCGCGCAAGCCTTCCAGAAAAACATCGCCGCCAGCCCAGGTCTGCGCCTGGTGCCCGCGCGAGTCGAACAGCCAAGCCAGGCCCTCGCGAAAATCGGCGTCGTCGTCAACGATATGAATTGCAGGGGTCATGCGCTATTGTCCTGCTCTGCAGCGGCGCCTGCATCGGTTTCCGACAGAGGTAGCCAAAGCGTGAAGCGGGCGCCACCGAGACCGCCGTCGCGTTCCACGTCGATGCGGCCGTGATGGGCTTCGAGCACTGAGCGGCAAATCGCCAAACCCATGCCCATGCCGTCGGCCGAGGCGCTGACGAAGGCGCCAAAAATTTGCTCCTTGTGCTCATCATCCACACCCGGTCCGGTATCTGACACCACGATGCCCGCCATGCCTTCGGCGATTTCGATGCGTACCTGCACGCGCCCCGCTGTGCCAGTCTGTGACGCCCAGTGCAGCGCATTGGCAACCACGTTTTGCACCGCATGTTCAAGCAGCAAGGCGTCGGCCTCAACCCACACCGGACCTGGACCCAGAAAGAGTTCCAGACTGACCTCGCGCTGGGTCTGGTGTTGCAGCAGCGTGCGGCGCAGAAAAGCCGCCAGATCAAGCTGCTCGCGTGACATTTCCCGGCGCCGTGCAAACGCGTTGACGCGCTTGATGATGTGCCCGGCCTTGTCCGCGAGCCGCTCCATGCGCTCGACCACCGGCATCACCTCCTGCAAGGAAATGCGCCCACTGCGCAGCCGGTTCATCAAACCATTGGCAAAGCTGCTGAGCGCGCCCAGCGGTTGGTTGAGCTCATGCGCCAGCGTCGAAGCGACCTCGCCCACCGCCACCAATCGGCCCGAGGCCTGCAGCCGTTCCTGCTGGCGCGCCGCCATGCGTTCGGAACGCTTGCGCTCACTGATGTCGAGCACCGAACTCATCCAGCCAACCTGCTCGCCGCTGGCCGTGGTCAGCGGCGCCTCATGAATCAGCACGTCGAGCAGATGGCCGTCGCGGTGCTGGAACTGAACCTCGACGCCGTCCTCGTGCGTGCCCTGCTCGATGATGCCGCGGTGCACCAAGTTGAGTTCATCGGCCTGGTCCGCCGGCCAGTAGGGCAGCGGCGTCGACTGCCCCACCAGTTCGGCCGCCTTGTAGCCGACCATCTTGCAGAAAGACTCATTGACATACAGGATCTTGCCCTGGCGGTCCCAGGCGCGCAGCCCCGTGGTGACCGAGTTCTCCATCGCTGTGCGCAGCGCCACCTGGGCCTGGAACAGCGCCTGCACCTGCTGGCGTTTGACAAAGTCGCGCCGCAAGGCCCACAGACTGACCAGCATGCCCGACAGAAACAGCAGCGCCACCAGAAAGAAGATGCGCGGCACAGTGGCCGCTGGCACGTCAAACGGTGTCACAGCCAGAAACAGATCAGTACCCGGCAGATTCATAGCGGCGCGAAAGAGCTTGCTGTCGACGCTGTTGTCGACTGGCCCGTTCAACGCATCGGTCACCAGATGAACCCGGTGGTTTTGCATAAACCAGGTCGGCACCAGAGCGGCCGTCGCGCGCTCCAGCGACAGGGCAGCCAGGTAATTACCGACAAACTGGCCACGGTCAAAAAACGGTACCGCCAGCCAGACCACATCGGTCAACGCGCCATGGCTGTCTTGCATCAAACCGGCATACGCAGAACGGCGCAGGCCGCGTGTGGTGGCCTGCATGGTGTCCATGGCCTGGGCGTTGGCGGCCTGTGCCGACCAGTCCTGCTGCCAGCGCTCCGGGCCGCGCGCCTCATCCGAACCCGGACCCGCCGCCAGCCAACCATGCGCGAGCACGACACTTGGCGCGCGCCACAACAAGCCACCCTGCAAGGGTGCGACAACGCCTGGGTCGGCGCCGCGCGCAGCTTGCCGCGCCAGCAGCAGCAGGTCGTCTTCAAGCCGCCGGAAGTGAAACTGCACGCCTTGTTCCAACCACTGCGCGTCGGCGGCGCGGCTGCGCGCTTCCTCGTCGGCCTCGAAGGTGTTGAGGTAGAGCACCAGCGCCACCACCGATGCCAGCAGCAGCAACAAGAGACCCAGCAACCAGAACAGCGCGCGCCGATTGCGGCTGGCGTGACTCGGCATCGTCTGCTGCAGCAGCGCGAAGTCGAGCGACTGGTCGGCGGGTTTGGTATCAAACATGGTGATTCGGATACCCCCGCATAATAGCCAGCATGTCAGCGCCTGCCCTGTCTGCCCCCCTGCGTCGCCGCCAATGCCTGCGCGGCGCAGCAGCTTGCACACTGGCCGCCTCGGTCGTCAGCCGGTCGGCCCTGGCGGCGTCGGGCCAGCAGGTCACGCTGCGCTTTTCCCATGTCGTGGCCGAGGAGACGCCGAAGGGGCTGGCCGCGTTGCGCTTCAAGACACTGGTCGAACAACGCTCGGGTGAACGCATCCGTGTGCTGGTCTACCCGGACGGCCAGCTCTACGGCGATCACGACGAAATTCAAGCGCTGCAACTTGGCGCGGTGGACATGCTGGCGCCATCGCTGTCCAAGTTCGGCCGAATCGGTTTTCCGGAATTCGAACTGTTCGACCTGCCATTTTTGTTTGGCAAAGTCGCCGATGTGCGGCGCATCACGCAGGGTGCGCTGGGCCAGCGACTGCTGCAACGCCTGAGCCGCCAGGGACTGACCGGGTTGGGCTTCTTCGACAACGGTTTCAAACAGATGAGCGCAAACCGGCCGTTGCTGGCGCCGGCGGATTTCGCCGGTCTGCGCATGCGCGTGCAGGCATCGCGCGTGATCGCAGCGCAGATGCGCGCCCTGGGCGCGCAGCCGGTGACACTGGCTTTCAGCGAAACCAGGCGCGCGCTGGAAGCCGGTGTCGTCGATGGCACCGAGAACCCGATCTCGAATTTCTGGACCCAGGGCATGCACGAGGTGCAGACCGACCTGAGCCTGACCGAGCACGGTTACCTTGGTTATGCGGTGGTGGTGAACCAGCGCTTCTGGCAAAGCCTTGCCAGCGCCGACAGCGCGCTGCTGGCGCAAGCCCTGCGCGAAGCGCTGGACTACGGCAATGCCATCGCCGACGCGCAAAACGACAAGGCCCTTGCGGCCCTGCGTCAGGCCGGCACAACCCGCATTCATACTTTGAACGAGACGCAGCGCGCGCGCCTGCGCCAGACTGTCGAGCCGGTGCACGCGGCACTGGCCAGCCGCATCGGCCTGTCCTGGATGGACGCCATGCGCGATGCTTTGAAGCAAAGTTAACAGGGTTAACCCTAGCTGTTGAAGGCCACAGTTGCCGCGTTGCGCATAAGTCTCTAACCTCCGGTTGTCAGATCGACAACCCCTCGTTTTGGAGACCATTATGAAAATCAAATGTTTAGTTGCGGGCCTCTTGTTGGCACTGGGCCTAAGTGCCAATGCGCAGATCGTCATCAAGTTCAGTCACGTGGTGGCCACCGATACACCCAAAGGCCAGGCGTCCGAGTTCTTTGCCAAGCGCGCCGGCGAACTGACCAAGGGCAAGGTAAAGGTCGATGTCTACGCCAACAGCCAACTCTACAAGGACAAGGAAGAGATGGAGGCACTGCAAATGGGTGCCGTGCAGATGCTGGCACCTTCATTGGCCAAGTTCGGGCCGCTGGGCGTGAAGGAATTCGAGGTCTTTGACTTCCCTTTCCTCTTCGACAACACGGCCGAGCTGCACAAGGTCACGCAGGGACCAGTCGGCGCCAGTCTGCTGGCCAAGCTGGAACCCAAAGGTGTCAAGGGTCTGGCCTATTGGGACAATGGATTCAAGTCGTTCTCAGCCAACTCGCCGTTAAAGAACGTGGCCGACTACAAGGGCAAGAAATTCCGCATCCAATCGTCCAAAGTGCTGGAGGAGCAGATCCGCGCCTTGGCCGGCATCCCGCAGGTGATGGCGTTCTCCGAGGTCTATCAAGCGCTGCAGACTGGCGTAGTTGATGGCACCGAGAATCCGATCTCCAACCTGTACAGCCAGAAAATGCATGAGGTGCAAAAGCACCTGACCCTGACCGAACACGGCTACCTCGGCTATGCCGTGATCGTCAACAAGAAGTTCTGGGACGGTTTGCCACCTGACATCCGCGGTCAGTTGGAGCAGGCCATGAAGGAAGCGACGGCACTGGCCAACAAGGTGGCCCAGAAGGACAACGACGACGCCCTCGAAGGCGTGAAGAAGGCCGGCAAGACCACCGTCTACACGCCGACCAAGGACGAGCGCATGGCGCTGAAGAAGGTGCTGGTGCCGGTGCATGCCAAGATGGCCGACCGCGTCGGCAAGGATCTCCTGGAATCAATCTACAAGGAAACCGGCTTCGATCCCAAGAAGCTGTAACCGGCAAATCGCCAGGAGTACCACCCATGAAATTGCTTGACCACCTGGAGGAATGGATCATCTCCTTCCTCATGGGCGGAGCGACGCTGCTGATCTTTATTTCCGTGCTGCATCGCTACCTCGCCAGTGCACCGATTCCCTACCTTCAGGACTGGATGCTCTCGCTCAACCTGAGTTGGGCGCAGGAGCTGTGCATCATCATGTTCGTCTGGATGGCCAAGTTCGGCGCTGCCTATGGCGTGCGCACCGGCATCCACGTCGGCGTTGATGTGGTGGTCAACCGCCTGGAAGAAAAAACCCGGGCCAGGTTTGTGCTGTTTGCCCTGCTGGCGGGCGCGCTGTTCACCGGTTCCATCGGCTACCTCGGCGCCCACTTTGTGTGGGAAAACGGAGGCCACCACGACATCCTGAAATGGGTCGGCATGGATTTCGGCGACATTCCCGAAGGACCGACCACGCCGGATCTGGAGTGGCCAACCTGGATGGTGTACTGCGCCATTCCCTTGGGCTCATCGCTGATGTCATTTCGCTTCCTGCAGGTGGCCTGGACGTTTGCGAAAACGGGTGAACTGCCGCACCACGACCATGCCCATGTCGAAGGGGTCGAGGACGCAGGGGCTCTGGTAGGCGAAGTGCTGGCCGAGGGCGAGGAAATCACCCATGTCCACTTGGGCCAGGGTGACAAGGAATGGACCAAGAACCATCCCAAGGACGGAGGCAACAAGCCATGAATGCTTCCATCCTTTTTGGACTCCTGATCGCGCTCATGCTCACGGGCATGCCGATCTCGATCTCGCTCGGTCTGACGGTACTGACCTTTATCCTGACCTTCACGCAGGTTCCGCTGGAAGCGGTGGCGCTCAAGCTGTTTACCGGCATCGAGAAATGGGAAATCATGGCGATTCCCTTCTTCATCCTAGCCGGCAACTTCCTGACCCACGGCGGCGTGGCGCGGCGCATGATCAACTTTGCCACCTCCGTGGTCGGGCACATGCATGGCGGCTTGGCCCTGGCTTCGATTCTGGCTTGCGCCATGTTCGCCCTGGTCTGCGGCTCCAGCGTGGCCACCGTGGTGGCGATTGGCTCGATCGTGCTGCCCGCGATGGTGGCGCATGGCTACCCAATGGCCTTTGGTGCCGGCGTCATGATCACGGCCGGTTCGCTCGGCATCCTGATGCTGCCCAGCATTCCGAAGGTGATCTATGCGATCTCGACCAACACCTCCATCGGCGCGCTGTTCGTCGCCGGTCTGCTGCCCGGCATCATGCTGGCCTTGATGCTCGGCGTTGTGACCTGGTATATCGCCAAGAAGAACAACTACCCGCGCATGAAGAAGGCCACCTGGATGGAGCGCCTCAAGTTCTTCAAAGAAAGCGTGTGGGGACTGATGCTGGTCGTGATCATCGTCGGCGGCATCTACTCGGGCATCTTCACGGCAACTGAAGCGGCGGCGATGGCGGCGGTGTACTCCTTCTTCGTCTCGATCTTTGTCTACAAGGACATGGGCATGAAGGACGTGCCCAAGGTGTTGCGCGACTCGGCCAACATGTCGGCCATGCTGCTCTACATCATCACCAATGCAGCGCTGTTCTCTTTCGTGCTTGCCAACGAAAATCTGCCGCACCGCCTGGCCGACTGGATCCTGAGCATGCACCTGGGGCAAACCGGTTTCCTGTTTGTCGTCAACCTGATTTTGCTGGCCGCCGGTAACTTCATGGAGCCTTCGTCGATCATCCTGATCATGGCGCCTATCTTCTTCCCAGCCGCCATGCAATTGGGCATCAACCCGGTGCACTTCGGCATCCTGATCGACGTCAACATGGAGGTCGGCCTATGCCACCCGCCGGTGGGCCTGAACCTCTACGTGGCCTCCGGCATCTCGCGCCTGGGCATCACGGAGTTGACCAAGGCGGTGCTACCGTGGTTGGGAACCATGCTCGTGTTCCTGGTGATCGTCACCTACTGGCCGTGGCTGACGCTGGTGCTGCCGCGGGCGCTGGGCATGCTGTAATCCGTTCGGCCTGCCAGTCCAAAACCCAAAGCCCGGCTCTGGCCGGGCTTTTTTATCGATGCAAGAATGCTCTCCACACTGATCTTCGTTTTTATCTTTTGCGTAGTTGCCGTGCTGGTCTACATGGGCCGCTACAGCGGTCGCGTGCGATTCGAACAAACCCGGCTAATCGACGCGCCGGTTGAAGCGGTTTATGCAATGGTCGCCGATTTTCATAAGTGGTCGCAATGGAACCCCTGGTTGTCGCCGGAGTCGGGCACTGCCTTAACGTTCTCCGGCAACGCCAACGGCAAGGGCAGCCGTTGTGCCTGGGACAGTGCGACGATGGGGAGCGGAACGATTGAACAGCTGCGCCTGCAAGCGAGCGAACGCATCGAACAGCTTCTGCGCCTGCGCCATCCGTTCACGGTTTCCGGTCGGAGCCACTGGACTTTTGAGAATCAGGCTGGCAAGACCCGGGTCACCTGGGCAATTCGTGGCCGCGTTGCATTCTCCATGCGCGCCTTTGCAACCACCGTCAAGGGCTCACTGACGCTCGATTGCCGCCATGCGCTGGACCAGATCGCCAGTTTGCTGGAGCCCGCGAATGCAGCGCGCTATGAGATCAAACATCTGGGCGTGCGTGATGTCCCTGCCATGCGCTATGTCTACCGCCATTACCAAGGGGCCATCAACGGTCTGCCGCAGGCCGTACACGACGTCACAGCCGAACTGCGACAGCAATTGGCCACAGCCGGCGTTCCCGCCGCCGGCTCGCCGCTGGCGATCTACTTCAAGACCAACATCAAATTGAGAACCACGAGTTGCCACATCGGCATACCGGTGGCCACGCCGAACGATTTCAATGCCTTGCCGGTGCGCGAACTGGCGACACACCGCGCCTACGTGGTGCGCCTCAAGGGCCATCGTGCAGCGCTTGAAATCGCGTGGTTTTACGCCATGCAGCGCATGGTGGCTGAAAAAATTCAACCGGATCAGCGCTTGCCGCCATTCGAGAGCTACTTGGTCGATGACGACAATCCGACCGGCAATGACGCAGTGACGGATCTGTACCTGCCGGTCCGCCCAGTGGCCACCGGCTGATTCCAGAGCGGCTTTACCAAGCCGCCCGATAATTGGCACCATGCTCGCTAAATTCCGCCGCCTGACCCGTCCGATGCGACCCCTGCCCAGCGCCCTGCTGGGCTTTTTGCTTTTTGCCTGCCCGCCGCTGCTTCAGGCCCAGGACAAACCCTCTGATCCAGCCGCAAGCGCGGAGCCGGCCAAGACCGAGGTCGCGCCCCCGACCAAGCCGCCCCCACCACGCCGCAGCGCCGGCGAACTCAAGCCGGTCACCGTCATCGGCGCCGCTGTCAATGAAACCGAGGACCGACGCCAGTCGACCGCCAGCAAGATCATCGTCGGGCGCGATGAGATCGAGCGCTTTGGCGACAGCACCATGGGTGAATTGCTCAAGCGCCTGCCGGGTGTCACGATGCCTGGGCGACCGGGTCGCGGCGGCGCGCCGCGCATGCGCGGTCTGGGTGGCGGCTACACGCAGATCCTGATCGACGGCGAGCCTGCGCCGCGCGGCTTTTCGCTCGATGAACTCTCGCCAGAGCAGGTCGAGCGCATCGAAATCCTGCGCGCACCAACGGCCGAGACCGGCGCGCGTGCCATTGCCGGCACCATCAACATCATCACGCGCGGCGGCTATAGCAAAAAGCTCAACGACCTGCGCATCGGCGCCAGCTTCGAAAACGGCAATACGCAACCGGGCTTTTCCTGGACCCGCAACGACACGGCCGGACCCTGGACCTACAACCTCTCGATGTCGGCCCAGCACCACGCACGCAAGAACGACAGCGTGAGCGAAACCGTGACCGAGAATCTGGTCACTGGCGATGTCATCGACCAGACCGAACGCACACTGTCCACGGGTCAGAGCAACGGCATGCAGGCCAACGCACGCCTGCAGTGGCGCGGCGAGAGTGGTGACGTGCTGGTGCTGACGCCCATGCTCGTGCATTCCGAAGGCAGCAGTACCAGCAGTTCGACCCTGCGGCAAAGCGGCGGCATCACGCCTTACGACAGCAGCGTGGGCTCGGGCAGCAGCCGCTTCACCAGCCTGCGCCTGGGCAGCCAGTGGACGCACCGGCTACAGGACGGCGGCAACTGGCTGGTGCGGGCCAACCTGAGTCAGAACGACTGGGACAACGCCGCGCTGCGCCAGAACTTCGGCGGCGCCGCGCCCTCTATGGGGATTTCCGACATTCAGTCGAACCAGCACGACCTCAACTTCAGTCTCAACGCCAAACTGACCAAGACCCTGGCCGACGCGCACAGCCTGGTCAGCGGCATCGAGTTGCAGACCAATCGGCGCACCGAGGTCGCCAGCGTGCTGCAGGACGGCCAGTCGCCGCTGACCGAGTTCGACGGCAACCTGTCGGCCTCGACCCTGCGCGCCGCGCTGTTCGCGCAGGACGAATGGTCGATCACGCCGCGCTTCGCGGCGCACGCCGGTCTGCGCTGGGAAGGCATCGCAACCCAGGGCACGCCGTCTGCCGGCACGCCCGACGTGTCGAACCGCAGCAGCGTGCTGACACCCTTGCTGCACGCGGTCTGGAAACTCGATGACAAGGGGCAGGACCAGATTCGCGCCAGCCTGACGCGCAGCTATCGATCGCCCAATCTGCAGGACCTGATTGCGCGCCCGAGCATCAACAGCATGTTCCCGGGACGCGGCGCCAATGAGGAGATCCACCCGGACCGCGCCGGCAACCCAACCCTTCTGCCGGAACTGGCCAGCGGCCTGGACATCGCCATGGAGCGCTACCTGCCGGGCAGCGGCATGCTCAGCGCCAATCTGTTCTACCGCCACATCAGCAACCTGATGCGCAGCCAGACGACGCTGGAGGCCGTGTCCTGGGCCGATGTGCCGCGCTGGGTGGCGCGCATGCAGAACGTCGGCGACGCCATCACCCAGGGCATCGAACTCGAAGCCAAGTTCCGCGCCAGCGACCTCTGGTTGGACGCGCCGCGCATCGACGTGCGCAGCAACCTCAGCCTGTTTGCCTCGCGCGTGCAAGGCGTGCCGGCGCCCGATAACCGCCTGTCGCAGCAGCCCGATGCCACAGCCAACCTGGGCGCCGACTACCGCTTGCGCGACCTGCCCTGGAGTTTTGGCGGCAACCTGAACTGGACGCCCGGCTACACGACGCGCCTGAGCAATGACCAGCACATCGAGCAAGGCGCCAAGCTGGTGCTCGACGCCTTTGCGCTGTGGACACTCAACCCGAACACCCAGTTGCGCATTTCACTGAGCAACCTGGCGGCGCGCGACTATGTGACGAACAACACGCTCGATTCGGTCAACCCCAGCGGCCAGGCAATACGCGAAAGCGTGACCAGCACGTCACCGTCCTGGCCCAGCCTGCAGGTGCGGCTCGAACTCAAGCTCTAAGCCAGCCCATCACCATGAACGATTACGCCCTACCCCACGGTTTCCATCTGCCAAGCACGGCCGCACCAGTAGCCTGTGTCGACGTCGGCGGCACCAAGGTGGCGGTCAGCCTGGTCAATGCGCGCGGTGTGCTCGGTCGCCTGCTTGAGCCGACTGCAAAGGAAGGCCAGCATGACGCGCTGGCGCGGCAAATCATCCGGCTGGTTGAGCAAAGCTGCCAGAGCGCCGGCGTCCAGCCCGAAACGCTGTCCGCCGTCGGCGTGTCGTCCTGCGGTCCGTTCCTCATGCGCGAGGGCTGCGTCGAACTGGCAGCGCCCAATATCTGCGGCGGCATGGCCGGCCCGGCGCGCGGCCTGCCCAATGACTGGACGACGGCCTTGCTGGAGGCACCGCTGCGCCAGCGCTGGCCCAAGGTGCGGGTCGAGAACGACGCCGTCGCGGCGCTCGCCGCCGAGCGCCGCTGGGGTGCGCTGCAGGAAAACGGGCAGGCGCTGGCCGACTGCGCCTATGTGACCTGGAGCACTGGCATTGGCGTCGGCCTGTGCGTCGACGGCCACATCCTGCACGGAAAAAACGGCAACGCCGGCCATGCCGGCCATCTGTTTGTCAGCGACAACATGGATGCCCTGTGCGGCTGCGGCAATGTCGGCGACGTCGAAGCACTGGTTGCGGGCAACGCCATCGCGCGGCGCTTTGGTCATTTGGGCTACGCCGATGCGGCCGCCCTTTTTGCCGCCGCTGCGGCGGGTGATGCTCGCGCTCTCACGCTGATCGACGAGCTCTGCCGCATCATGGGCCGCGCCCTCTACAACCTGATCGTGACGCTCGACCTGCAGCGCATCAGCATCGGCGGCAGCGTCTTCTGGCATCACCGTGAACTGCTGCTGCCCAAGCTGCGCGCCCAGATTCACGGCAAGCTCGTGGCCCTGACCGGCGGCAGCGAACTGGTGAGCGCCGGCCTGGGTCAGCGTGTCGGCGATTTCGCCGCGCTGGCGCTGATCGCCTGAGGGCGCTTTGCGTCTCGCGTTCAGGGCTCCAGCTTAGGCACAAATGAAACCGCCGACTGCACCGCCGTGTTGACTTGGAGTGAGAACACATCGGCTCGCGCGTAGTGGCCGACGACGTCGAAATCGAGCTGCGCCATGGGAATCGTGTCGAGGTCGAGTTCCGCGGTGAGCAGGGCGTCGGCGTCGCGCACCGGTCCGGCCAGGATGCGGCCCATCGGGTCGATGATGGCGCTGCCGCCGCGCATCAAGACCGTCTCAGGTGCCTCGGGCAGGCGGTTGTTCATGCGCTCCGAGGGGAAGTCCGAACGCCGCAGGTGCTGGCAGGCCGACAGCACGAAGCAGCGCCCCTCCAGCGCGATGTGCTGCAGCGTGCCGATCCAGGTATCGCGGTCATCGGCCGTTGGCGCGCAGTACAGGGCAACGCGTTGCTGGTACATGGCCATGCGCAGTGCCGGCATGTAGTTCTCCCAGCAGATCACGGCGCCCATCTTGCCGTAGGGTGTGTCCACCGCCTTCAGCGTTGAGCCGTCGCCAAAGCCCCAGATCAAACGCTCCAGCGCGGTGGGCATCAGTTTGCGGTGCTTGCCCAGGACGCGCCCATCCGGGCCGAGGTAGACCGCCGTGCAATGCAGCGTGCCGCCATCGCGCTCGATGATGCCGACGCAGACGTAGAGCTTGTGTTCCAGCGCCGCGCTGGCCAGGCGAGCGATCTCGGGCCCATCGACCGTGACGGCGGCATCGAAATAAAGCTTGAACTCGGCCCGGCCTTGCGCGGTGCGGGCGCCGAGGTAGATGTGAAAGTCCGCGCCCTTCGGATAGCCGCCGATGAAGGCCTCGGGGAAGACCAGCACCTGCGCGCCTTGCGCCGCCGCTTCCTTCATCAGGCCCAGCGCGCGCTCCACGGTGGCGGGCGTATCGAGCAATACGGATGCCGTCTGGACGACGGCGGCGGTCAGTTTCATTTATCGCTCCTGTCCAACATGAGGAAACACCGGGAGCGCCATCGCGCTGCGCGATGGCGCTCGGGCCGATTCAGGCCAGTTCGAAATCAGCCGACTGGATGCGCTTGACGCCCTTGGCCGTCATCTGCTTCCAGGCCGCTGCCAGCGAACCATTGAGGTCGATGCCCCGCGTTGCATCCTCGATCACATAGACCTCAAAGCCCAGCGTGCGCGCGTCCATCGCGGTCCAGGCGACGCAGAAATCAGTTGCCAGACCGGTCACAAACACGGTCTTGATGCCGCGCTGCTTGAGGTAGCCGGCCAAGCCGGTGGCGGTCTTGTGGTCGGCCTCCTGAAAGGCGGAGTAGCTGTCGATGTTCTTGTGATAACCCTTGCGCACGATGATCTGCGCCGTCGGCAGTTTCAGGTCCTTGTGCAGCGCCGCATCGTCCGTGCCCTGCACGCAATGGTCGGGCCACAGCACCTGCGTGCCGTAAGAGAGCTTGGTGGTCTCGAAGACCTTCTTGCCGGGGTAGCTGGTGGCAAAAGAGGCGTGACTCTGGGTATGCCAGTCCTGCGTGACGACGATGTTCTCGAAGACGCCGGCGAGCTTGTTGATGACTGGCACCACCTCGGCGCCCTTGCTGACGGGCAGGGTGCCGCCGTCGACAAAACAATTCTGCACATCGACCACGATCAGTGCAGCATTGGACGCGGGCTTGATTTTTCCTGCGGCCAGCACGCTGCCGGTCAGGCCCAGACCGAGGCCGCCCATGAGGCCTACGGTTGCCGATTTCAAAAGGGTTCTACGTTGCGTACTGTGCATGATGATGCTCCTGGTTGGGTGGAATGAAAATTTATGCCATGAATGAGCCCTCAGACACTCAGATAGGCGCGTCGCACCTCGTCGTTGTGCGAGAGTTCCTTCATGGTCGCCTGATAACGAATCTGCCCCTTCTCAAGCACATAGGCCCGATCGGAGACCAACTCGGCAAAATGCATATTCTGTTCGGACAGCAGAATACTCACGCCTTGCGCCTTGAGCGCCAGGATCATGTGGGCCATCTGCTCCACAATCACCGGTGCCACGCCCTCGGAGGGCTCATCAAGTAAAACCAGATACGGGTTGCCCATCAGCGTGCGGGCCACCGTCAGCATCTGCTGCTCGCC
>CAIXNB010000196.1 GCA_903920695.1 uncultured beta proteobacterium
CACTTCGCGGCGCGTGCGCTTTTTCTTCTTCTCGTACTCGGCCTGGGCAAAACTGACTTGGGTCTGCAGTGTTGGATTCATGTCGGTTCGGTGTTGTGGTGGCTACCCCACCATAACGTCTGAGTCCCTGTGCAGGTTGGGAAATTCATCGAATAAATCCGCGTTTCCTTAACAACGATCAGTCAGAGCGATCACCGATGTGTTGGCATTCGGGTGGCTCGCCGTAGCCGGCCGAGCGTACCTCGTGCTCAAGTGAGAGTTCGACCTGGAACCAGCGGCAGTCGTTGTTTTCGTAGCGGTAGCTCCATACCATGCCGCGTGAGCGACCCAGCAATTGCACTTCGCCGGGGCGCCCCAGCAGCACCAGTACCTCGTCCTGCGCCATGCCGGCGTTGATGCGTGTGAAATTTTCGACCGTCAGGACCTGCTCGGCGCGGTTGGCCCGCCCGGCGCCATCGAAATAAACAAACCAGGTATGCCGGCCGTAAGGTCCGCGTGGAAACTCCAGTCGGCTGCGGTCGCCGAGAGACCGTTCCCGGTCCGGTTGCCCCATCTGCGCGATCACCGCTGCACGCTCCATTCCGATCAGTGTCGCAGGTGGCGCATAGCCAGCGCAACCCGGCAGCGCCAAACACAGCAAGAGCCGGAAGCTATGGGAGAGACGATGCTGCATGACGAATGCTCCTGATCGGTGTGCGCCACGCGGCGGCACTCAGGGCATTGTATTTTTGTTTGCATCGGGTGCGCGAACCGGCTGCGGCGAATCCATTACCGTGGCAATGGATTCGCTGCGCGAGGCGTTAACGCGCCGGAACAACAATCACTGTATCGCCCGTGGTGGAGCCCTTGGCGCCGGTACGCCCGGTAGCGCCTGTGCTGCCGGTATCGCCGGTGGCGCCGGTGTAGCCGGTCGCGCCGGTGTCACCCGTTGCACCCGTGCCGCCGGTTGCGCCCGTATAGCCCGTGGCACCGGTGTTGCCAGTTGCGCCGGTATAACCGGTGGCGCCGGTATTGCCGGTGTTTCCTGTGGCACCGGTGCGTCCCGTGGCGCCGGTGTATCCGGTGTCACCCTGAGGGCCGGCCGGACCCGCTGGCGCCGAGATGCAACCCGCCAGGGCAGTTGAGACAGCTGCGGCCAAAAGCAGTTTTGAATATTTCATGATGATTCCTTTGAATGGACTGACGGGCAGATTCACCCTGTGGTGCGAACTTGCCCAGAATTGATCAGTTTCTGGCGACAGGATCAGCGCTGGCAGATCAGGCCTGCGCCGTGTAAGCCGCATTCGCGATCAACCTGCAGGTGTTCTTCAATGTAGTGACACCTGCAGTCATTGCGTCACGACTGCAGCGAAGGTAACCCAGCGTTCGGTCGCTGTCGGTGCGTTGGCCCACCAAGGTCCAGCCCGGCCCGTCCCCAATGGATGCAGTCTGTCCGATGGCACTGCAGCGCGTCGTTTGTGGCTGGCAGTCGAACCGGGTGATTGCGTACAGTAGCGCCATGGAACCTTCCGCAACATCGAAAGCCGATATGAGCAATGACGCAAGCAAGCAGGGCGCTGATAGCCGATGGAGTCGCGTCTCGGGCACCGCCCTGAAAACGTATCACGCCTATGCGGGCTGGCTGGTCAGCATCTCATGGTGGCGTTTTTTGGGTTACTCACTGTTGCTGATTGCTGGCATGGGCTTTCTTCACGATATACCGCCCCTTAGCTGGACGTATACCGAGACCTTGAGCGATGCCGCTACCAGTACGCATGCCAGCAAGACGCGAGCACAACCGAAGCCCGCTGTGCAGCGCAAGAGTTCCCCCGATGGCGTTGACATCTCGATTGACGAGGGTGGCGTGCACATCAGCACCCGCAGCGCGCCGCCGGCGCCAGCGGCGTCGGCCGCTTCGGCAGCGACCTCGGCCGATGCGACGCCGGCGGTGCCGGAGGTAACAATCAAGCTGCCGCCGGGTGCCGACGCGCCGGCGGTCAAAGAGGCCGTTGAGGAAGCGCGCCGCGAACTGCTGGACGCCCTGGAGGAGGCACGCCAGGAGGCGCAGGATGCCGCCGATGCGCAGCGTCCGCGCGTGATCCGGCACAAGATTGGCGAGCCCCTGATGCCCTTGACGATGTGGTTCATCCTGTTTTCCATCATCATCAAACTCAGCTACAAAGGCAAGGTCCAGGCGGAAGCAAAGGCAGCGCAGGCGACCGAAGTGGCCGAAGCGGAGTCCCTCAAGCGCCAGGTGGTGGAGGCGCGCATGGCCGCCATGCAGGCTCAGGTCGAGCCGCACTTTTTGTTCAACACACTGGCCAGCATTGAACACTTGATCGAAACCGATCCGGCCCGCGCCGGCAAGATGCAAAGAAACCTGATTGCCCTGCTGCGCGCCACCATGCCCACGATGCGCGAGGCCAATGCCCAGGGCACGCGTGATCTCGGGCGTGAACTGGCCGTTATCCGCCCCTACCTGGAAATCCTCAAGGTGCGCATGGAAGAGCGTCTGCAGACTGAAATCAACGTGGCCGATGGTCTGCTGTCGGCCGAGTTCCCACCCATGATGCTGCAAAGCCTCGTGGAAAACGCCATCAAGCACGGGCTTGAGCCGAAAGCCGACGGCGGCCTGCTGCGCGTGAGTGCCGAAGTCATGCACGGCAAGCTGGCTGTGACGGTGGCCGATACTGGACTCGGTTTCGGCAAATCGGCCACTGCTGGCACTGGCATCGGTTTGAGTAATATCCGGGAACGGCTGGCCTTGTTGTACGGTGACAAGGGCAGCCTGGTAGTGACAGAAACCCCCGGCGGCGGCAGCTCGGTCACCATCACCGTGCCCTATGTGGCGCGCCCCAGTACGGAGGCCTGAGATGCCCACTGCCCTGATCGCTGACGATGAACGCCTGATGCGTGAGCAGTTGCGCGCTCGTTTGCGCGAGGTCTGGCCTGACCTAGAGATTGTGGCCGAAGCCCGCAATGGCGAGGAAGCCGTGGCCCTGACCGCGCAGCATCATCCGGATGTGGTGTTTCTCGACATCCGCATGCCGGTGCTGACTGGGGTCGATGCGGCGCGCCAGATTGCCCAGTTGCCGACCTTCGAAGAGGCCGCTGGCTGGCCCGGTTGCGAGATCGTCTTCATCACGGCCTACGACCAGTACGCGGTGCAGGCCTTTGAGCAGGGCGTGGTCGACTACGTGCTCAAACCGGCCGAGCGTGAGCGGCTGAAGCTGACGGTAGAGCGCGTGCGCCAGCGCATGACTGGTCGCGCTCATCACAGCGCAGGTGGTGATGACGCTGGCGGGCCGACCGATGCGCCGTTGGCGGCGCACACGCCGCAGATGCAGCAGTTGCTGCAGCAACTGGCGGCGCAGATCAATCCGCAGCAGCCGCCCAAACTGCGGTGGATCCAGGCCACGGTGCGCCAGGCGATTCAAATGATTCCACTCGAAGAGATCCTGTTTTTCATTTCCGACGAAAAATACACGCGAGTTCAGACCGCCAGCATGGAAGCGCTGATCCGCAAGCCGATCAAGGAACTGGTGGAGGAAATCGACATGAACCTGTTCTGGCAGATCCACCGCTCGACCCTGGTCAATATCAAGGCGATTGCGGGTGTCAGTCGCGATGAACGCGGGCGCCAATTGGTGAGCGTGCGCGGCCATCCGGAAAAGCTGGAAGTCAGCCGCAGTTTCGCCGGCTTGTTCAAGAGCATGTAGGCAAGTTCTTGTCCGTCATCGCTCCAGACCTTGATCTTGGGCAAGAAATCGGGAGTTTGATGGTCGTTATGGCAACTGGCCAGTGCTACTATTTGCCGAGCAATGGGCGAGGGGTCATAACCTCCCGCCTGCCCATTTGGGGTGGATGTGAAAGCGCTTATCCGCCGGTCGTCGCAATGCGTTCGAACTGGCTGTGCGTTCATCCAGGGTGGGCCTTGAGATCAACCGACAAACTCACGGACACCGCACAATGAAACCCAAGACACCGAAATTCCCCGGCATCCCCAGCGTCATCCACGGCAATGGCGCAGTCGCCCATGTCATGAACCAGGTCTGCGGCGGCGTCATCGGATACCCGATCACGCCGTCGACTGAAATCGCCGAAATCTACGAGGCGTTCCGCGCCGAGGGCGGCGTCAATGTCTGGGGCAAGCACCCGTTCTTCTTCGGGCCGGAAGGCGAGCACTCGGCGCAGAGTGGCGCCCTTGGCGCGGCGCTGACGGGCGGCCAGTTCATTTCGAACGCATCATCAAGCCAGGGCATCCTGTACGCGCTTGAATCGCATTACGTCACCGTTGGCAAGAAGGTCGGCGGCTTTGTGCTGCAGGTCGCGGCGCGTGTCGTATCCAAACATTCGCTCAACGTGATGGCTGGGCATGACGACGTCTATGCGCTGCTGTCATCCGGCTATACGATTCTTTTTGGCGCGAACCCGCAGGAGGCCGCCGATCTTGCCGCCATCTCCTACCGCGTGGCGTCCCTCTCGCTGATTCCGGTGGCCAATGCCATGGATGGCTTTGCCACCAGCCACATGCTGAGCGAAGCGCTGATGCCCGAACCCGAACTCCTGGCCGAGTTCCTCGGTGACCCGGCCGGCCGCATCAAGGCGCCGACGCTGGCGCAGGAGATGCTCTACGGTGCCAAGGGTCGGGTCGTCCAGTTGCAGCAGTATCTGGCGCGGGTGCAGGCAGACCTGACGCCCGAGCAACTGGCTCAGTTGCAAGCCTATCTCGAACAGAATGCTGCCAAGGTTGAAGCCGATAATGCCGGCGCACTGGTTGCCGAAACGCTGGCCAGTTTGCCCGAAGAGTTGCACGCGCCGTGGCAGCGCCAGTGGCGCAATGCCGCAGAAAAGGGTACGCGCCAACTGGTGCCGGCGTTGGTTGATGTGAACAACCCGGGCCTGACCGGCGCGGTACAGAACCAGCCCGACTTCCAGGCCGGGGCGGTCGATCACCGCACCCATTTCGCCAGCGCCGTGCCGGCCTTCGTGCGCCAGGCCATGGATGAATACGCTGCGCTAACCGGGCGCCAGTACCAGCCGGTGCAAACCTTTCAGTGCGACGACGCCGAGACTGTGATGGTGGGCCTGGGCTCGGTCACCGATGATGTGGAAGCCGTGGTCAGTTACCTGCGCGGCCAGGGCAAGAAAGTCGGCCTGGTGGCGATCAAGCAGTTGCAGCCGTTCCCGGAAGCCGAACTGGTGGCCGCGCTCAAGGGCAAGAAGGCGGTCACGGTGCTGGAACGTTCCGATCAGACCATGCTCACCAGCCTGG
>CAIXNB010000197.1 GCA_903920695.1 uncultured beta proteobacterium
AGGGATGATTTGGAAATGGAATTACCGGTTGCGGCCCTTCATGGCCCGCTCGACTTCGCGCTTGCCTTCGCGGTCCTTGATGGTGTCGCGCTTGTCGTGCTCGGCCTTGCCCTTGGCCAGGGCGATCTCGCACTTGATCTTGCCGGTCTTCCAGTGCAGGTTGAGTGGCGCCAGCGTGTAGCCCTTTTGTTCGACCTTGCCGATCAGTCGTTTGATTTCTTCCTTGTGCATCAGAAGCTTCTTGGTGCGCGTCTTGTCCGGGCTGATATGAGTCGAAGCCGTGCCCAGCGGATTGATCTGCAGGCCGATCAGGAATAACTCGCCATTGCGAATGACCACATAGCCATCGGTCAGTTGAACCTTGCCTTCGCGCAGCGATTTAACCTCCCAACCTTCCAGCACCAGACCCGCCTCAAACCGCTCTTCAAAGAAATAGTTGTAGGCAGCCTTCTTGTTGTCGGCAATGCGGGCAGCGGTTTCGGGTTTTTTGGCCATGGGGTAAATCTGGGGTTGTAAGAACTTGCATGTTCTAAGTACTGCGTACAAGGCTTGTCTACAATCCCGCGCAAGCCTCTATTCTATGAAAACCGTAACGAAGTCCGTCCTGATCTGGTACAGCCCGCAAGAAATGTATGCGCTGGTGACCGATGTCGACCGCTATTCCCAGTTTCTGCCCTGGTGTGACCGAGCGCGCGTGGTCAGCAGCGACGAGCAGGGCATGCTGGCCGAAATTGGTATCGCCTTCAGTGGCATCCGCCAGACCTTCACCACGCGCAACGAGCATGTTCCGGCACGCCAGGTCAGTATGAAGCTGGTCAATGGTCCATTTTCCAGGCTCGATGGCGAATGGAATTTCATGCCCCTGGGTGATGATTCGGAGCGCGCCTGCCGGGTCGAGCTGATCCTTCATTACGGCTTTGACAATGGCGCCTTGAGCAAGCTGGTTGGGCCGGTATTTGACAAGATCGCTGGCAGCATGGTTGACGCCTTCGTCAAGCGCGCCGGGCAGGTCTATGGCGGCTGAAGCACCAATAGCGGTGACGGTGGTGTACTCGCCAGCGCCACGTGAGGTGCGCGAAGTCAGGTTGCGGCTGGAAGCTCCCTGCACGGTCATGCAGGCGCTGCAAGCCAGCGGTCTGCTGCAATTTTTTCCATCGATCAATCTTCACGATACCGTTGTTGGCGTCTGGGGCCGCAAGGCCAAGCTGACGCAGCGGCTGTGCGAGAACGACCGGGTTGAAATTTACAGGCCGCTCAGCGTCGATCCCAAGGTTGCGCGGCGTGAGCGCTTTGCCCGGCAAGGTGCTCGCACGGCCGGGCTGTTCGTCAAGAAACGCGCCGGCGCCAAAGCCGGGTACTAGTATTCCGATACCTCAGTGTCGGAGTATTAGCGCGCCGGGTTCGGGCAGCTAGTTGCAGTCGGACTCGATGATGCTGTCGATTCGTTTGAGTTCGGCAGTCCGACTGGCGCCATCCATGATTTCGCGCTCGCCTTTGTCATTGATGTGGGCAATTCGCTGCCCGGACTCAAATGTCAACTTGGCTTGCTTGGCGCGGGCGCAATTTTCCACTTTGGCTTTGACGAACTTTTCCTGTTCCGCCTTGCGTCGGGTCAGTTCTGCCTCGTCGGCCTTCTTTCTTCTGTCGGCAAGTTCCTTGTCAACGCCGCCAATGCGGGGTGCACTGGCTTCGCCTTGTGGCGTTGGTGCTGAGGCTGCATTGCGGGCAGCGGGGCGTTGCAGAATATCTTTCTCCAGCACTTCGGGTGGCGGCGCACGGTCGCTAAAGACCTTGTGACCATCCTTATCGAGCCACTGCCACTGAGCGGACGCCGCCAGTGATACCAGGCAAGCCGCAGCAGTCAGGAAACGACGAATTTGATTCATGCGCGAGTTTAGCGTGCGGCGCGTTTTGGTTTCAAGCGCTCCGGTATCGTGCGGCGCTCGATATGTCGGTCATTCACCGTCGGTGGCCCGGCCTGAAACGCCGGCGTGGCTACAATCGACGATTTGGAGCCCAAGAATATGCGCCTTATTGGCAAAGCGCTCACCTTCGACGATGTCTTGTTGGTGCCGGCGTACTCCCAGGTCCTGCCCAAGGACACCTCTCTCGCAACCCGTTTCTCCCGCAACATTGCATTGAACCTGCCCCTGGTATCGGCTGCCATGGACACGGTGACTGAAGCGCGGCTGGCCATCGCCATTGCGCAGGAGGGTGGCATTGGCATTGTTCACAAGAACCTCTCGCCACAGGAGCAGGCAGCGCAAGTGGCCAAGGTCAAGCGCTACGAGTCGGGCGTTCTGCGCGATCCGGTCGTTATCACGCCCCAGCACACGGTGCGTCAGGTCATGAATTTGTCAGAGCAGCTTGGGGTGTCCGGATTTCCGGTGCTCGACGGCGGCAAAGTCGTGGGTATTGTTACCGGGCGCGATCTGCGCTTCGAGACGCGCTACGACCTGCCAGTCAGCCACATCATGACGCAGCGCGACAAACTGGTCACCGTGCCGGACGGCACGACTCTGGCGCAGGCCAAGGTGCTGCTCAACCAATACAAGATCGAGCGCCTGCTGGTGGTCAATGATGCGTTTGAGCTCAAGGGCCTGATCACCGTCAAGGACATCACCAAACAGACCAGTTTCCCCAATGCGGCACGTGACGCCCAAGGCAAGCTGCGCGTCGGCGCGGCGGTGGGTGTCGGTGAAGGCACCGAGGAACGCGTCGAGGCCCTGGTACGCGCCGGTGTTGATGCCATCGTCGTGGACACGGCGCACGGTCACAGCCATGGCGTGATCGAGCGCGTGCGCTGGGTCAAGCGCAACTACCCGCAGGTTGACGTCATTGGCGGCAATATCGCCACTGGCGCCGCAGCCTTGGCGCTGGCCGAGGCCGGCGCCGATGCGGTCAAGGTCGGCATTGGTCCGGGGTCCATTTGCACGACCCGTATCGTGGCCGGCGTTGGCGTGCCGCAGATCATGGCCATCGACAATGTGGCCACGGCGCTGCGGGGCAGCGGTATTCCGCTGATTGCCGACGGCGGTATTCGCTACAGCGGTGACATTGCCAAGGCCCTGGCGGCTGGCGCCAGTACCGTGATGATGGGCAGCATGTTTGCCGGCACCGAAGAGGCGCCAGGCGAAGTGATTCTGTTCCAGGGCCGCAGCTACAAGAGCTACCGCGGCATGGGCAGTATTGGCGCCATGCAGCAGGGCAGTGCGGACAGGTATTTCCAGGAGTCGACCACCGGCAACCCGAACGCCGACAAGCTGGTGCCCGAAGGCATTGAGGGGCGCGTGCCCTATAAAGGCTCGATGGTGGCCATCGTCTATCAGATGGCGGGCGGCGTGCGCGCCAGCATGGGTTACTGTGGTTGTCCGACGATCGATGAGATGCAGAGCCGGGCCGAGTTTGTTGAAATCACGACCGCCGGTATCCGTGAGAGCCATGTGCACGACGTTCAAATCACCAAGGAAGCGCCGAACTATCGGGCGGAATAAGTGGCCCCCACGCTTGCGACTTCGTCTGCTGCGCTGCCCCCCGAGGGGGCTGTTTCGCCTTGGGGCGGCCCGGCGACGAAACGGCAATACCCCCAGGCTTCGCGCACTGCGTGTCGCTTCGCCACCCCCCTTGCAGGGGGCAACACCTGTGGCCCGGCGAAGCCGGTTCCACGGTGTTCCTGGATAAAAGCAGTTACCTATGCAGCACCAAAAAATACTCATTCTTGACTTCGGTTCCCAGGTCACCCAGTTGATCGCACGGCGCATTCGGGAGGCGCATGTATTTTGTGAAGTCCATCCCTGTGACGTCAGCGACGAATGGTTGCGCGCCTATGCCCGGGATGGCAAGCTCAGGGGCATCATTCTGTCCGGCAGTCACGCCAGCACCTATGAAGAACACGACCTGCGTGCTCCGAAACTGGTGTACGAACTGGGCATCCCGGTGTTGGGCATCTGTTACGGCATGTTCACGATGGCGGTGCAACTCGGGGGACTGGTCGCACCCAGCAATCTGCGCGAATTCGGCCACGCCGACGTGCGCGCGCATGGCCATACGCAGTTGCTTGAAGGCATTCAGGACTATGCAAGCCCCATGGGCCACGGCATGCTGCAGGTCTGGATGAGCCACGGCGACAAGGTGACGGAACTGCCGCATGGGTTCAAACTGATGGCCAGCACCGACAGTTGCCCGATTGCCGGAATGGCAGATGAAGAACGACGCTTTTACGGTGTTCAGTTCCATCCGGAAGTCACCCATACCAAGCGCGGTGCGGCGATTCTGGAGCGCTTCGTGCTCGATATCTGCGCCACTCGCCCGGACTGGATCATGGGTGACTACATCAGCGAAGCGGTCGAGAAAATCCGTACGCAAGTGGGCCAGGAAGAGGTCATTCTCGGCCTTTCGGGTGGTGTCGATTCATCGGTCGCCGCCGCACTCATTCATCGCGCCATCGGAGATCAGTTGACCTGTGTCTTTGTCGACCACGGCTTGCTGCGTCTGGACGAGGGCGACATGGTGATGGACATGTTTGTCGGCAAGCTGCACGCCAAGGTGATCAGGGTCGACGCCGCCGACCAGTTCCTGGGGCACCTGGCCGGGGTCAGCGACCCGGAGGCCAAGCGCAAGATCATTGGTCGCGAATTTGTTGAAGTGTTCAAGAGCGAGGCGGGCAAGTTCAAGAGTGATCAGTCGCGCCACGTCGCCTGGCTGGCGCAGGGCACCATTTATCCGGATGTCATCGAGTCGGGCGGTGCCGGCAACAAGAAGGCCGTCGTCATCAAGAGCCATCACAACGTCGGCGGCTTGCCCGAGCAACTCGGCCTTAAATTGCTGGAACCGCTGCGCGAGTTGTTCAAGGACGAAGTGCGGGAACTCGGTGTCGCGCTGGGTTTGCCGCACGCGATGGTGTACCGTCACCCGTTCCCTGGACCGGGCCTGGGCGTGCGGATTCTGGGCGAAGTGAAGAAGGAATACGCCGATCTGTTGCGCCGTGCCGATGCCATCTTCATTGAAGAGCTGCGCAACTTTATCGACGAGGAAAGCGGCAAGAGTTGGTACGACCTGACGAGCCAGGCCTTCACGGTATTCCTTCCGGTCAAGAGTGTAGGCGTGATGGGCGACGGGCGCACCTATGACTATGTGGTGGCGCTGCGCGCCGTTCAAACCAGTGACTTCATGACCGCTGACTGGGCCGAACTGCCCTATGCGCTCCTCAAGAAGGTGTCGAGCCGCATCATCAATGAAGTGCGTGGCATCAACCGTGTCACTTATGATGTCAGCAGCAAGCCACCGGCGACGATTGAGTGGGAGTGAGCGCCGTACTGACCAAGCTGCTTTGAAGGAGTTTTCATGATCGGTTACACCTGTGTTGGTACCAACGACCTGGCGCGTGCCACAGCCTTTTACGACAAGCTATTTTCCATTATGGGCGCCAGTCATTTTTTTGAGATGGATAGAGGCATAGGCTGGGGCACAGCACCGGACAAGCCGATGTTCTGTGTCATGAAACCTTTTGATGGCCAGAGCGCGACCGTCGGCAACGGTGACATGGTTGCGTTATTGGCCAAGGATGCAGCCCAGGTCGATGCACTGCATGCCAAGGCGCTGGCTCTGGGTGGGCGCGACGAGGGCGCACCGGGTTTGCGCGGTGACGATTTCTACGGCGCCTATTTCCGCGATCTTGACGGCAACAAGCTTGCCGCCTACTGCATGCTGCCCGTTTCGGCGTGAAGCAATGTATCTGCCGGCACAATTCAAATCAGAGGATGACAAGCATGCGCGGCTGCTCATGCGCGAGAACCCGTTTGCCAGCTTGATTAGCCTGGACGACGCTGGTTTGCCCTATGTCACGCACCTTCCCTTGCATCTGGACGAGCGCGGCGAGCAACTGGTGTTGCTTGGCCACTGCGCCAAGGCAAATCCGCACTGGCAGTATCTGCAGGCGCGACCGCTGTCGACAGTGATTTTCATGGGGCCGCATGCCTACCTGTCACCCGGCGTCTATCCGGATCGGGCACGGGTGCCGACCTGGAACTATCTGGCAGTGCACTGCAGCGTCCAGACCAAGCTGATCAAAGAGCCGGACGCCAAAGACAAATTGCTCAAGAAATTGATTGGCGATCACGAGCCGGCCTATGCCGAACAGTGGCGAGCCCTGGGCGCCGAGTTTGCGCAAAAGATGCTGGCCGGCATTGTCGGTTTTGAACTGCAGGTGACCGATCTGCAAACCAAACTCAAAATCAACCAGCACCGGCCGGAGTCGCATGCCAGCATGAAACGGGCGTACGCGGCGGGCACCGACCATGAGCGTGCGCTGGCGCTCTGGATGGACCGGCTGCACCTCGGCGATGCAGCATGAAAGGCCTGTTTGGCATCGCCGGACTGTTGCTGACACTCGCAGTCACCGGCCTGCTGATCAAACAACAACTGGCTACCTCGAAACCGGGCGCGTCGCTGCTGAAGGCCGAGCCCGATGGCGCGGCTAGCGCTGCGCTGGCGTCTCCCAAGAATCAGACCCAGCAGTACAAGCAGGCACTGGAAGCTGCCATGCAGACGCCGCGCGCCATGCCTGACGACAAATAGTGGTGCCGACCATGGTGGATGGCGATTTCATGCGGATCGCTTTGGCGCAAGCCCGTTCGGCTGCGGACCAGGGGGAGGTACCGATCGGTGCGGTGGTGGTGCGGGCGGGGCAGGTGATTGCGCTCGGTTGCAATGCGCCGATCAGCGAGCATGACCCGAGTGCGCACGCTGAAATCGTCGCCTTGCGCGCCGCTGCCAGGCTGATCGGCAACTACCGGCTAACGGATTGCGAACTGTTTGTCACACTGGAGCCCTGTGCCATGTGCGCTGGCGCCATCCTGCAGGCACGGCTCAAACGCGTGGTGTTTGGCGCCTCAGACCCGAAAGCTGGCGCTGCCGGGTCTTTGCTGGATTTGTTTGCCAATCGGCAACTTAATCACCAGACAAGAGTGCAGGGTGGTGTGGAGCAGGCTGCGTGTGCATCACTGCTGCAGGAATTTTTCGTGCACCGGCGCAGCCAACTGCAGGAAGCGGCAAGCCCGCTGCGCCAGGACGCCTTGCGCACGCCCACAACGCGCTTTACGGCGCTGCCAGACTATCCATGGACGGGGCATTACGTCAGCGATCTGCCGAGCCTGGACGGACTGCGTCTGCACTATATCGACGAGGGTCCGCGCGCTTCCGCGCATTGCTACTTGTGTCTGCACGATAGCCTGGCCTGGAGTTATGTTTTTCGCGAGCGCATCGCCGGTTGGCTCGCAAGCGGCCACCGCGTGGTGGCGCCGGATCTGATCGGTTTCGGCATGAGCGACAAGCCAAAGAAAGAAAGCTGGCATGAACCTGGTCGGCATCGTCGCATCCTTGGCGAACTGGTGGCGCGACTGGACTTACCTCGGTGCATTGCGGTGCGGCAAAACGCAGAAGAACAGCTAGGGTCTACGCTGGTTGCCTGCGACGCCGGGCGCTATGTCAGTGAACTGCTGGCTGATATCACAGTCAACGCCAGCGACCCGACTTATGCCGCACCGTTTCCGGACGCCGGCCATCAGGCTGCACAGCGCGCTTTTGCGCGTTGGGCGCGAATGTAAACCAGTAAGCTGATCGATCATGAAGAAACACATCTACATTTATTCTCCATCTGGCGCCGTGCGCGACAAGGCAGCCTTCAAACGCGGTGTGGCACGACTTAAGACGCTTGGGTATGAGGTTGAAATCGACAGCGCCGCGCTGGCCAGCTATCTGCGTTTTGCCGGCGATGACACGACGCGTCTGGCCGCCATTCATCGCGCTGCCGCCAGCGGAGCCGACATTGCTCTGATCTCGCGCGGCGGATACGGTTTGAGTCGCATTCTGGGCGGCATCCAGTACAAAAAAATCGCCGGCGCCATTGAAAAAGGCATGCTGTTCATTGGTATCAGTGACTTCACGGCGTTTCAGAACGCGGTCCTGGCACGCACCGGCGCCATTACCTGGGCCGGGCCGGCATTGTGCGAAGGTTTCGGGGTGGGCGGGAAGGCAGACCTGCTCAAGGCTCATGCTCATGGTGAGGAGTGCCAGCCAGATGAGATCATGGAGGCGTGTTTCGATGATCTGGTTCGGGGCCAAGGGGAGGGCGCAGGCTGGCGCCAGCATCGGGAGCGCCAATCGGCGTCGAGTACCGACCCGGATGCGGCGATGGCGAGCGCAGCGCAAGCCCAGTTGTCGATTAAGAACGCCCTCATGTGGGGTGGCAATCTGTCGGTACTGACGTCCTTGCTGGGTACGCCGTATTTCCCCCAGATCAGCAAAGGCATTCTGTTCCTGGAAGATGTGGGCGAGCAACCCTACCGGATCGAACGCATGCTGACACAGCTGCTGCATGCGGGCGTACTGGGCCGGCAAAAGGCGGTTGTGTTGGGGCAGTTCACTGAGTTCAAGCAGGTGCCGCATGACCGTGGCTACAAAATGGCCACGGTGGTGAACTGGCTGCGCCAGCACGTTAAGGCGCTTGTCTTGACAAATTTGCCCTACGGGCATGTCGCCACCAAAGTGCTTCTGCCGGTAGGAGCCAAATCCGACCTGCTGGTCGAAGGCCGCGATGCGCTGCTATTTTGGGGACACCTCTGACGCCCCTGACATATCTGACATGCCCTAAACTCAGACCAGTTCACGAAATGGAAGCCCAGCTGGAATGAGTGCACATGCCACTGTTGTATTTGCTGATCTTTTCGGCAGCACAAGCGTTTATGAAGCCTTGGGCAATGCCAGGGCAACGCAGGCTGTCACACAGGTAACCGCCTGGATTGCCAAGGTCATCGAGACCCATGGAGGGCGTGTTGTCAAGATGCTGGGCGACGGCGTGCTGGCCTTGTTCAGGGACAATCCTTCTGCCATCAATGCGGTGGTGGAGTTGCAACGTAAACACCAGAAACGCCTGACCCATATCGTGCTGGTCAACCGCATGCCGATTCGCATCGGTGTTGCTTGTGGCGACGTTGAGATAGTTTCCGGTGATTGTTACGGCGATGCTGTCAACGTGGCGTCACGCTTGAGCGATCTTGCGGGTCCCAGTCAGATCTGGGCGAATGGTGCGGCACTGGATGGTACGAATGAGGCGGAGGGCGTGCGCTTTCGCGTCTTGGGGCCGATCAGCATCCGGGGGCGTGCGGAACCCTGTACCGTCTATCAGGTCGACTGGGAAGACGATGCACCGTCGGCCCTGTTGACCATGCAGTCAGATCTGGTCCCACTGTTTGATCCGGCGCAGGTCGATACCCTGGGTGGCCAGATTGAACTGGTCTGGATAGACAAACGGACGAGTTTCAAGTCCTTTGAATTGCCGATACACATTGGTCGTTTGCGTCGTGCCGAGTTTGTGGTGGACGAGCCCCGCGTTTCTCGGACGCATGCCCGAATTGACTGGCGCAACGGCAGCATGATGCTGGTTGACCTTAGTTCCTATGGCTGCTGGGTGCGTTTTTCGGGTGGGGGCTCAGACCTGCTGCTTCGGCGCGAGGAATGTGTCTTGCATGGACAAGGCCAGATCGCGCTTGGATCAGCGTTCGCAGATCTGACCGCACCGATCGTGAATTTTTCGGTCTCGTGAGTCAGCGTCGGCGCGGGCTTGACCCGTTCTGGCCCCGGCACCGGTTGTACGGCGCCTGCGACACATCAAACCCGTCGCGCCCAGAGCCCAAGGGATTGCGTTTCCAGCGCGAGAAGGTCCCGCTCAAACCAGCCCGGGCGTAGCCCTCGCGCGCCACGTCAAGGGTAACAGAGGATTCGCTGAGTCGATTGCGTTACCTTCAAGGCAACTTCATTCACTTCAGATAGCCGATCTGAGTGTGGTTGGTGTTACTTGCTTACACTTAACATAATATACATCGTATGAAGTAGCTTCCGGCTTTAATTGCATTATGCGAAAAAATCGGGAGTGCGTTTGCTCCAAATGAAGCGATTACCGCGCCAGTCGCTACTAAGGTTTTTCCCAACGCTCGATATAGCTTGTCTCCCTTTTCGGTCCCTTCGTACTGCGCAACTAGTGCGCGAGCGGCCCATTCTTCGGCCTTGAATCCTGCTATTTCTGCCATTAGTACCTGATCGGCAATCGGGCATGTTTTATGGCCGTGTTTCCAGTTGCTTACCGCTTGTCTTGAAGCTCCTAGCAGGGCTGCGAGCTTGTAGTCGCTGCCAGCTTTTTCGCTTGCTTTTTCTATTAGTTGATCTAAATAGTCGGGTTTGTTTTGCATAGCGTATACCTTTAGGTTACTATCTGTCACGTAACCCGTTCGGTTACGTCTCTTTAGGGGGACGTTACCAAAAAGGGTACAGCAAGTTTATCAAAAGGTGTTAGGCGATGCAATTGGAAAAATTTAATGGCCGCGACTCCATCTGTACCAAAAGTAGGCGCAAAGCAGGCCGAGGGCTATCCATGTTGCGGTCGTTTTGCGTTTTGTGCCTCTCGGTGAATGTTTTTGATAGTTCGCAAATCGCTTTCGTATTTCGTCGGCCTGACGCTCTTTTACGTGTTCCGGTAATCGGTAGCGGTGCCACTTTTCAGGCTTCATTTTTTGACCTTGTTGTTGCAATCTGACTCTATCAAAAATTCAAGAAATCCGTTATGCCTTCCAATTTTGAACTAGTTTCGCAGTCCCGAAACCTTTCGTTAGGTAATCGGTCGGTTTCTGTATCGGCTTCCGGTCGTTCGGTGCCTGCGGAACATCGCAATGCCAGTGCATGGCGTCAAGTTGCCGAATTTCTCGATGATCAATGGCTTGCCATGATGGGTCTTAGCCGCGTGCCGAGGGCGGCGACTCAGGCGCGAGGGGGACCCGCTCGCGGGGGAGTGTCGCGCCTTGGCGCTGGTCTCGGCCTGCCGACTCTCCCCGATGGTAATCACGGGGATAACAAGTCTTCCGAGGTGCCTACATGACTCGCGCTTCTAAGTCCTTGCTGGTTCTTGATGGTTCTCAAGTTAAATTGCGCCTCCTGGCCGAGCGTCAGGAATCCGGGCAAATGGTGCATGTCGATTGGGTCCGGTTCACCATTCAGCGGCGTTTCGCTGCTGCACCTTCGGTCGATCATCTTTTCCCCTTGAAAGCTGATCCATTTGAGAATATTTGGGATGAAGAAAAGCGCGGCGCTCGTATCGATGCGATGTTGCGTGATCTTCCCGATTCTGAGCAATCCAGCACCAATTTTGCCGCATGGTCTCAGGCTTTTGCCCTGGCTGTCGAAGTGGCGTCGGCTATGGGTACTGACTTCAAAGTTAATGAGGAAGTCAAAAAAGGGCATGATTTCTATCGTCATCGTTTTGCGATTGAGCGTAACGGGTCAGAGTGTGGGTGGGTCGGTTTTCTTGCGTCGGGTGATTCACCTAGGCAGCAAGCGCAAAGCTCTACTATTCATTGCAATCTTTTTGGTGCTGCTTGCACCTTTGCGGCGGCGGGCTGGCGTGATCGGTTGTCCGATATTGTCGAGACCTATAACGGTGATTTGACTCGGTGCGATTTGGCTTTGGACTTTTTTGATGGTCTTGTAGGTGGTCTTGATTGGGTCGTTGAAAAGTACCGTTCTGGCGCTTGCGATGTTGGTGGAAGGCGTCTCAAAAGTCGTTGCGTTGGTGATTGGCTCAATGGTCATGAACGCTCGCTTTATCTCGGTTCCAAAGAAGCAGGAAAAGAAACCAACATCTACGAAAAAGGAGATCAGCTTTTCGGCGTCGAAGCTGGCTCGAAATGGCTTCGCGCTGAACTTCGTTACGGCAACAAATTGCGCGAACTGAGCACTGAAATGTTGCGCCGTCCAGATGATTTTTTTGCGGGTGCTTCTGCTTTCCATGATTCTTTGTTGGCAATCGCTGGCGCTGTCGTTTTTCCTGAGCCTGTCAAGTGTGCTCCACGGTTGCAAATTGAAACAGTTGAGGCTGAGTGCACGAGAAATCTGCGTTGGATGACAAATACGGCTGCGGCATCTGTGGCCGTTGCAATCGAGTGCCTTGGCTTTGACGAAATGTGGTCACTCATCGGCAACTGCAAGCTGCCAGGACGTTTACAAAAGTTTTCGAAGGCTGAATTGTCCAGGGCTTTTACTGGTGCATTTGGTCGTGTTTCATCGGTTGAAAGTGTCCCGGCTTTCGGTTAACCGTTATTAGGGAAAAAAAGGAAATTTCATTATGCGTATGCAAAATCAGGCAGTGATCCATGCCATCAAAGAATCAGCCGGTTCGTTTGAAGGCAAGTCTTTTTCGTCAACCACTTTTCACCTGGAAGTTGATCTAAAAGATAACGGTGCAGGCCGTTCGATTGGTTGTGTTACTCGCCCGTTCAAGTTCGGCGATGCGACCGAGTTCGACAAATGGGCGCACCTGGGGCAGTCACTTCCGATCAAAGCGACGGCGTTTTTTGATGTTGAAGCGGTGAAAGAAACTGCCGGTGGCTCGGGCGTGAAATTGACCCTGGTGGACATCAAGCCACTGGAACAGGTCAAGAAAGCGGCATAACCATGCGCCTCCTCATTCAGTCGAAATCTACAGGTCGTTTCCTGTGCCCTTCCTTGTTCGGCGGCGAGCCTGAGTGGGTTGCTTCGCTGCGTGAGGCTGGCGGCGGCGTCATTGCCGATATTGATACGGCGGTGCAGTTGGTAGTCGATAACTGCGACTCCGACGACGAACCGGTTTTAGTGGACTTGGACCGACTCGGCACTGCTGATGACTATCTGTTTATATCTGGGGGTAAATGATGGAAAACGAAAGCGATGAGATGGATTTGGTTTGCGCTGCTTGTGCTGCCGTTTTTGGTACTGATGATCTTTTCGTTGATGACGACGGTTTCCGTTGTCCTGAATGTGGTTCATCTGAAGTTATCACGCCGGATGAATGGGACGCGGCGTTGTGAACGTTTATGCCAATGATCTGCTATTGCTTGGCCTTGTCTATTCGGCGGCTCGGTCTTTTTCTGTTGCGCTCGCTTCGCTTGCGGGGTTGATATGACTGACGCGGATTTGGTTTTGTTGGGTATCACACCTGAAGTGGTGCTGTTTGTCTTTTCCTGGGGTTTTGCGGCCATGCTGGCTGGTTGGTTGGCTGGGTTTGGGGTGTCTCTGGCTGTCGGGCTTATTCGGCGGCTGTAGGTGCATCGTTGAAAGTCGCTTGTCGTCTTTCACCGATGTAAATCGATTTTTTCGAAGCATCAAATACAAGGAGTATTTCGTATGAAAGCTTTTAACATTGCGCGCAAATACGGTGCGCGTCTGGTGGCCGGTGCAAGTGGTTTGGCTTTGAGTGGTATGGCGATGGCTACTGGTGATCCCATCAGTACTGTCCTCGACAGTGTGGACCTTACCGGCATTACGACCAAGGTCGCGGCTGCTGCCTTGGTGGTTGTCATCATTGCGATGACCTTCAAGGGTCCCGACGTTGCCAAGCGCGTGGTTCGGAAAGTCTAACCAGTCATGGTTACGGGCTCGCTCCTGGCGCTGTTTTGGGTGGTCATTGCGCTAATAGGTGCTATGAGCGGGTTCCTGTTCGTTCTTACTATGGGTCGGGTTGTCCCATGAAAAAAGTTTTTCTTCCCCTTTTGTTGGCGTTTGTTGCTCATTCTTCTTACGCGGCTTATGCGGTTGTCACTCCTCCGTCTACTTTCAATGTAGCGGCCAGTACGATGCGTATTGCGGCTAATGATCTGAGTTTTGCAGGCGGTTTTCGAGGTGCTGCGGGTGTGGCTAATGTGGCGGGTAAAGCTATCGTTATGCCTGCTGCTTATCGTTTCGCTGCCAATGCTGGAGTTCTGGCGGCTCGTGCTGCTTTTGGTAATCCTTGGCTTTTTGCGGTCGGTATTGTTGCGTCCGGTGTTTATCAGTATTACAAAAATGATGGATTCAGCGTTGTCGATGGTGTTTGGAATAGGGAAATACTGGTTGATGGGACCGTTTATAAAATTCCGGGTTTGACTCCTAGTTATGCGAGTTTGGGTGCTGCTTGTAATGCGTGGGGTGCTTACGTGTCGTCGGTGTACGGTGGGTCGGTGCCGTATGTGGTCCCGTCGTCGTCGTGTCTTGCTAGTGGTGCTACTGCTTATCGGGGTGGTGACGTTACATACCCTGTACAGCCTCATACGTCTTTTACGGTGCAGACTGATAAGGTTACAAAATTGGTTCCTGCGACTCAAGCCGAGTTTGAGGCTGGCGGTCCTAATGTCCATACCATTCCGGCTGGTGTTCCGCAGGCATGGCCTTTGCCTGGGCAGATGTGGGAAGTTTTGCCTCAGCCGATTTTGAATCCTACTCCGGTAGATCCTGCGGTGCCTTTGGCGGTTCCGACACCTCAACCTTTGCGGGTTCCCGTTGGTGATCCGGTTCTAGTTCCCGGGTCGAACCCATCTGTATACAAATCTCCTGTTATTGATATCGTCCCTTCTCCTACTGTCAGTGAGCCCTGGCGTGTTGATGTCCAGCCTAAGGACCTTACGTCTCCGAGTCCGAATCCTTTGGATGTTGCGCCCGTACCTCAGACACCTGCCAGTGGCACCACGACTACTCAAACTCAGCCGGGTTTGTGTGATCAATTTCCGAATATTCTTGCTTGTACCAGCCCGGGCGATGTTGTGGATTCTCCGTTGCCTGCTGCACCTGTGCTTTATGAAGCTAAGTATCCTGACGGTCTTATGGGTGTTTGGACCACACAAAAGGCGGCTTTGCTTTCCTCACCTCTTTTTGGTCTTATGTCGTCTTTGATGCCGTCTAGTATCGGCGGGGGTGCGTGCCCTTCTTGGGTTGTTCCGTTGGATTTGGGTGCTTGGCATTATGGGTCGTTTGACGTTGCGCCTCCGTGTTACGTTTGGGAATTTGCAAAGGCCATAATTATTGTTTCTGCGTTGTTATTGGCTCGTGCTTTGATATTCGGCGGTTAGCATGATTGGTAAATTTTTCTCCTCAATTATTCTAAAAATCGCTCAGCTTGTCGGGTGGTTTTCTGATCTTGCCGTTAATATTTTTCATTCGGCCTGGTTGATTTTTACTGATGTTTTTTGTTGGCTTTTTGAATCTTTTATGAAAATTTCCGTTTCGGCGGTTGGTGCTGTTGATGTGTCGTCCGTTAATGGTTTTGCGGCGCAGGGGTGGGGGTCTTTGACATCTGAAGTTTTGAGCATTTTGGGCGTGCTGGGGGTTGGTACTGCTATCACAATTATTTCTGGCGCTATAGCGATTCGGCTGGCTTTGCAGTTGATACCGTTTGTTAGGCTCGGGTCGTGATTAACGGTCTTGAGGGTATCCCTGGGTCGGGTAAGTCTTATGAGGCTGTTGTGTTCCATGTTTTGCAGTCCTTGCAGCGTGGGCGGAAAGTCATTACTAATCTACCGCTGAATGTTGAGGCTTTTACTGCGATTGATCCGGCATATGGTGATCTGTTGGAAATTCGGACTAAGTGTCTCCCTGTCCTGGGTACTTGGGATGCCGACCGGGTCCCGGCGTTTCAGTTGTTCGGTCCTGGAGAGGTTGAGCGTGAAAATCGGCTTGTACTTGCTAACGGCCAAGTACAACCTGCACGCTCTGTCCAGCGCAAATTATTCGGTAATGTGTGGGATTTCTATTCGACCTGGAAGGCGGAGGACGGTTCCGGCCCTCTTTTTGTGATCGATGAGTGTCATGTTGGCTTGCCCAAAATTGGCACTGATTCTCAGGTCGTCGAGTGGTACAAATTGCATCGTCATTTCAATGTTGATGTTTTGCTTTGCACTCAAAAATTTAGAGCGGTCTGTTCTGACGTTTCTGATCTTTTGGCGATGTTGATCAAGGTTCGTAAAGCCGATGTTTTGGGTATTAAAAATGCTTATATTCGAAACGTTTATTCTGGTTATCGTGGCGCTTTGATTAGCACAGATCAACGTAAGTATCAAAGTCAATTTTTCACGCTTTATAAAAGTCACACTCAGGGCAATAGTGTTTCTGAATCTTCTGCGTCTGACGTTACGCCTTTTCTTGTCAAATTTAAGCGTTTGACTTATGCGCTTTATGTTGTTACGGCGGTTGCGGTCTGGTGGGCGTTTTGGGGTAATTCTTCACCTACAAAAAAGGTGGATGACGTTATTGTTTCGTCTGGTTCTAGGGTTGTGGTTGGTATGCCTAGTCGTGTTGCTTCAGCTCCTGTTATTCCTGCTTCGTCGGCTGCTGAAGTTGCCGCTGCTGTTGTGGCTAAGGAAGATGCGGATATGGAACCATTCAAAAAAAATGGTGTTCATCTAACTGGTTGGATGCGTGGCGAAAAGTTTTCTGTTTTTACTTTTACGGTTTCGCAGGCTGGTATGCGGCTTTTTGATTTAACTCGTGCGGAATTGGAAAAATCTGGTTATACGTTTGAGCCTTTGGGCAAGTGTGCGGGAGTTTTGCACTTTGAGAGTAAAACGCATATTGTTAAAACGCGTCTCGTTATATGTGATGCTCCTGCCGAGGCATCGGGTAAGAATAATTACCCGGTCGTGATGGATAGCGCCAGTGGCAAATCATCTCGTGATGGTTTGCCGGGTAAGTGATTCAAAATTCTGTTGTTAGTGTCCCATCATCACGGCGGCGCATGATGTCGCATTTTTCTCCTGTCGCGTCCTTTGCCTCTCTCAGGTTGGCGCGTGCTTCTTTGATCGTTGCATAGTCGCACCAAAAATATTCATTGTCTTGGCCGGGGCTCGTCACGATCACCCATGGGAAGGGGTTGTTTTTTGTGGCTGCGATCTTGGCGGCGATGGCTTGCGGATTCACGTTTGCGATGCTCATGATTTTCCTTTCGTTTGCTTGTTGAAATTCAAAATTATTTGCTGTTTTTCCCAGTGTTTAACGAGCGCGATTGCTCTTGCTTTTGCCTCCTTCACCCATGCGGGTATTGATGGTTTCCAACTGAACATGACTTCTATCAGGCGCATGATTCTTGGGCTGTTGTGGTAGCCGTTCGAGAACAGTTCGCACTGGAAACGCAATGCTTCTGGATGCTTGATGTAATTTGATGCAATCATGGTTTTCTGCCTTTAAAGTTACCGGGTTCCTAGATTCAGAGCCCTACCCTTTTGGTGGTGCGTCGGCCTTTTGTTGCCTACGCTTCTCTGTCTCCGTTTCCCTGAGTTCTTCGCCCGTAAGCTGGCGGCACCAGGGGGACATGGCATGTATGGGGAAGTTTTGTAAAACGAAGTTTTATGAATACCCCATGCAGGCCAGGGCACCCTGGGGCAGACTGCTGTAGGAATAGCGAAGGGCTCAGGGAAACGGGGGCAGTAGGCTACAAAAGGTCGAGCGCACCGCGTCAGGGATCGTTACCCGAAGGGCCAAGACCGGGCGTTTTGCGGGGCTTGGTGGCTTGCCATAGAGCCCGGCCCGAAGGGAGACGCCCGGCAATTAGTTCCTGAGCTCGAACTAATTATTTATTTGAGAACGAAAAAAAACCCGGCATTTACCGGGCTTTGAGCTGAGAATTGCTATAAAATCCGAAGCGTCAAACCTAGGCTTGGTGCGGCCTGTAAGTTAACACTTCTATACATCGTATGAAGTACAGTAACAGTTCAAAGTACAGGAAAACAGATCGGAAGAGCACACGTCTGAACTCCAGTCA
>CAIXNB010000198.1 GCA_903920695.1 uncultured beta proteobacterium
CGTGTAGGGTCCACCGGTGGAGCGGTAGTAGATAAAACAGCGATAAGACATCTCCACCAGACCGGTCTCATTGTTCTTGGCATCCACCAGCATGTAACCGTTCAGGTAGGTACCGGAGTTGTCCAGGGAGATGGCATCGAAGAAGTCGGTGATGGACGTCGAAAACTGTTCGGCCAGGGTTGCCCGCCAGAAGATCCACAGCCCGTCAGCCTTGGCCTTGATGACGGACGCCCGGTGGGTGGTCTCATTGAACATCACACCTTTGTTGTTGTAGCCGAAATCGGTGGCTGAGCCGATCAGCCCCGGTGTCGATGCATTCACCGTTAGCAGGTCGCCATTCACGGCGATAGTCTGCGCCATGGTCTGCGAAAGAAATCCCTGCCAGGTATTGTGAGTGAGGATCACTTCGCTCCCGCTGCGTTTCAGAAAGGCCGAACATTTGTCCGGATGATCGAACCCACCGAGCGGAGTCAATTCCATCGACGAGGAGATCACATCCATCATGTCGTTGTAGGCGTTCAGGAAATAAATGTCCATGAATGTCAGACTGTTGGTCTGGTAGCCCAGAGCAAGCTCCGCAGCACTGAAGTAGCTGCCATCGGGGAGCCAGTCGCCGGAATAATCGAGACTGGCTGGCTGCTTGAGTGAGGTGCCGTGGTAGATGCCCAGCATCCGAAACAGCAGCCGCTTCAGGTGGTGCGCCGTTAGGGTGTCGGTGGCCGGATTCTTGAGGTACAGGAGAAATGCGGTGTAGTTGGAATTCAATACCTCCGCAGCCGTCATCAACTCCGCCTGCGTCGGGCCTAGTTGCTTCGGAAAACTGTGGCTTGGATCAAGCAAGTAGGCGTGATCCCAGGCGTTGTCACGGGCTGAGAAGATGGTCTTGGTCTGCAGCTTGCCCTGAATAAATCCGGCCCGGTACTCGGCGGTCAAATCGTTGGCATCCTTGGATACGACGGTCAAATTGGCGATGTTGTTGAGCGTTTCGATCACGCCGGAGGCGTTGGCGTCCAGGGTGTAGATTTTGCGGCTGGTCGGATCGTCAGATCCGGAACTGCAACCGACGCAAACTGCCAATACAAGGATCGACGCTAAGCATGACAAGCGCTTGAAAAAAATCTTCATTCAGACTTCCCCTTGAAGGTGAATCTCATGATATGGCGCCAGTCCCAGCGATGCCGATGGATCCGTTTGCGAGGACTTGGCAGTCGCAGTTTCTACTATTTCGCGTATACCGGCACAAACTCCAGTGGTACCGAGTTTTCTGCGGTATCAAGAAGCGCTTTCAACTCCGGTCTGACGTTGGAATATTTTGCAATGAAGTTGGCAGCGCCCTGTTTGTCGCCATCACCTTCGATCGTGATGATGGTGATCAGCAACTTGCGGACCGCAGCGGTCATTTTGGGAACATCCATGGTAAAGCGGTTGCTGGCGGCATCGTAGACCAGGGCCCCCTCGTCGATGAATACGTTCCAGGCAGCAGAACGGATGACCCCATAGGCGGAACCCATTCCGAAACGGATCGAGCGCAGCGATTCAGCCATGTATCCGGCGTAGTGCTGTTCCAGCGGCTGGGTAACAATGCCTTTGTCGATCAGATAGGCGATGTTGTAGAGCCCGCCGATATCGGCTTTTCCCTCTTCGATTGGAGAGTAATACTCGCCCAGCGCCTCGCGAGGCGTCACAATTTGGCCGTTTATCAAAACTTCACGCGGCCCCAGGGTATGGCAGACCTCGTGCATCAGCACCCAGGTGAAGTAGGTCTCGTGATTGATCAGGGCGCTCACGGCAGGGGTCAGAATCGCCTGTGCCAGAGGCTCCAGAACCACGGTGCGCCGGGTGCTGAGATAGTTCCCCATCATGACCTTTTTCGACCCTTTGGCCGCCCAGACCCTCGGGTCGTTGGGGAGGCTGAACGCCACCGACTCCATGACGGCTCTGCCCTGGCCGGAGCGTCGGATGTCATCGGCCAGAAGCAGCGGCATCATGGTATCGGCCTTGTAAACCGGCTTGTATTTGGGGTCGACCGGCAGGTTTTCCTGCAATGCCGGCCCGGTTGATTTGAACTTTGCCAGTTGGGATGCCGCCGCCTGATCCACGATCAGTACGTTTGACTTGTAGAACGCCTTCTGGCCATAGAGCTGATCGTCATAGGTTTCATGCGGTCCGATGCTGACATCGAGATTCCCGCTCAGGTCAAGCCAGGCCAGATTGGCCTGGTAGTAGTCGTCAGTCCGCAGAGCCTGTGCCTGCAGATTGAGGTAGCCCGTCAGAAGCGGGTTTTTTGAAAGCAATGCCGCTTCCTCGAGCAGGAGAGCGGTCGGTTCAATGAACGCGGCATACTCCTGATGGTAGGGAACCGCCATCAGTCTGGTGCCACTGCGCTTGATGACTGTGTAGGGGTTGAGCAGCGCATCCTTTTCATCTGGATGGGCGGCGAGATAGGCATCCAGTTCGGCTTGGCTCAGATCTATCGGATATACATAGCCGCCCGGAGGGCGCTTGGTTATGCCGACAAACGGGGCAAAATCAAGGAACCGATCCCATCGGCCATAGTTGGCGTCCAGCATCGTGAAAGCCGCTTTCTCCAGTGGCGTGGTCGCCGAAGCCAGGCTACGCCACAAGGTTTGCCCCTCTGGATCCACTTGTTTCCAGAACGCCGCGTCCATATGCGCTGATGCCTGCACCAGTTTGGCCAGAACCGCCTTCTCCCAATCCTGCAGATTACTGTAGAGCGGACTCTGCGACATGTCTTTGGCTGGCAGTTTGGCCGCCCTGGTGACTATGTCGGCGGGATACGGTGAACCGCCTCCACTACCGCTACATCCGTTCAAAAGAATAGACAGTGACATGATCAGACCGATTCCGATGTTTCTCATTTGACAACCTCCATTAGTAGCGTACGGATAAGAACACGATCGATCAAAGGGACACATCAACAATTCTGGACTTGCTGATCCGACTAACCTTTGCGGGGCGGTGCAATACCTTTGCTGGACGGATATATTTTGAAGTCCAGCTGTCGATACAGATACAGGTCAATACCAATTTTGTGGTTGGCCTTCCAGGACGAAGCCGGCCAGTTCAAGAGAAATGAACCCGTAACCTGTGCGACCGCCTTGGCTTTCCGGACCACGACAGCGAATGATCGCTTCTCACTTTGCTCAAAGACTTTTATGGGCACCAAAGCGCCATTGACCAGAATCAGCCCATCGAATGCAACTCCACGCGATCGGTGATCCAAGTCGCTATACCGGTCTCAAAGAATTTTGTGCAAATGCTGTTTGAGACGCGCCTAGGCGGCAACGAGTTCAGACTCGCGGATAAGCACCTCAGCAGGGATATGCAGTCCCTCGCTCAGCCTACGGATCATGTTGAGGGATAGTGAGCGTTTGTAGGATAAAACTTCGTACACGCGATTGAGTGGGCCAATGTAAGGCACGAGGTCTTTCACTGTCATGCCGGACTGTTCCATGCGGAACTTGATCGCCTCAATGGGATCAGGAGGGTCTATTGGGTAGTGCTTCGCTTCGTAAGCCTGCACGAGCGTACCGAGCACATCAAGTCGTTCACCTTCGGGCGCGTCGGCAGCCGGATCAAGGTCGATCAGAGCGGATACTTCGCGCAGCGCCGCGAGGTAATCGGCTTCGGTACGGATGGCTTTGATTTCCATGATCAGACTCCTTTGAACTGGTCAACGACGGCTGCGTCAATTTTGTCGTATTCGGCATGCGTGCCAATGAACTTCACGTAGACATACTGCATCCTGTAAGCAATAGCCACAATCAGTCGGTAGTCGTTTCCCTTGATGTTGAAAACGACACGGTTTTTTGCAATGATGCTGGCGTTCGCATATTGATTCTTCACATCCTGAGGGCACGTCCATTGCGCCAATTTAGCCTCAGCGAACCAAGCCTTCAGCGCACCCTGCGCAGCACTGCGGTTTGGTTGTCGCCAGTAGGATTCGAGATTGCGCAGAGCAACTATATGCATGGTCGCAGTGTAGTCCCAAAATGGTACCAACGCAAGTTCTTTCGGTCGAGTCCCATGAAGTGATGTAAGTCGACAGCCCGGACAAGCTGAGATACACGTTACTCAGCTTGGACGCCACAAAGCGGCCATTGGTGAACAGCCGCTTAGGCAAGTCGTGCGAAAAAATTCGATTCCCGTGAATATTGGCAATGTGTTTTCTGAAGCCAGCCACTTCTCTCCAAAGCTGACCATCAAAGTTGAAAGTCAGGTATGGAGAAAATCCTAGGCCGGTAGTGCAGCGGGAGCCTACGACCGCCACTAGCTGCTTGCTGGGTATCCAGTCGAGAATTGACCTCATCGACCCAGAGTGCTACGTGGTGACCAAGGTCGCTACAGCGGTTTGATCTGCACCTTGCGCCACTTGATGGGACCACCCGTGACGCCTTTGACACCGGGACCAAATTGAAGTGCGAAAGGGCCGCTTGCGTACTTGCTGTTATTCGTGCTGGCGGTCACGACCCCGTTCAACCTGATGGTTAGCTCTGTGCCCTTTGCCGTGATCTCGTAAGTGTTCCACCTTCCTCCGGCCTTGTTCACAATGGGTACGGTCACCTCCGCAAAATCAACAATCGCTCCGGTGCCATATTTCGGGTCAGGGCGTATGTCCCAGACATTCACTTCATACGAGTTGTCAGCGCCGATCTTCTTCGGATCGGAGACGCGGATGAAAATGCCACTGTTGGTATCCGTTTCAGCCCAGAACTCCGCATAGATGACAAAGTCCTTGTACGGGTTCTTGGAGACGAGAAACCCACTCTTGCCCTTGTCGGCCATGATGGTTCCATCTTCAACTCGCCAGTTGGCATCGCCGATCTGATCCCAATTCTCCAGTCCCTGACTGCCGTCAATCAAGGTGACCCATGTTTGGTTATTGGCTGGGGTTGCACAGCCCAAAAAGGCGAATGCAACTACCAACAGGAACATGTTGAAAACAGAAACTTGCTTCATCTTCACTCCCTTGGTTATTACGGTGCTTGTGCCACAGGCTACGCCGCATGACGGACAGTCATCTCAGCAATATGCGCCACAGTATGCCCCGTCGCACAGCTATCAACCTACGTGAAAACCCTCACGATTTCCGCAGCAATGCGCTTTCTGCGCAAGCCTCACCAAAACGCGCGGTCCTGGATAAGCATGTCCGGTACCGCGCTCGCTGCCCGCTTTGACGAATCGGTCGCGACAAAACAGAAGTTGCCCGGCAATACCCGGCAATACTGGCGAAGTCTTTGACGCAGCAGACTGATGAAAAAGAAGAAAATAGTCTGACCCGCAGGACCGGCCGCATGATGTGATGTGCCAAGCAGGCGGCTCCAACCTGATCGCCATCAACCAGCAGGAGGACTTTCACCATGACCTCAAACCTCAGCCTGAACCTGCAAGCCGGGCCGCCCAGCAGCGAGAGCGTGGCGGGGTGGCAGGTTGATAGATACACCCTCAGTGGCACGGCGCGCGGGCCGGGGCAGGCGCCGCAGAAGGTGCTGCTCGCGCCTGACGATGTGCTTGAGATCGAGCTTGAAAACGGCATGCGCCTGCTGGTGGCCGGTGAGGATGCCGAGCGCTACCTGGGCAAAGCCCCGGCGCGCGATGGCGCTGCTGCTGCGGATGCGCCGGGCGCTATTGATGTCGGTCTGACGCTGCGCCTGCGTGGCGCGCACTTGCCGCCCAGCATCAGCCGCGACGGCGTCGGCGCCTGGGTGCTCAAGGCCTTGCACGTGTTCAAGCGCGGCCCGGTGGGCATGACGGCCCTCGCCGCCGCCGGCGCTTTTCAGGATTCGCAACTGGAACAGGGCACTGGTCTGTTTGGTTTACAGACAGATCAGTGGAAGCTCTCGCCGCTGGCGCAGATGCCGCATTCGGCTGAGCCCGCGCTGCTGTTTCTGCACGGCACGGCATCCTCCAGCGCCGGCAGTTTTCGTGCGCTGTGGGGTGGCGACTGTGAAGTGGATGCGCGCGCGCAGATGGCCAACATCTATGGCGACCGGGTCTATGGTTTTGAACACCGCAGCCTAACCGACAGCCCGATTGCCAACGTACTGGCGCTGCTGCAAGCGCTTCCCAAAGGCGCGCGGTTGCACGTGGTGAGCCATTCGCGTGGCGGCATGCTGGGTGAACTGCTGGCGCGCGCCAACCGCCTTGGTAGTGATCCGTTCACCGAGGCCGATATTGCACGCTTCAGCGCGCAGGCCCAGCGCACCGGCCGCCAGGGCCACGCGCAAGACGCCGAAGACCTGCGCGCACTCAACCTGTTGATGAAAGAGCGCGCCATTTGCGTCGAGCGCTTTGTGCGCGTGGCCGCCACGGCACGCGGCACCACGCTGGCATCGGGCCGGCTCGACCGTTGGGCCAGCGTGATGCTCAATTTGCTCGGCCAGGGACTGACCGCAGTGCCCTTGCTGCAGCCCATCGCCACTGGCTACGCTCTGTTGCAAAGCTTTGTGCTGGCCGTCGTGCAAGAGCGCACCGATGCGCGCGTGCTGCCGGGGCTGGAGGCCATGATGCCCGATTCACCCCTGGTGGCGCTGCTCAATGCGCCCGATGTCAGCGTTGATTTTCCGCTGCACGTGATTGCCGGTGACTTTGATGGCGACAGCCTGCTGTCGTGGCTCGGCGATTGCCTGTCAGAAGCGTTCTACGGTGGCCAGACTGATCTGGTCGTCAACACCCCGTCCATGAGCGGCGGCGCCGCGCGCAAGCAAGGCATCTGGCTCAAGCCGGTCGCCGGCCCGGCGGTACACCACCTGAGCTATTTCAAGCGCGCCGAGAGTGCCGATGCGCTGCTCTCTGCGCTGGCCGGCTCCAACCAGGCGTATGTCGCGTTGCCTGGCCCATCGACTGCAGTGATTGCGCGTGGCGGTGTCCACGTCAAGCCCTTGCCCGACGGCCCGATTGCGCTGATGCTGCCCGGCATCATGGGCAGCCATCTGGCGCTGGGCCGGCGCATCTGGATGAACCCCCTGGAACTGATCGCCGGCGGCATGGACGCGCTGCGCATCGATGCAGTAGGCGTCACCCCAGACGGCTGGCTGGACACCTGCTACGAGCGCTTTGCCCAGCACCTGGCGCAGTCGCATGAGGTGCGGCCCTTTGCCTACGACTGGCGGCTGTCGATTGCCGATGCCGCTGAAAAGTTTGGCGCCTTGCTTGATGACGCGATGCGTGATGCCGAGCAGCGCAAGAAACCCTTGCGCATCGTGGCGCATTCACTTGGCGGTCTGGTGGCGCGGCTTGCCCTCACGAGCCGCTGGCCGCGCTTCAAGGCGATTGCGGGCAGCCGGCTGTTGCAGCTCGGCACACCCAACGCCGGCTCGCACAGCATTGCTGCCGTGCTGACCGGGCGCGACGCCTTTGTGCAGATGATCGAGCGCTGGCTGGACTGGAAGCACGACATGCGCGAGTTTCTCGACATCGTGCGTGCCTTCCCCGGCGTGCTGCAACTGCTGCCCTGGCCTGGAGACGATGGCAAGGCGAGCGACGGGCTTGACTATTTTGACGTCGCGCTCTGGCAGCAATGGCAGGCGCAGGACGCCGAGAACCGCAACCGGGCAACGCGCGCGGCGGACGCCGCTTTCGAGCCCGCCCAAGGCGCTGGCGATGGCTGGGATGCACCGCTGGCCAACTTGCTGGCCGATGCCAAACAAGCGGTGCAGCAGATCATCGCCGCCACGCTGGAGCCCGAGCACACGCTGTACGTGGCCGGCAGCGCAAGAACCCCGGTGGCCATCCGCGTCGTAGAGGGCCAGATGGAAATCGGCTGGACCGATTGTGGCGACGGCCGCGTGCCCTGGGCGACTGGTATTCCGCAAGGCGTCAAGGCCTGGTATGTGGACAGCGCCCATGGCGATTTGCTCACGCTTGAAGCGGCCTTTGACGACTACGTGAGCCTGCTGGAAACCGGCGACTGCACACTGGCCACCAGCGGCACTGCGCGTGGCGTGGCGGAGGTCGTGTTCACGGCGGCGCCGCTGACGCCCTACACGCTCTACCCGAGCGAAGCCGAGGTGCTGACCGCAGCAGTCGGTGGGCGCGCACCCGGCGTGCTGCGCCAGAGGGCACAGGAGCGAGCGGCACCGGTTGCCGTTCAAATCTGTCACGGCAGCCTGGCCACTGCCGATACGCCGGTGCTGATCGGCAGCTTCGCCAACGATTCATTGCGCGGCAGCGCCAAGTTTCTGGACAAGCACCTGGGCGGCAGCTTGCAGGCAGCGATTGCCCTCGGGCGCTACCCGGCGCATCCGGGCGATGCCATTGTGTTCCCGCAACCCGTTGCCGGCGCCAAGCCGGGCGGCGCCATCGTGGTCGGGCTCGGTGCCGTGGGCGAACTCGATCCGGGCGATCTCAGCCGCGCGCTGACGCAAGGCCTTTTGGAGTACGCACGGGTCAGCCCGCAGATGGCGGCAGTGGGCGGCAATGCCGCACAAGCTCTGCAGGTGTCTGCGCTGCTGGTGGGCACCGGCTTTGCGGGCCTGAGCGTCGATATGGGCATGCGCGCGATATTCGAAGCGCTGTACCGCAGCAATCGCCTGCTTGAGAGTGCGGGACTGGCGCAGCGCATTGGCACACTGTGTGTGTTTGAGGAGGAGGCGTCGCGCGTCATCGCGGCGGCGTCGGCTGCGCAGAGCCTGGCGCGCGAGCGCAACTACGCCGGGCTCGTTACCTACGACGGCCGCATTCGCGACGCGCAAGGGCGCTACGCCGACGCCAACATGGACCAGAGTGGTACCAACGGTTGGCAGCGCGTTCACATCACCGATCTGGAGGGCGGCGGCTTGCGCTTCACGCAGGTGTCTGGCCGCGCCCGCAACGAAGTGGACGACGAGCCGAACCAACGCCAGATCGTCGACGGGCTTATCCGGTCTGCCACCACCACCACGGTAGACCAACCCGGTCTGTCGCGCGCCCTGTTTGAATTGATGCTGCCCAATGGCTTCAAAGAGACACTGCCCAAGCTCGGTGGCGTGATTCTGGCGGTGGAGGCGAAGGCCGCGGTCTACCCTTGGGAACTGATGCGCGACGAAGCGGCCAGCAGCGATGCGCCACCCCTGGCCACGCGGGTGTGCCTGGTGCGGCAACTGGCGTCGCCGCACGGCCGCAGCCGCGTCACCACCGTCCATGACAACACGGTGCTGGTGGTGGGCGATACCCAGTCCGGTCTGGCCGAGCTGCCCGCCGCCGCGCGGGAAGGGCGCGACGTGGCCCGCTTGTTGGGTGACAGAGGCCATCAGGTCACGCTGTTGGAAAAGCCCGATGGCCAGCAAGTGATGGTCAAGCTGTTTGATGGACGCTACCGCGTCATCCATCTTGCCGCGCATGGCAATGTGGTGGAAGGCGATAAGGCCAGTACCGGCATGGTGCTGGGCCCAAACACATACTTGAGCGCGGCGCAAGTCAGCAAGCTGCGCCACGTGCCTGAGCTGGTGTTCATCAACTGTTGCCATCTTGGCAGCATGGCGGCGGACGCCCACCCGCGCTGGGGCGAGTTGGCGGCCAATCTGGCTACGCAATTTATCGAGATGGGCTGCAAGGCTGTGGTGGCCGCCGGTTGGGCCGTGGATGACGAAGCGGCCGGTGCTTTTGCCAGCGCCTTCTACCGCGCCCTGCTTGATGGCGTGCCGTTCGGCCTTGCCGTGCGCAGCGCGCGCTATGAGGCCTGGCGGCTGCACCGCGCCAGCAACACCTGGGGCGCGTACCAGGCCTATGGCGATGAACTGTTCTGCCTGATAGATGACCAGAGCGACGACTGGAAGTCGCCTGACTATCTGCATGTCAGCCAGGTCATCAGCGACTTGGAACGCATACGGGCTCGCATCGGCCCGGCCAATAGCGAGGAGAAGGCGCTTTACGGTGGCCGCTTGAACAAGATCGAGTCCGCATTGCGCGCGCGCTTCTTCCAGCTTGCCGAGGTGCGCGAATCGCTGGCTGGCGTGTGGGCCGATCTGGGCGAGAAGGGCCGCGCCATCGCGCACTATCGGGCTGCCGCCGTGCAGACCACGGGGGCCGTCAGCATGCGTGCGCTTGAGCAGTTGGCGAATCTGGAAATCCGGTTTGGCGCGCAACACCTGGCAACAGCAAACAGCGCCAAAGACGGCAACGCCCTCATGCAAACAGGGCTTGCGCGGATTGGCACCCTGCTCAAGGTCGGCCACACGGTTGAACGCCTGTCGATCCTGGGTTCGCACTGGAAACTGCGTACCCGATACCCAAAGAAGGTCAACTCCGAAGCGGCCATCACCTCGGCATTGCAGGACATGCTGGAGGCCTACCGCGCAGCGAGCGATCTGTCCTTGCAGCTGGGTGGCGACCGCGACGACCACGCCACGCTCAACGTTCTGGACGGCGCCGTGGTGCTGGCGGCGCGAGGCGACCCGTCGCTGTTCAAAGCACTGGCGCCAGAGCGCTCCGCGTGGATTGCCGATGCGCAACGCAATGGCCAGCGTCGATCTGCAGCCGAACGCGATTTCTTCCCTGCCTACGCAGCGGTGGAAGCCGCGCGCGTTGATGCGCTGTGGGCCATGCTCGATGGCCGGCGCAGTGCCGGGCTTGATAACAAGGATGTCCGCAGCAAGCTGGTCGCGGCCCATCGCGATCTGCTCAATCGCCTGGGTAATCCCCGCACGCACGATTTGGTTCTGAACCAGTTGTTGTGGCTGCTCGCGTTGCTGCCAGCGACAGGCGCGCACAAGAAGCTGCGCGCAGCGGTGCAACAATTGAAGTCCGAAATCGAGAGCGACTGAATGAAACCCCTGTGCTTCGTCCGCCTGCCTTTTGGCGCCGCAAGCAAGAGCTTGAAGACGCCGAAGCCGTAGCCGGCCTCACACCGTAAACGGCCTCACACCGTAAACGGCCTCTGCGCCAGAAACGCACCCGCCGTGCCCAGCGTGAACAGATTGGGCGACTGCGTGTCGGGCATGTTGGCCTTGATCTGGGCGTGGAAGTTGCCGTAGTTGCCTTTGAATTGGCCCTGGCGCCAGACCTTGAGCAACTGTTCGGTAAAGGCGCCGTTGTGGTCGCCGTCCATCGAGGTCTGGTTGTCCTGGCAGCCCGAGATCAGTATCACGGCCGGTTTGAACTGTTTGACGATGGCGCCCAGGCGTGCACTGGCCGCAACCTGTGCCAGCGCCGTATCCGGCTCCAGCGCCGCTGTGCCGACGGTGTTGGCGATGTCGTGCTGCAGCTTGTTGTAGAAAGCCTGGTGTTCGCGGTAGGTGCGCATGGCCACTGCAGCTGGCATCAGCTTGGGGCGCTGGCTCGGGCTGGCTGGCACCGGCGGCGCGTCGCGCGTGACGGTGCCGCTGTGGCAACTGTCGGACAGCACCAGGATGCGCACGCCGGCGGCGAATCGGCTGAGCTCAAAGTACAACTCATCGTCGATCAGTTGGCCGTCAAACAGGCACCAGGTTTCGTCCTGCTTGTCTTCTTCATCACCGCTGACGTCGGGTACCTGACCGCCGTGACCCGAGTAGCTCAGAAAAAACAGGTCGCCCGCGCGCAAGGCTTTGGCGGCACTGCGCAGGCCGGCCAGCACTTTGGCGCGCGTGGCCTTCTTGGTCAGCAGCACAGCGGCTTTCATGCCGCTGGCTTGGGCGATGGCCGCCATGTCGCCGGCATCGAACTCGCAGGCTGCCAGCGGGCCGGTCCAGCCCGCGTAGGCTGCGCCGCTGACGGCGTTGAGTCCGATGTGCAGCGAGATCGCTCTGGGCGTGCCTGCAGTGGCGACGGCCGTGTTGGTTTTTGTTGCCATGATGCTCCCCTGTGTTGCCATAGGTGACGTTTTCCACCGTCTGGCACGGGGCGTCAATCAGGGCATTCCCGTAGCGGAGCAAGCCGCGTGTTCAGGTTTATTGATGTTTCCGAAATTCACGACACTACCGAAGTAGAACGAATGCAGTGTTGTCATTGCGGGCTTGACCCGCAATCCATGGATGCCGGATCAAGCCCGGCATGACAGCTTCTGCTTTTGGGTGCATCTTGATTTATGGAACGCTCAACAGTGCACGAATCCGGCGTCCAACTGGCGCTTGTAGAAGTGCTCGAAGACGCGCTGCGAGCGGCGCAGAATTTCGTCTTGTCCGAACGCGCTCTCGGGCAACTGGTCTTCGCGCGCCGCGCCGGTCAGACGCGGATTCAGGCTGGCCTCGACCTCGGGCAGGATGGTCAGGAAACGGTTGAAGGCGTGGCGCAGAAAGATCAGACCCAGCACCGGCATGGCGTACTCGCTGGCCGTGAGCTTGGAGTTGGCACGCAACTGGTCCGCAGCCTCCCAGAGCTCGTCTTCAATCTTCTTCAGGTGGCGATGGTCCATGCCTGCAGGTATCGCAGAGCGGCTTGCTGCCACTCGGCGCGGGCGCACGGTAGGGGTCGATCATGGGCTTGCTTGGCAACGAAAGCGGGCCTTCCCGAGCAGCGACTTTCCGGTAGTCCAATTGCGCAGAATCGAGCTCGCTAGCTGGATTCCGACCGAACCCCAAGTTTCCGGTACATCGTTTGCCGACTGATACCAAGGCTGCGCGCTGCCTGCGAAACATTACCCTTGCTGGACGCCAGCGCCTGCTGCATTGCATTCATCGCAAGCGCCTCAAGATTTTGCGAAATTGGCATGGGTGACTCTATTCCCACTGCTGTCCTTGCTTGAGCCAGGTCTTGTGCAATATCGTCGGGAAGGTGCTCCCATTCAATGAACGACTGATCGGCGTCCAGCATGGCGCTGGAAGTGCGCAGTACGTTCGCCAATTGACGCAGATTGCCTGGCCATGAGTGGCTCGCCATTCTTTGCATGATTTCAGCGCCGATCCGGATTTCACGATCGGGGTTCAAGCCGGCCAGAAGCCGCTGTGTCAATGCCTGGAAATCGGTTCGCTCGCGTAGCGGCGGCAGTTGAATCGTCAGTCCGTTGATGCGGTAGTACAGGTCACTGCGAAACCGGCCTCTTTCAGTTTCTTCGCGCAGATTGCTGTGCGTGGCGCAAACCAAGGCGAAGTCGACTTCGATGGCCCGGCCACCGCCCAGCGGTGTGACGCATCGTTCCTGCAGCACACGCAACAGCCGGGTTTGCATGTTCAGCGGCATGTCGCCTATTTCATCGAGAAACAGCGTTCCTCCGTTGGCCTCGCGCAGTCGGCCCAGACTGCCTTCCTTGCGGGCACCGGTGAAAGCCCCTGGCGCATAGCCAAACAACTCGGCTTCGATCAGGTTGTCTGGAATGGCCCCGCAGTTGATGGCCACAAAGGGGCCGGTGCGACGCGAACCTGTATCGTGCATGGCCCGCGCGAAATATTCCTTGCCAACACCCGACTCGCCTTGAATGAGAACCGGGATCGGTTTGTCCAGCACGCGGCGCGCCTTGTCTGCGGCGCTGCGCCAGCGCAAGTCTCCGGTGTCGAGACAGGAAAGGGCATCAACACTCTGGCGCTCTGATTGGTTCGCCTGCGGGATCACGGTTGGTGCCGCTCTGAAGTCCTGAGCGTGAACGATGGCGAATACAGCGTTGCCGTTGCGCAATCGCACCTGGGTCGGCAGGCCTGGTCGGCGCATGCAGCGCGACAGCAAGTCCTCCATGCGCACATCAACCGCGCTGCTGAACCGGGCTTTCCCCATCTGGCCGGGGTTCAACTGAAGCAGCGCCATGGCAGCCCGGTTGGCGCCCACGATCCAGCCCTCATCGGAGACGGCGACAATGCCTTCGGCCACCGTGCCGATACCTTCTGTTTGCGTGTGCATGTGCACGCGAATGCTGCGCCCACGCGAGGCCGTCATCAAGCGGTTTTCAATCATCCGGGCGGCCGTGCTGACCAGACCAAGAGTGTGTGGGTGTCCGTTGTGCTGATCCCCGGAAATATCAAGGATGCCCATCAAACTGCCGTCTTCCGACACGATGGGAGAGGCGGCGCAGGTCAGGAAACTGTTGCGTTCGAGGAAATGTTCGAACCCATGAATTTCGACGCTGTTGCCTTCGGCCAGGGCTGTGCCGATTGCGTTCGTACCCCTGTGCGCTTCATGCCACGAGGCGCCACATGACAAGGCCACCCGCTGCGCCTTGTCGAGGAAGACCGCATCACCCAGCGTGTGCATCAAGGTGCCATGGTTGTCGGCCAGTACAACCACATTCTGGCCATGGCGCACCTGCTCGAACAGATACTCCATCACCGGACGCGAGTGCGCCAGGAGTTCGTGGTTGCGAATCAGGGTTTGGTGCAGTTCCGTGCCGCTGCTGTGTTCCGTGGTGTGCAAGCGGCCGTCAGGCAACAATCCGGCCGCGAGACTGCGACTCCAGGAACGCGCGACCTGTTCATCCAGACCGCTGCTCGGAATGGCGCCGAATTTCAGAAGATGTTGGCGCGCCTGGCTGACTGACAAGGCATGCTGGGGTGTGTGCACAGTGTCTCCTGGACAGACTTGCGGTCTGTTCTCAATGATCAAAACCAGCTTGATCGTACTGAAGGCAGTGATACCTGACGATATGTACCGCCATGCATAGAGCAGCGCCATTCAATGCGTCACTTTTTGTGACACCTGTTGCGCCTTGGATCGTCCCATGCACGCTGTGAACAAGGATCGACCCCCGAGGTCAATGAATATCCTCAATGAAATCAATGCCCGGCACTTGTCCGTTCCCTTGGCATGGGACTTGATAGACAGAAGAGCCCGCAAGGGATTCATTTCAATCATTCGTCCATAACGAGGAGACACCATGCTGTATGCAGCACCCGGCGCCGCTGGCGCCAAGATCGCTTACAAAGCCAGATACGACAACTTCATTGGCGGCAAGTTTGTCGCGCCGGTCAAGGGCCAATACTTTGACGTCATCACTCCGATAAGCGGCAAGGTGTACACCCAAGCGGCCCGCTCCACGGCCGAAGACATTGACCTCGCGCTCGACGCTGCCCACGCGGCGGCTGACGCCTGGGGTAAGACCGATGCCGCGAGCCGCGCCAATGTGTTGCTCAAGATTGCCGACCGCATCGAGGCCAACATGGAACTGCTGGCCTATGCAGAGACCGTGGACAACGGCAAACCGATCCGCGAAACCATGGCCGCCGACATTCCGCTCACGGTTGACCACTTCCGCTACTTTGCCGGTTGCGTACGGGCGCAGGAAGGCGCGCTCAGCAACATCGACGAGAACACGGTGGCCTATCACATCCAGGAGCCGCTCGGCGTGGTTGGGCAGATCATTCCCTGGAACTTCCCGATCCTGATGGCGGCCTGGAAACTGGCGCCGGCGCTGGGTGCCGGCAACTGCGTGGTCTTGAAGCCGGCCGAATCAACCCCGATCAGCATCCTGGTGCTGGCCGAACTGATTGCCGATCTGCTGCCAGCCGGCGTGCTCAACATCGTCAACGGCTATGGCCGCGAAGCCGGCCTGCCGCTGGCCACCAGCAAGCGCATCGCCAAGATCGCATTCACCGGCTCCACCACCACCGGCCGCGTGATCGCCCAGGCTGCTGCCAACAACCTGATCCCGGCCACGCTGGAACTCGGTGGCAAGTCGCCCAACATCTTCTTTGCCGATGTGATGGACAAGGACGATGGTTTCCTGGACAAGGCAATCGAAGGCCTGGTGTTGTTCGCGTTCAACCAGGGCGAGGTCTGCACCTGCCCGTCGCGCGCCCTGATTCAGGAATCGATTTACGACAAGTTCATGGAACGCGTCCTCAAACGCGTCGCGGCTATCGTGCAAGGCAACCCGCTCGATCCCAACACCATGCTCGGCGCGCAGGCCTCCAAAGAGCAACTGACCAAGATACTGTCCTATCTGGAGTTGGGCAAGCAGGAAGGCGCGCAAGTGCTGATTGGTGGCGCGCAGTCGCATCAAAGCGGCGATCTGGCTGGTGGCTACTACGTGCAGCCGACGCTGTTCAAGGGCCATAACAAGATGCGCATCTTCCAGGAAGAGATCTTCGGCCCGGTGCTGGCTGTGACCACCTTCAAGGACGAAGCCGAAGCCCTGGCGATTGCCAACGACACGCTGTATGGCCTGGGTGCCGGTGTCTGGAGCCGCAACGGCAACGTGGCCTATCGCATGGGCCGCGCCATCAAGGCCGGTCGCGTCTGGACCAACTGCTACCACGCCTATCCAGCGCACGCGGCCTTTGGCGGCTACAAGGAATCCGGCATTGGCCGCGAGACCCACAAGGTCATGCTCGACCACTACCAGCAAACCAAGAACCTGCTGGTAAGCTACAGCGAAAGCAAGCTCGGATTCTTCTGATCGGGTTGGCATGTCATTGCGGGCCCCGACCCGCAATCCAGGCTGCGCGTGGCACTGGATCCCGGGTCAAGCCCGCGATGACAATCGGGGGGACGGGCAACCGCCCCCTTTTCGTTTGGA
>CAIXNB010000199.1 GCA_903920695.1 uncultured beta proteobacterium
CTACTATCTGTCTCCCTACCTGCCGGACCCGAGCTTCAAACCGACCGTTTCCCCCGGCATGACGAATGCGGGCTATTTCGAGGTTATGCCACAGAACGTAGCGGGCGGTGCCTCTACAGACGTATTTGCCATGAAATGGCTATTGAACAAGAACCAACCCATCACCTATTACATCTCCGCCGAAACGCCCGCAGAGTACCGCGATGCCGTCAAAAATGGCGTGCTGTACTGGAACAAGGTTCTGGGTGATGATTTTTTTGCTGTGGCCGACGCGCCCGCTGGCGTCACCGCCCCTGACATGGATAGGAACATGATCCAGTGGGTGACCTACGACGCTGTTCCAAATGTTCCGTCCGCCTATGCCGACATGCAGGCTGACCCGAGAACCGGCCAGATTCTGCATGCCCAGGTCTTCATCCCCAGCGGTTGGGCGGTCGCGGGCAGAGAGCATGCCTGGAGAACTCTCAAGCTCCTGAACGCACCCATATCATCGAATACCCAGATCGCGCTGAATAACCTTCATGCGCCAAGACTCTGCGACTTTTCCGCGAAACAGGGGCTGGTGAACCGGCTGACTGCGCTGCTGGCCAACAACGCCACGGATGCGGCGATGTTGAAGGAAGCGCAAGCAAACGTGCAGTGGGTTGTGACCCACGAGGTCGGCCACACCATGGGCTTGCGCCACAACTTTGCCGGCAGCCTGGGCGTCGATTACAACGGCAAAAGGCGCGAAGATCTGTATGCCAACTTTCTGAACAACAAGCCCTACGACCCGGCAGTGCTTCCGTCCAGCAGCATCATGGACTACTTCATTGCCTTCGAAAGGACACTGTCTGCCGAGCGCTTCAATGCGACCAAGCAGACGCTCCCGCATGATGTGAGCGCCATGAAGTATCTCTACCAGGGCAAGGCTCTGGACAAGAGCATCCCATTCTGCACCGACACCGACACCGATGCAGACAGCATGCCGGACTGCCTGCGCTTCGATTACGGCCGCTCACCTCTGGAATATGCATCCTCGGAGCTTGAATACCAACTCAGGCCTGACATTCTGCCTGTCAGGTTTTACGTGGAGCAGGTGGCCCAGGTGATGACCGGGACCAGCGTTGCCGATCTGCACCCGTCGCCGGAACAGAACGCACAACTACTGCTCGCTACCAAACCGCTGCTCCTGACACCATTCACCCAGAGCGGCTTTTATGCGCGCACCTTGAAAAGTCTTTATCCAGGCACCCTGCTCAATAATGCCGACAAAACCGCATTGCGCGCAGCGGTGATGCCGCTTGTTCGCACTGATCTCGATGCATGGCTCCAGTCCAACCCCTTGGGGATCACGTCCCTGACCGGGATGTTCAGGACGATCGATCCGGCCTGGAAAGATGCCTGGATCAAGCGTTTCAACATGATCAGCGAAGACCCCGCCTTTTATACGATTGTTGACCGGGACGGCAACAGCAAAACCTTTACAGTTGAAGAACGGGCACAACTGCGAACCATGGCGGCCGACTACTTCACCAAGCTGATTCCTGCATTGGCCACCGAAGACGTCCGATTGTTGTCATCGGTCACCAGCAAGATCGATTTGGTGGACGGCCCGGCCGGTGACGCGCTGCTGGCTGCCATGAACACCACCAGCAAGACCTACGTCGAGGCCACAACGGGAACGACGCTGAGCGCAACTATCAACAAGGCGGCGCTGACTTTGCCGCTGTTCAGATATGACTGGCCAGTGCGGCTGGATGCTTCAAGCCTGATGAACGGCAGGTCGGTCAATTCAGCTCTCTGGTGGGGGAAGCGGGAAGCTGTGGCCAACAAGAGTTCGTTCACAACGCTTCTGAATGAATCGGTCGCGGCAAGCGGCAGCCTCTTCGACTCGCAAGTTGTCTCCGATGGTTTTGCCAGCCAAAGTGTCAGCAATTCCGCTTATCAGTGGTATCTGGAAAACCTGAACATCCTGACAAGAGGTTTCTAGGCGCAATAAAGGTGCTGCGGCCTGATCCGGGGCGTTCAGACCCAATGCCGAAGAACGCCAATTGGATCTGACCACTCGAAGTCTGCCGATCCAATATGCGTTGGATTGTCGGTAATGTGGCATTGATGGTTGCAGGAGCCTTTGCGACGACTGCCAGCGTGGGCTACTTTTTACTGTGCAGCACCGCACAGATGCCTTGAGGAGGCCCGGATAGGCTTGACTTCATCCTGCGCTTCACTCGGGTGACCACGGCGGCGGGACGATTCAAGGTCTATGAATACTTCACAAGGAATGGTTATGAACGTCGCGCCTATCCTCCAGCGCTTGCCGAACTGGCGCGCGCCCCTGATCAGCCTGCTTGTTGTTGCAGCAGCCGGCTGTCAGAGTGTTGAACGGGTTGTGGCTGCGCCAACGCCAAATCCAGCTCTGGCCTCGCGCAGCGCCTGCCAGAAGGCCGATGCCATGTGGAACGACAAGATGATGCCCTCGCGCTATGCGCAACTGCCGGCGCTGAGCAGCCCGGGGTTTCTGGATCTTCTCAATCTGATAAGCGGCCACTTCGCGCTCAAGGCACTGACGACGCAGGGTGATGAACTGGAAGCAGGGCGCAGCAAGCTGATTCATGCGTTTGGCGCAGAGGCGCGCTTGCGGTTGGTGATCAACCCGGCAGCGGCAGACAGTTATACCGGCATCTTTCACAGTGGCGCGCCCTGCGTGATCGGTCGCTTTTCATTAGCAACCAAACCCGCCCAGGACACATCGATTCCGGGCTTGGCGCTCAAGATCTTTATCGATGGCGATCAGCCATCGGTCAATCTGCTGCTGATGCATTCCATTGACGAGCAAACGGGACACAACTATTTTGCGCAGACCTTCAGCAACATCCTGCTGGCTCCCAGGGCGTTCGCCAAGCGAATGCTTACCAGCGGTTTTGAACGAAGCGCGGTTCAGTTTGGCGCCAAAGATCCGAATCCCGGACGGCTAACGCTTGAAAACCTTGCCAGCATCCAGGTCAACGGTCGACGCATTGCCAACCCTCACACACCCTACCAGATTTTCTTCAGACCGACGGCGCCAGCCCGCGCACTGATGCAAGGCGCCAGCGCCGCGGATGACTTTCGCCTCAAGCTCGCCGGTCTGCCCGTCGGGCAGGCGGTGTACGAGATCTACACGCTGGCCGAGGGCGATTCCCCTGGCAACGCCAGCGTTCTGGGGCAACTGGTGTTGACTGCACCGGTCGTCTCCTCGCGTTACGGCGACGAGACGCTCTATTTCCAGCACAACATGGCACGCCAATGACCCGTTTTGCTTTCCGGCGCTTGCATTGATTGCGCAAGCAGCGACCCAATGAATGGCAAATCACTTTTAAGTAACGATACCGGTGTGCTGTTGGCTTCAGCCTGCCCTCAGTCATCGTCAGCGACTACGGCACAACACGCAGCGCCGATTGATCCGGCTGCGCCGTTGCAGTTCGTCATCAATGCTGCATCGGGGCAACACGACCAGGGAATGATCGGCCAGGTCATCGAAGAAGCGCTGCGACTCAGCGGCAGAACCGGTGAACTGTTGTTTGCCCGTCCCGATCAACTGCCAAACATGGCGCAGCAAGCCGCCGCGACGGCGTTTGGCCAGCGCAGTGCGGTGGTTGCTGTCGGCGGTGACGGCACCATCAATGCCGTGGCCCAGGCGGCCCATGCCCAGGGTTGTGCCCTGGGTGTGCTGCCGCAGGGCACCTTCAACTACTTTGCCCGAACCCACGGCATTCCCACCGATGCCCTGCAGGCTTTGCAGACCCTGCTGACCTGCGCGCCGGTGCCGGTGCAGGTGGGGCTGATCAATGAGCACATCTTTCTGGTCAACGCCAGCCTTGGCCTTTACCCCGAGTTGCTGCAGGACCGCGAGGCTTTCAAGAGACGCTTTGGTCGCAGCCGGCTGGTGGCGTTTGGTTCTGCTCTGGTCACCCTGCTGGCGGTGCACCGGGTGTTGAAGCTGCGCATCGAGCGCGGCACCGATAGCCGCGACATCAGCACGACCACCCTTTTCATTGGCAACAACCGCCTGCAACTGGAGCAGGTTGGCGTGGCGCAGGCCAGCGCACTGGATCAGGGTTGCCTGGCGGCGGTGATGCTGCGGCCGATTGGCGTGCTGGCCATGCTCTGGCTGCTGCTGCGTGGCTCGTTTGGCACGCTTGGCGAGGCCGACACGGTCGAGAGCTTTCAGTTTCATCGCATGCGCGTGCGGCCACGGCTTGGCTGGGATGGTTTGACGGTCAAGGTGGCGTTTGACGGCGAGGTGAGCTGGATGCAAACACCTCTCGAATTCAAGATCTCGGCGACGCCGCTTTATTTGATCAAGCCGGTGACCGGGGACGGCGCAACCGGACGTTCCGGAGGCAGCACATGAGTGTGCTGCTGCATCTCTCAGACCCCCATTTCGGTACCGAGCAGGCGCCGGTGGTGGAGGCGCTGGCGGCTTTGGCACAGCAACTGCAGCCTGAACTGCTGGTGCTCTCGGGCGACATCACCCAGCGCGCAACACGCAAGCAGTTCGCTGCGGCACGGGCCTTTACCGACCGGCTGGGGACGCTGCTGCTGGCCATTCCAGGCAACCACGACATTCCTCTGTTTGACCTGGGGCAGCGTCTGTTTCATCCGTACGCCCGCTATCGTGAGGCGTTTGGCAAGGTGCTGGAACCGATGCATGCCTCGCGCGAATGGCTGCTGCAGTGCGTCAACACCACACGCTGGTACCGGCACAAGGGCGGCTCGGTGTCTTCGGCCCAGATCGAGCGCGTGGCGAGTCGGCTGCGCGCCGCCGAGCCCGGTCAATTGCGCGTGGTGGTGGTGCACCAACCCATTGGCGTGCTGCGCGCCACCGAGCAGCACAACCTGCTGCACGGCTACGCCGAGGCAAAGCAAAGATGGGCTGCGGCTGGCTGCGATGTGGTGCTGGGCGGCCACATTCACCTGCCCTACGTAATGGCGCTGGCCGGTCTTGCGCGTCCCATGTGGGCAGTGCAGGCCGGCACTTGCGTGTCCAGGCGGGTGCGCTCCGGTGCGGCGAATTCGGTCAACGTGTTGCGTTGGGGCGGTGATACCGCAGTTGGCTGCTGCCGCATCGAGCAATGGGACTACAGCGCCGCAACGCAGGCCTTTGTCTGCACAGGCGTGACGGAAATCCACCCGGCCCACACATCAGAATAAGCCCATGCGTTCAATTCCCAGGTCTTTGGCCGTTGGCAGTGCCGTGCTGCTGGGGGGCGTACTCGTTTTCGTGTTGCTGGCAAGCGCCCTGACGCCGGGGTCACCAATGATCCGGTTTGACCAGGTCCTGTCTGACGCCTCGCGCGCCAACCTGGCACCTTGGGCGCTGCAGCTGTTTGCCGCACTGACCCATTTGGCCGATACCGCCACCCTGACGGTGCTGTGCACGGTCGGCACGCTTGTGTTGCTGGCCCGGCACCAGCGTGGTCTGGCGCTGACCTGGGTGCTGGCGATTGCGGGCAACGGCGTGCTGAACCAACGCCTCAAGACGCTCATTGGCCGGGTTCGCCCGCTCGACCGCGAAGGCGACCTGCTGGCGCAGGGTTTGAGCTTTCCAAGCGGTCACAGTTCTGGCGCGGTGGTGGCCTACGGCATGTTGGCCTATCTGGCCCTGCGTTTGCTGCCAAAAGCATGGCACTTGCCGGTGCTGGTCGCGGCGCTGGCGCTGGCTCTCACCGTCGGTATCAGCCGTGTCGTGCTGCGCGTGCATTTTGCCAGTGACGTGGCAGCTGGCTTTGCATCAGGTTCGGCATGGCTGGCGCTGTGCGTCACCGGCGCTGAACTGATGCGACGATGGCGCGACAAACGAAGCTAAACCTCGGCCTGCGCAATGCGCACAATTTCCCTGGCAATGTCTTCGGGCGACAGCACAATGCAACCGGTAGCCACTGCGAGGCGAACCATGGATTGCGGATCAAGTCCGCAGCGGCGAGTCCCGGGGTTCATGGTCCGTATGCGGTCGGCGCCAGAAGCAGGGGCCTCGCCATGACGCGTCACAGGTTCATGGCCTATGGTCGATGGCTTGTTACGATTGGCGCAAATCCAATCTGATCGTCCACGATGACAACTGCCGCCACCCACACCTTTCTCTGGCATGACTACGAGACCTTCGGCACGCAGGTGCGGCGCGACCGTCCGGCGCAGTTCGCTGCCATCCGCACCGATGCCGATCTGAACGAGATCGGCGAACCGCTGATGCTGTACTGCCAGCCAGCCAACGATTTCCTGCCCGATCCGCAGTCGTGTCTGATCACCGGCATCACGCCGCAGCTGTGCCTGGAGCGCGGTATCCCCGAGTACCAGTTCGCGGCGCAGATCGAGCAGGCGCTCAGTCTGCCCGGCACCATTGGCGTCGGTTACAACACGATCCGCTTTGACGACGAGATCACGCGCTTCATGTTCTGGCGCAACCTGATCGACCCCTACGCGCGCGAGTGGCAGAACGAATGCGGTCGCTGGGACCTGCTCGACGTCGTGCGCACCGCCTATGCGCTGCGGCCACAGGGCATTGTCTGGCCGACCAAACCCGAAGGCGGCGCCAGCTTCAAGCTGACCGACCTCACAGCCGCCAATGGCTTGGCGCATGGGAGCGCGCACGATGCACTGAGTGATGTGCGCGCCACCATTGCGCTGGCGCGGTTGATCAAGCAGGCGCAACCGCGTCTATTCGATTTCTGTCTGGGCTTGCGCAAGAAGGACAAGGTGACGGCTGAACTCGGTCTGCCGACCACGCCGATGTATGCCAAGCCGTTTCTACACATCTCGGGCATGTTCCCTGCCGAGCGCGGTTGCCTGGCCTTGATGTGGCCGCTGGCCATGCACCCGGTCAACAAGAACGAGCTGATCGCCTGGGATCTGGCGCACGATCCGCGCCCGCTGGCCGTGATGAACGCCGATGAAATCCGCTTGCGCCTGTTCAGCAAGAGCACGGACCTGCCCGAGGGCGTGACGCGCCTGCCGGTCAAGACCATTCACCTGAACAAATCGCCAATGGTGGTCGGCAATCTCAAGACCCTCACCAGCGAGATGGCCCAGCGCTGGGGTTTGCAGATGGAAGCGCAACTGCACAACGCTGCGTTGGCGCAGGGCCTGCCTGACATGAGCGCCATCTGGCCCGAGGTCTTCAGGCGGCCCAAGGAGGGCCCGGTTGATGTGGACGAGGATTTGTATGGTGGTTTCGTTGGCAATGCGGATCGGCGCCGGCTCAACGATGTGCGGGCAGCGTCGCCGCAAAAGCTGGCCACCCTGCGCCAGGCCTTTGACGATGGCAGACTGGCCGAAATCGTCTTCCGCTACCGCGCGCGCAATTTCCGCGAGACCCTGACGTTGGAGGAGGCTGCGCGCTGGGAGGCGCACCGTGCGGCGCGGCTATTTGACGGCGCGGACGCTGCCCGCACCATGGATGCGCTTGCCGCCGAGATCGACCAGTTGGCCGAGTCAGCCGACGAGCGCGGCGAAGCGATTCTGGGTGCGCTCTATGACTACGCGGAGTCGATTGCGCCGTAGCCGGACACATGGTTGTCATCCCTGTTTCCGGTTTGTCATCCCGGGCCCCGACCCGGGATCCAGTGCCACGCGCACCATGGATTGCGGATCAGGTCCGCAATGACAGCCAGAGGCATGGATTGCCGCGTCGCTCCGCTCCTCGCAATGACGCCCAAGGTATGGATTGCGGGTTTCTGAATCAAGTTCGAGACAGGCTCTGCCCGCAATGACAATTCAGTTTCACTGCGTCCCAAAAATCCGGTCGCCGGCGTCGCCCAGACCGGGCAGGATGTAGCCGTGGTCGTTGAGCTGGCGGTCGATGGCCGCGGTGTAGATGGCCACGTCCGGGTGGGCTTTGCGCAGCGTGGCGATGCCTTCGGGGCAGGTCAGCAGGCAGACAAACTTGATTGATTTGGGCTTGGTCGCCTTGACACGGTCGATTGCCGCCACGGCTGAATTGCCGGTGGCCAGCATTGGGTCGACGACGACGACGTCGCGCTCCTGCATGTCCTTGGGCATCTTGAAGTAGTACTCGACCGCTTTGAGGGTCTTCGGGTCGCGGTACAGGCCGATGTGACCGACGCGTGCGCCCGGCACCACGGTCAGCATGCCGTCCAGAATGCCGGTGCCGGCACGCAGGATCGAGACCAGCACCAGCTTCTTGCCGTCGATCACCCGGGCCGTCATGGTCTCCAGCGGTGTCTCGATTTCGACGTCCTGCATCGGCATGTCGCGCGTGACTTCGTAGGCCATCAGCATCGCGAGTTCATTGAGCAGGGTGCGAAAGCTGTTGGTGCTGGCGTCCTTCTGGCGCATCAGGGTCAGCTTGTGCTGCACCAGAGGGTGGTCGATGACGTGGACCAGGGGGTCATTGCTGGTTTGTGGGCTCATGCTCGCGTCCTTCTCGAAAAGTACAATTGATGCGATAGCGTAACGAACTTTTGAAGGATTTCCCGTGGCAGGACACAGTAAATGGGCCAATATTCAGCACCGCAAAGGTCGGCAGGACGAAAAGCGGGGCAAGATATGGACGCGCATCATCCGTGAAATCACAGTGGCGGCCCGCGCTGGCGGCGGCGATCTGGGTACCAACCCGCGTCTGCGCCTGGCGGTGGACCGAGCCAAGGCGGCCAACATGCCGGCCGACCGTGTCAAGTACAACATCGACAAGGCCACTGGCAACCAGGAAGGCGTGACCTACGAGGAAATCCGGTACGAAGGCTACGGCATCGGCGGCGCCGCGATCCTGGTCGTCACCATGACCGACAACAAGGTGCGCACCGTGGCCGAAGTGCGCCACGCTTTCAGCAAGCATGGCGGCAACATGGGCACTGCCGGCTCGGTGGCGTTCCAGTTCAAACACTGCGGCCAACTGATTTTTGCCCCCGGCACGAACGAGGACAAAGTGATGGACGTGGCGCTCGAAGCCGGTGCGGAAGACGTGATCACCGACGAGGAGGGCGCGATCGAGGTGCTGACCAGCTATGCCGATTTCGAGGCCGTCAAGAATGCGCTCGAAGCGGCCGGCCTCAAGCCCGAAGTGGCCGAGGTCACGATGCGCGCCGAAAACCCGATCGAACTCAGTGGCGAGGATGCGGCGAAGATGCAGCGCCTGCTCGACGTGCTGGAAGATCTTGACGACGTGCAGGCGATTTACCACAACGCCGAAATGGACAGCGAATGAAGGTTCTCGTCATTGGCGGCGGTGGCCGTGAACATGCGCTGGCCTGGAAACTGCGCCAGTCGCCCAAGGTGGAAGCGGTTTATGTGGCGCCGGGCAACGGCGGCACGGCGCTCGACCCGCAACTCGACAACGTCGACATCACCGGCGTGCCCGAATTGCGCGCCTGGGCATTGGCCAACGGCATCGCGCTGACGGTAGTGGGGCCGGAAGGGCCGCTGGCCGCCGGCGTGGTCGATGAGTTCCGCAAACACGGTCTGCGCGTCTTCGGCCCGACGCAGGCTGCCGCGCAACTGGAAAGCTCGAAAGCCTTTTCCAAGGCCTTCATGAAGCGCCACGGTATTCCGACTGCGGCTTACGAGACGTTTTCAGACCCGGTGGCGGCGCACGCCTACATCGAGCAGCAGGGCGCGCCGATCGTGGTCAAGGCCGATGGCCTGGCGGCCGGCAAGGGCGTGGTGGTGGCCATGGATTTGGCCGAAGCGCACCAGGCGGTCGACTTCATGCTGCTGGACAACCGGCTCGGCGTCAGCCACAACGAGGGTGGTGCGCGGGTTGTGATCGAGGAGTTTCTGGTGGGCGAGGAGGCCAGCTTCATCGTCATGTGCGACGGCAAGAACGTGCTGGCGCTGGCCACGAGCCAGGACCACAAGCGTTTGCTCAATGATGATCTGGGCCCTAACACCGGCGGCATGGGCGCTTATTCGCCGGCGCCGGTGGTCACACCCGATGTGCATGCGCGTGCCATGCGCGAGATCATTCTGCCGACCATTCGCGGCATGGAGAAGGACGGCATCCCGTACAGCGGTTTCCTCTACGCCGGCCTGATGATCGACGGCAGCGGGCATGCGAAGACGCTCGAATTCAACTGCCGCATGGGTGATCCGGAAACGCAGCCGATCATGCTGCGGCTGAAGAGCGATCTGCTCGAAGTCATGCTGGCCGCGACAGAGCCGGGCCCGCACGGGCGCCTCGATCAGGTCGAACTGCGATGGGATCGGCGCACCGCGCTCGGCGTGGTGCTGGCAGCGCACGGTTACCCGGCGCAGCCGCGCAAGGGCGACCGGATCACGGGGCTGCCAAAGGATGCCGAGGATGCGGTCGTGTTCCATGCCGGCACCGCCCTACGTGACGGCAACGTCGTCACCACAGGTGGGCGCGTGCTGTGCGCAACCGTGCTGGCCGACAACGTCAAGCAGGCGCAGCAACGCGCCTATGAAGTGATTGCCGGCGTGCATTTCGACGGCATGCAGTACCGCACTGACATCGGGTACCGGGCCATCAAGGGAATTTCCGCATGAGCCTGCAGGACCTCAGCGCAAGCCAGACCGGCGCCGTGCGCAGCTACCTGACCGGCCTGCAGGCGCGCATCACGGCGGCGGTGACGGCGCTGGACGGCACGGCCTTTCTGGTCGACGCCTGGCAAAAGCCGCCCGAAGAGAAACTGCAAGGGCAAGGCATCACCCAAATTCTGGAAGGCGGTCCGGTGTTCGAGCGCGCCGGCTGCGGTTTCTCCCATGTGCGCGGGCCGGCGCTGCCGCCTTCGGCGACGCAGAGCCGTCCGGAACTGGCCGGCGCTTCCTTCGAGGCCATGGGCGTATCGCTGGTGTTTCACCCGCGCAATCCCTATGTGCCGACGGTGCACATGAACGTGCGCATGATCGCTGCCACCGGCTCGGATAGCAAACTCGTGTGCTGGTTCGGCGGCGGCATGGACCTGACACCGTATTACGGTTTTGACGAGGACGTCGTGCATTTCCACACGTCTTGCAAGGCGGCGCTCTCAGCCTTTGGCAGCGACAAGCATCCGCGTTTCAAGCAGTGGTGCGACGAGTACTTCTACCTCAAGCACCGCGACGAGCAGCGTGGTGTTGGCGGCATCTTCTTCGACGATTTTTCGGAGTTGGGTTTTGACGAGAGTCTGGCCATGATGCAGTCGGTGGGGGATTCCTTTCTGGGCGCCTACCTGCCGATCGTGCAGCGCCGCATGCCGCTGGCCTATGGCGAGCGCGAGCGCGCGTTTCAGTTGTACCGGCGTGGCCGCTATGTCGAATTCAACCTGGTCTGGGACCGCGGCACACACTTTGGCCTGCAGTCCGGTGGTCGCACCGAATCGATCCTGCTGTCGATGCCGCCACTGGTGAGCTGGTCCTACCAGAACGTCCCGGCGGCCGGCTCGCCCGAAGCCGAGCTTTACAGCAAATACCTGATGCGCCGGGATTGGGTCTGAGGTGACTGTGGCGGCAAGTCAGTCTCGGGCGCGGCGCATTGCCGTCTTTGGTGGTGCCTTCGACCCGCCGCACGCAGCCCATGTGGCGCTGGCACGCGCGGCGCTGGCCGATTTGCAACTAGATGAATTGCGCATCGTCCCCACCGGGCATGCCTGGCACAAAGCGCGGCCCCTGAGCCCGGCCCGGCACCGGCTGGCGATGGCGCGGCTGGCCTTTGCCGATTTGCCCCAAGTGCTGGTCGATGCGCGCGAAACCGAGCGCGCCGGGCCGAGCTACACGGTCGATACGCTGCGTGAATTGCAGCATGAATGGCCGGATGCCGAACTGTTTCTGCTGCTCGGTGGAGACCAGGCGCGCGCGCTGACAAGCTGGCACGCCTGGCAGGAGATTGTGCAAACCGCTATAATTTGTGTAGCTGATCGCGGAGACGAGGTGCCTACAAGCCCCCGATTTTCCGCTCCAAAGCCCTACGAACCGCGTTTTCGGCGCCTGCCAATGCCAGCCTTGCTGGTCAGTGCAACCGAGATTCGAAGCCGAATTGCAGCGCATCAGGCCCTCGGGCCACTGGTTTTTGAACCGGTTGCGCGTTATATTGAAGACCACCACCTTTACCAGACTGCTTGATGACTACAACCGCCCTCGCCAAAAAAGACATTCAAAAACTCCAGCGCACCATCGTTGATGGTCTGGAAGATGTCAAAGCCCATGACATCGTGGTGTTCGATACCGAGCATCTTTCGTCCTTGTTTGAGCGGGTCATCATTGCGTCGGGTACTTCGAATCGCCAGACCAAGGCGCTCGCCGCCAGTGTGCGCGATGCCGTGCGCGATGCCGGCTTTAACAAGCCGCGTGTCGAAGGCGAAACCAATGGTGAGTGGATCATCGTCGACTGCGGCCAGGCCGTGGTTCATATCATGCAGCCCAATTTCCGCCAGTACTACAACCTCGAAGAACTCTGGGGTGAGAAGCCGGTGCGCCTGAAGTTTGGTGCCGCCAAGCCGGCCGTGAAGGAAGTCGTGGCACCGGCCAAGCCAGCGAAAGCCGTTGCCAAACCGGAAACCAGTCTCAAGCGCTCCAACGCCGCCAAGAAGGGCGTGCAGGAAGCCTTCCCGTCCAAGGCCCAGGTGAAGAAGGCTGCCGCCAAGTCAGTGTCTACCCGGGCGCCGGTAAAGAAGACCGTTGCCCGCAAGACCACGCCCAAGGCGCCAACGGCCACGGCGGTCCTGACCAAGGTCACGGTCAATGCGCCGGTCAAGGCGCCTGTAGTGAAGGCACCGGCACGCAAGGTCGCCACCCAAAAGGCCGGCGCGCGCAAGCCGGCCGTGCGCAAGGCCTGAGCGGGGTTTTCCGGTGCGGCTGGTGATTGTTGCGGTCGGCCAGCGTGTGCCCGATTGGGCGCAGACCGCCTGGGACGATTACGCCAAGCGCTTTCCATACGAACTCAAGGTCGAGTTGCGCGCCGTCAAGACCGAGCCGCGCGCTTCCAAATCAGTGGAGACACTTTTCGCCGCCGAGCGTGCCCGCATTGAAGCGGTACTGCCCAAGGGCTGCCGCATCGTGGCGCTCGATGAACGTGGCGCCTCTTTGACCACGGCTGCCTTGGCGCAGAAGCTCACGCACTGGCAACTCGAGAGCGACGATGTCGCGCTCGTCATTGGCGGCCCCGACGGGCTCGACCCGGCCTTCAAGCAGGCGGCGCACGAGCGCATTCGCTTGTCTGATCTCACCCTGCCGCACGCCATGGTGCGCGTGCTGCTGATCGAGCAGCTGTATCGCGCCTGGTCGATCAATGCCCATCATCCGTATCATCGTGAGTAAAGTGCGGCAATTCATGCACACGATCTGTCCTGTCATCCCGCCCCCGGCTGTCATCCC
>CAIXNB010000200.1 GCA_903920695.1 uncultured beta proteobacterium
CACTCTCAAGTCAATGACCCCCTTTGCTTCAGGTCCCACAGCAATCTTTCGCATATAAGTATCTGGAGCATGTAGAAACTGACCTTCTTCAGCAACAGCAATCACAGCTAGAGCATTATTCCGGCTGCTGCCGGGCAGTACGATTTTGACACGCAACTCCATCACCGGCACCATCATGTGGCTGGTGGGAATGCTGCCGGCCTCCATTGCGCTTCACTATCAGACAGACACATTGACACTGTCTCTGGGCCTGGGACTGTGTGCACTGCTGTATTCGGCGGTTCATGCACGTCTGACGCAGTTCCACTGGTGTCTTGTGCCCTTTGTCGATGGCGCTTCCGCCAAGGTGCCCAGCTAAAGAACGACATTTCCTGGACGACAAGCCCTAAATTTGAGGGACAAGAACGCAAGCAAAAAAAAACGGACTCGACCAGAAACCCAACGCCGTCAGCAAAAAAACTTCAGTTCGGCAGGCTTACCGGAAGGACACAACGGTAGGGTCTCCCTCTGAAGCAGTCAATCGCGGGAGATACAACTTTAGTTCGTGTGACACAACCAACCCACACAGCGCACCCGGGTTCAAATACGAAGGGACTCCCCACTTTCCGGTATCTCGGAGTCGGGCGTGGCTAGCACACGCGTCTCAATGGCCTTCATGCGTTGAAGCCATGGGCCATCTGGTGTTTGTGCCAGAAGCGTATCGAGCGACGGCTGGGCTTGCGAGTCAGATTCAACTTCGTCTTCAGGAATATTCACGATCACTTCAAACTTGCGGTGCTTGAACCGCAAGGTTTGGGCAAAATTGATGGCGCCGTTTTCATAGGTTGCGTTTACTTGCATGGTGGACCCTCCAGAAATTCAAGCTCATTGCCATTGAGTTGGTAGATGTTACCCGTGGCGGGACATGTCGCTTGCGCATTGCCTTGCAGAGGCAGATTGAGCCGTTCGCCATGCTGGCTCATCCAGCCGATTTGTCTGGCGGGCACGCCGGCCATCAGGGCGTAGGGCTTGACGTTGCGGTTGACAACGGCGCCGGCTGCAATCCCTGATGGCCACTTCAAATTCCCCCACCTTTGGCCAGTCAAATTCCTCCAGGCAGGACGGCTAAATTATCAACTGCTTGGCCAGGTTAGCTCTGACCATTTTTCCTTGTAATTTCTCCCCTTGTCTTCCTGAGTTTTTTGTGAATGGCAGTTTGGCAAGCACAGCGCGTCAGGCCGAAGGCAAAACATCGGGGAGCGGTGGGCAACTGTCGCACCGGTGCGCAGCACCGGCTGTCCACAGGCTCGTCCTGTGGTCAGGACAGTTGTCCACGGCGGGCGCGACCATCACGCTGCGCTGGCGCTGGCAAGGCGCTGCGCAGCTTCCTTCAGCCGGTAACTCTTGCCCTCGAACGCCAGCAGGGCCGAGCGGTGCATCAGTCGATCCAGAATGGTCGTGCTCATCGTGTTGTCACCCAGGTATTTGCCCCAGTCCTCAACGATTCTGTTGGAGGTCACCACTATCGAGCGGCGCAGTTTGTAGCGCCGATGAACCACCGTTTGCAGCAACTCGGCGGCACCGTCCGAGATGCGCCGGGCAAGGAACAGATCATCAAGAATCAGCAGGTCTGGCTCCAGCATCCATTGCGCGAAGCAGGTGCTGATGGTCAATGGACTCAGCCATGATGCCTGGCAAAGTAACTGTCTCAAGCCAGCGAAGCACGCCCAATGTGTATTCCGGATCGCAAAGGCGGTTGAAGACCATCACGCGAATCAGCGCTTCGACATCACTGGCATGGCGGGTGCGGCGAAAAATCTTGCGCAACTCATCGAAGCCCAGCGAATTCCATAACTCTGTGAGCGCCCAGACGTCCCCGAAGTCGCGTGCGGATTCAAACGTCACCACTGGCGCGGGC
>CAIXNB010000201.1 GCA_903920695.1 uncultured beta proteobacterium
CAATTGCCAATGTCAAATAAATCACAAAAGTGCAGAACGTGCCATTACACGACTTTTCGGAAAATCGCTTGTAAGTCGTTGATTTCATTGGGACGGGCAACCAAAAAAGGCGGAGTTTCGCGATTAACTGTCGAAGTCGGGGGTTAAAAAACCGGTCGTGACTTGCCCTCTTTCAAAACCTAAGGCGAAAATTCCTTCCAGGGAAAAATCTAGCAAATCAACTGTTAATATGCCATTGGATTCAAAATACACGAAAGTGTCCCTGGACCTTTGTGATTACAATCCTGGCCATGGCAATCATAGAGGCGTGGATATAAAAGCTGATGACGGGGAAAACGTTTATCCTCTTGCTAGAGGGGTTGTGTTTAAGAATCATAAAGCCAACGCCAAATACAATGATCATTGGAATGCTTGTTTGATTGTAACTCATGAAGTGTCAGGGAAAACATATTATACTTATTATGCACACATTACATCTGAGCTGAATGCAGGCGATGAAGTGATTCCTGGTGTTGGTATTGGTACTGTTAATCTTGGGCATCTCCATATATCAGTTAAATTAAATTTTGAATATTATTGGGGATATGATCCAGATGATCAACATGAGCCATGCGATGTAATTAGGAATGGCGGATGGATGAGATTTCAGGATGTATTTGGCTTGCAGGAGTACCAATAGGTTGCACATTGAACCTAAGTGTTGGTAGAAACGATTGTTCATCAGTGGCTTGCATAATTATTATTAGAGTCCTAGATTACGGAAGTGGTGCCAAAGAGCATAACGATCTTTCAGTGGTACCAGGGTCGTAATGTTTTGATTTTCAACAAAGGAGGCAATCAGTATGCAAAACATCACAGCCAGCGTAGGCCAGGGTGGCAAGAACCACAGCGCGGATGTCAAAGTGGTTCAGACCCTCTTAAAGGCGAAAGGGTCTGACCCCGGCAAGATCGATGGGGTTTGCGGTGCCAAGACTGTGGCCGCAATCAAGAAATTTCAGTCAACTTTTCTTAAAAATCCTGACGGCTTGATTGACCCCGGCAAAACCACTTGGCTGCATTTGTCGGGGCAGAGAGTATTGACGCCGGTGAAACCGAAGCCGTTGACCCCCATCGCCTGGAGTGGCGATTCTTCCCAGTGGTCGCAAGAAAAGAAGCTTCAAAGCATGAAGCCTGAGTTGGCCGCCAAAGTGCGAGCAATCGTCGCATCACTCGGCCAGCGCGGCTTTCAGCCCAAGGTGTTTTACGGTTGGCGCTCAATTGAAGTCCAGGCTCGCTTGTTTGCGGAGGGCAAGAGCAAGGTGCGTTTTAGTTTTCATAACGGGCAGAAGCTCGATGGCACTCCGAATTCGTACGCTGCCGATATTGTTGATTCGCGGTATGGCTGGTCCTCGCAGGCGCAGTCTTCCGGGTTTTGGACGGCGTTGGGGGAGGAGGCACGCAAGCGCGGCATGGTTTGGGGCGGGGATTGGGCTGGCTTCCGTGATTGGGCGCATGTGCAGCTTGTGCAAAACGGTGAACTCGCCCGAGTCAAGGCTGAGAGCGGTCTGTGAATCTTCCAAACCTTTGCTTCATGCGCATGCTACTTGTGGGAGCCTGCATGCACTTGCCGATGATGGCTCTGGCCCTGCCAGCCGCACCCGCCATTGAACGCTATCTGGTCGTAGGGGCCAGTGATTCTTCACCGCAAAAGATCGCTGTTCGCGCAACTGACCTGGAGAAGCGCACTCGTGTTAAGGGAATGATTTTCCAGGTTGCCGATTGTGGTGAACGCCGTGCATTGTTTGGTTGGGCGAGCAAGCTTGTTGAAACTACCGAGCAGGCTCAGAAGGAATTGGCCTCGCTTAAAACTGCCGTGCCGGACTCGTTCATCAAGAAATGCCACGTTAAACCGGGTAGCCTGCTCTCATTTGGGTTGCCAGCGGTAGATCCATCCATCGGACAGGTTCCTGTGTCTGCAGTGAACTGGTCGGATGCGGACCGGGTTTCAACGGCCATTCGTCTGGGCAATGCGGGCACCCTTGCCCTTGTTCAGTATTTTCGTGACGATCCCAACAGTCCTCTGGAAGGACGCCATACGCGGGTTCAATTTGCCAAAGACGGTGGAGAGCTAAAAACTCTCGCTGAGGATTGCACTGGGGTAGCCACTGCCGTTCACACAGCCAAGCTCATCGCTTTTGCGTGTGAATCAGAGCAGGCAGCAGATAACATCTTGCACACGGTTCGTGTTTTTTCTGCTTCCGGGAGCGATGTTGGATCGTTCCCCCACTGTAGAAAGCCGACGTTGGTTGAACCTGACCTCATGCGTTGTGATGCCGAAGAGGTGCTCCCAGATGGTTCGTTGAAGTTGAAGTCAAAGTCAAACAAAATCACTCTTCCATAAGGCTCTGATTTATGCCAATGCAAGTGGTCAACGGTGCGCAGCTGATGTGTTCACAGGGCTTTGCACCGAGCGCGTTGGTGGTGCTGCCTATGAATCGTGTCATGTCGAGCAACCAGCCAGCGGCAAACATCATGGACAACAAGCCCATGGTGAACATATTGCCTTTTGGGATGTGCCGCAGTCTGGCCAACCCGACGGTAGCGGCGGCAACTTCGGCCGCTTTGGGGGTGCTGACACCCATGCCCTGCATCCCCGCAACGTCAGCGCCGTGGTCGCCTGGCGCCCCCGCCGTTTTGCTTGGCAACATGCCATCCGTGGACAATACGTGCAAGCTGATGTGCATGTGGGCTGGTGTCATCCAGGTGGTCGCGCCAGGGCAGGTGACTCATCAAATTCCCTGAGGCACGGGCGGTCTTAATTGCCGCTCAAGCTGAGCGCCTTCTTTGGTTCCGGGACTCCCGGCACCTTACTGTCGAAAGCGCGGCGTTGCCAGGTGGTGGCTTCGGTACTGCCTTCGCGGGTGAATATTTCCCATAGCCGCTTCTGAGACGGGCCATGCCCACGATTGCCTGCTTCGGCATATAGAGCCTTGGCACGTCGCATGCTGGAGCCCTCTAGCGCAGCAGCTTCAGTAAACAATTCATCTGTTGCTTTTTGCTTGGCTGCTGGCGTAGGTGCAGGCGCTGCTACAGGTGTGGGGGTTGGCGTTGCTACAGGCGCTGGCGTAGGTACGACTACCGGTGCAGCTGTCAGTGCGGGGGTAGGGAGCGGCGCAGGCACGGGAACGGGCACAGGTGTGACTACCGGCGCAGGTGTAGGCGTTGGCGCTACCACAGGTGCAACGGTAGGCGCAGCAGTTGTTGCAGGTGCAGTCGCAGGGGTGTTCGTCAGCGAGTCAGGCAGCGCCGGAAGTGGGGCGCCCAATTTCTTGGCGCGCTGATACCAGTTAAGCGCCTGGTTTGGGTCGCGTGCGACTTTCCCCTTGCCAGTGGCATAAATCTCAAACAATCGTTTTGCAGCGGCGGCTGCTTGTGCCTTATCCTTTCCAGATGCAACTTGTTCAAATTGTCGAATTGCTTTGTCGATGTTCTTTGATTCCATTTCCGTCGCCATCTGAAGGGGCGTGGCAGTATCCGTTGCATTGCCGGTGCTTGTCGATGGTGCTGGTTCGGCAATTGGCGTCGGTGGCTGGGCGACTTCGTTTGCGGCTGGTGAGCTAGGTTCCTGGGCTCTCGATGGGGACGCAGTCGGTTCGGTCGCTTGAGGTGTTGAAGTGGTCGCAGCCGGGCGTTCTGGTGTACGTAACGCGAAGTAAGCTCCGGCAATTCCAACCAGAACAACAGCGGCACCCACGATGGGGATCATCTTGTTGGACTTGGTGCTGGTCGTCGCACTTGCCTGGTTGTTTGTGGCCTTCTGAGCGGCGCTGCGCTCAGCGGCCGCCTTGTCTGCAGCAGCCTTGTCTGCAGCAGCCTTATCGGCGGCGGCTTTGTCAGCAATGGCCTTGGCTTCGGCAGCCTTCTGGGCCGCTGCACGCTCGGCGGCCGCCTTGTCTGCAGCAGCCTTATCGGCGGCGGCTTTGTCAGCAATGGCCTTGGCTTCGGCAGCCTTCTGGGCCGCTGCAC
>CAIXNB010000202.1 GCA_903920695.1 uncultured beta proteobacterium
ATCGTGGCCAAGGGTGTTGACGGTGCCGACCCGGTGACCGCACCAGGCGCCTGCCCGGGCAAGAAGGTAACCAAGGCGCTCAAAGCCTGCCTGCAGCCTGATCGCCGCGTCGACGTCGAAGTCAGCGCCACGCGCTGAACCCGCTACGCTGACCATGGATTGCGGGTCAGGCCCGCAATGCCACTTCAGGGTTCATGGCAGGTAGGCAGACTGTGTCTCTTGTTCCGGATTCCGTCCAACGAGAGTGGGGTCCTGCATCATCACATTGCACCCAAGCACAGCATGCTTTCATGTGGAGATACACCATGAACATTCGCATCACACTCATCGCCGCCATGACCGTCATTGCTATGCCCAGCGCCACCGGCCGATCCGTCCTTTATCGTTCTGCGTGAGTTGACCTGCGCCAGCCGGTCCGATTTACGCTGCCGCCTCCTGGCGGTAGCGCACGTCTGACAGCAGGCGCGTAAGTTCCTTGCGCACGACGCCATAGCATTCGCAGGCGCGCGTCTCGAGGCCGCGGCGATCAAGCACGCTGATATGGCCGCGCCGGTAGCGGATGTAGCCGGCCTTTTGCAGGCTGCCGGCTGCTTCTGTGACGCTTTCGCGGCGCACGCCGAGCATGCTGGCCACCAGTTCCTGTGTCATGACCATTTCGCCTGAAGGCAGACGATCAAGCGTCAGCAGCAGCCAGCGGCACAGCTGCTGTTCCACCGAATGCAGCCTGTTGCAGGCGGCGGTTTGTGCCATCTGCGTGATCAAGGCCTGGGTGTAACGCAGCAACAGGCGCTGCAGCGAGCCGGCACGGTCGAACTCCTGTTTCAGCAGGCGGCGCTCCAGGCGGTAGGCCTGACCCGCAGTCTGCACCACGGCCGAGCTCGAGGTGGTTTCGCCACCCATGAACAGCTGAATGCCGACCACCCCTTCGTTGCCGACACCGGCGGTCTCGGCCGACGCGCCAGACTCGGTGACGTAGTGCAGGGAGACGATCGCGGTGGTTGGGAAATAGGCATGGCGCAGCTGGGTTCCCGGCTCGTAGAGCATCTGGCCCAGTGCCATCGGCACCAGTTCCAGATGCGCGGCCAGGGGTTCGAAATCGGCTACCGGCAGGGCCGCCAGTAGTTGATTCTGGTTCGGGTTGGGAAGGGCGGTCATGGCGTGCTGCGGCGTTCGGCCGCCCTAGTTGGCGCTCGGCACTTCGACGCCGATGCCACGGTAGCCGCGAAAGCGGCCGGTCTGGTTGAACATCGGTTCGCCGCTGACCCGGAATTGCTGCTGTGTGCCGTCGTCATTGACGCGATGGTAGACAAAATCAAGGAAGGGCTGGCGCGCGGTGATGGTAGCGCGCAAGGCGGCGCGGTCCGATTCATTCCAGCCGCCTGGCTTGACGTCGGTTGAGGTGCCTTCGAAGGCTTCAACCTGCATGCCCAGCATTTCCAGCACCGGCCCCGATACCTTGGTGAAGCGGCCGGTTTCGTCCTGCTCCCAGTACCAGTCGGAGGCCAGCTCGGTCAGGCTGCGGTAGCGCGCTTCGCTTTCGCGCAGCTCGGCGGTGCGCTCCTGCACGGTGCGTTCGAGTTCCTTGTTGTAGTCTTCCAGCCGCTTGTAGAGCAGGCGCACTTCGAGCATGTTACGGATGCGCGTCTTGACTTCGATCAGGTCAAATGGTTTGCTGATGAAGTCCCGCGCGCCGGCTTGCAGCGCGCGCAGTTTGTGACCCGGCTGGGCTGTGATCACGAGCACCGGCAGGTAGCCGTCGGCGTCGTTGGTTTTGAGGCCCTCCATGACCTGAAAGCCATCCATGATCGGCATTTGCAGGTCCAGAAGGATCAGGTCATAGTGGTTTTTTCGGTGCAGTGAAAAGACTTCCGTCGGTTTCATGGTGGAGGCGACGTGGGTATAACCTGCTTCGGCGAGCAGTTGTTCAAGCAACTGCACATTGGAGGCCTGGTCGTCAACGATCAGGATGCTGGCGTTGAGAGTCTGGGTTTCAGTAATCACGGTGTTGCTGCCTTCCTTTTTTTAAGTTCTGCCTGCCGGTCGGCAAGCTTCATGGCCAAGTCCAGGTTATCCATGAACTCGTTGACCTTGATCGGTTTGGTGAGATAGCGAAAGAAACCGGATTCCAGGCCCTTTTCGATATCGCGCGGAATGGCGTTGGCACTCAGCGCCAGCACCGGAATCTGGGCCGTGACCGGGTCCTGGCGCAGCAAGCTCAGGGCCTTGAGTCCGCTCATGCCCGGCAGGTTGATGTCCATCAGGATGACGTCGGGCAGGGCGCTGCGGGCCAGCGCCACGCCACGGTAACCGTCGCGTGCGGTTAACAGCCGGATATCGGGTCGGCGTGTGATCAGGTCTTCGACGAGCATCAGATTGGCTGGATTATCTTCCACATAAAGCAGTGTATGCGAGGGCCTGCTGCCCGACAGTGGCTGGGGTGCGTCCAAGTCTGATTCTGGCGCAAAGTTGGATACTTCGGGCTGCGTCGCCAATCCGATCTCGAACCAGAAGACGCTGCCCTCGCCGACGGTGCTTTCGCAACCGATCCGCCCATTCATCAATTCGACCAGTCGCTTGCACACGACCAGCCCAATGCCAGTGCCTTCCTCAACCTTGGTTTTCTGCCCGAGGCGATTGAAGGGCTGAAACAGCTGAGCCAGTTGTTGCGGCGTCAGTCCGTCGCCGGTGTCGCGCACGCTGATGCGCATGGCATCAGGCGGGCTCAGGTGGTATTCGACCTGGACCGCGCCGCCGACCTTGTTGTACTTGATGGCGTTGGAAAGCAGGTTGATCAGAACCTGCTTGATGCGCATGCGGTCGGCGTGGACGAAGTAGTTCTGCACCATATGCGTGAATCTGACGTGGATGTCACGGCTGTGCGCCTGCGGTTCGATCATGGTCTGGCATTCGCGCATGACATCTTCCAGCAACACCGGCTCCATTGATAGCGACAGCTTGCCCGATTCGATCATCGCCAGGTCAAGGATTTCGTTGATCAGTTCCAGCAGGTACCAGCCGGCTTTGAGGATTTGTTCGATGCCGCGCTTTTGCAGCGCTGTAAGTGTCGGTGCGCCCGATTCAAGCAGTTGGGCAAAACCGAGGATCGCGCTCAGCGGCGTACGCAACTCGTGGCTCATGCTGGAGAGGAAATCCGATTTCGCCAGGTTGGCTTGTTCGGCCGTCAGCATGGCCGTCTCAAGCTCGGTGTTCTGGTCCTGCAAGGCCTGGTCGAGACGTGCCCGTTCGGCTTCGACGCGCTGGCGCACTGTGTTGTCGGTGCCGATCAACAGGTAGCCGATGATGCTGCCTTGTGCGTCGCGCAGGGCCGTGACCGAGAGCAGCGCCGGAAAACGGCTGCCGTCCTTGCGGATGTAGGTCAGCTCGTAGATGTCTTCGATGCCGCGCGAGGCCTTGAACACTAGTGCCTCGAAACCGGGTGCAATCGGCGTTCCCAATTCGCTGCTCAGGGCTTTGGCCCGTTCAATCAGTTCCTGCGGATCCGAGATGTCGGCTGGCGTCGTCTGGTTCACCACGTCGGCGGCGGCATAGCCGAGCATGCGTTCGGCGCCAACATTGAAAATCTGGATCACACCATTTGCGTCGGTCGCAATGCTGGAAAAATTGGCGCTGTTGAAGATCGCGCTCTGCAAGGCGCCGGCCTTGAGCAGCGCGAGTTCGGCCTGCTTGCGCTCGTCGATATTACTGAGCATCACTCGGATCACCGGCGCGCCCTCGTCCTGTGCCGCGCTGGCGGCCAAGTGGACCCAGAACTGCGAACCGTCAGTCTTGAGCATGCAGATTTCGCAGTCCTGCGGTTCGCCACTGTCGAGCACGCGCTTGCGCATCAGTTGGAAGGTATCGCCATCGGGCGTACAGATGAAGCGGGAGAACCACTGCTTGACCATAGCACCACGCGTCATCCCAACCATGGTGGCGGCGGTCAGGTTGGCCTCCAGTACCAGCCCGACTTCGTTCAGGCTGCAATAGCCTATTGGGGCAAGGTCATAAAGATCGAAGTAACGCGCCCGCAGAATGTCCAGGGCAATCTGCGACTGGCGCAGTTCGCTGTTTTGCGACTCGAGTTCGACGTGCTGGATGCTCAGGGCCTGCTGTACCGCGTATTCCTTGCTGACGTCGCGAAACACCAGAACGGCTCCGATCACCTCACCCTCGTTGTTGCGAATCGGGGCGCAGCTGTCGGAGATGTCCCTCTCGCTGCCGTCGCGCGCAATCAGCACCGTGTGGTTGGCCAGACCCTGGACCGCACCGCGCCTCAAGGCGGCCATGATGGGCACGGTGACGGGCAGACGGCTGTCCTTGTTGATGATACGAAAGACGTCATCCACCAGACGTCCGCGGGCTTGCGCCAGGGACCAGCCCGTCAACAGTTCAGCCACTGGGTTGATCAGGGTGACCCGTGCCGCGCTGTCGGTGGCGATCACGGCGTCACCGATCGAACTGAGGGTGACGGACAGTTGTTCTTCACCCTCGTGCAAGGCCCGGTTGCTGCGCTCTAGCTGGCTATTGGTTTGCTCCTGCAGATCGAGCAGGTGCCGGGTTTCAATATGCACTTCGTTGCGGATCCGCTGCTGCGACTTTTGATAGATCAGGTAGGCGAAGGCCAGCGCCGAAAACAGCGTCAGCACGCTGGCGGCAATCAGGATGCCGAACAGTCGGCGCAGATTGAGTTGCAGCGCGGCATCGTGCTGCGCCAGCGCTGCTTCCTCGGTCTGGATGAAGATTTGCATTTCGCGCCGGACTGAATCCATCAGGCGCTGGCCCAGGCCGCTTTCCACCAGTGCCAGCGCCGCCGCCGGGCCACGATTGCGGCGCAATTCGATGACGTGTGACATTTCGGCCAGCTTGGCATCGATTAGCGGTTCCAGGATGTTGAGCTGTCGGTCAGCGATGGGACTTATGGACAGCGCGCGTAAATCATTCAAACGCCCTTTGATCCGGTTGTTGACCCCGGCATAGGATTTCAGGAAGGAATCGTCACCGGTCAGCATGTAGCCACGCTGGTCGGTTTCGGCATCTCTTAATTGGGACAGCAGGTCGCCCGCGCTTTGGATTTCGACGAAGCTGCTCTTGCGCGCGTCGGCCGCGTCTTCGATCTGCGCAAAAGCCCAGAAGGTGACCGCCACCACCAGTGCCAGCAGCACGGCGGCAACGCCCAGCCAAGCGCCCATTCTTTGAACGGATTTCATGGATGGAGCGTTGTCAAATCAAAGCCGGACCGGTCATAAGTGATTCTGTTCTCAGTTGCGTGGTTCGCCCTGTGCGTTGACGGTGATGCTGGGGCCGGGCGCACGGGTCATCTGTATGCGATGTTCCTGGCCCTTGAAGTTGTAGCGCACGTCCCAGTAAGCGGCACGGACCTGGCCGGGTTCGTTGACGCAACGCTGCACTTCCTGTGTCGAGACCTGCTGGCCGCCACTGTTGCGCGCCAGATTGGAGCCGACCGCGGCACCGGCGACAGCGCCACCTACGGTTGCCAGGTCCTTGCCAGCGCCGCCACCGACCTGGTGCCCCAGGATGCCGCCGATCAGCGCGCCCGCAATGGCGCCGCCGACCTTGTTGTTGTCCTGGTTTTGCACCACCTGCTCACGCTCCATCCAGCAGCGCTGCCCGTCGTTGCCGACGACGGCGCGAACCGAGCTGATGTCGGCCTGGTACAGGCGCTCTTCGGGGCGGCGGCGGTCGTCATAGACTGGCACCGGCTCCGGCGCATAGCGGTTGTCGCTGATACGTGCATTGCGCGCCAGCGGGCGGGTTGAAGAAACACGGTCGTTCAGGTCCATCACCTGCAGCGAGTTGTAGCGGCCGGGCCGCAGCACGACACAGCGGCCACTGAAACGATTGTCTTCACAAACTTCCCAGCGTCCGCCAAACACGACAGCCGATGAGGCGCGGTCATTGAAACCACGGCGCTCCAATTCATTGACCGAGCGGTCGGTGCTGAAGGACTGGCCCTGGAAATTGTCGTGCTCATAAAAAGTGATCTGCGCACTGGCATGCGTCCCGATCAGCACTGCTGCCAGGCTGATCGCTGTCTTCAGGAATTTTGTCATGTGTGACTCCGGTTGATGTTGTCCCATGCACCATAGCGGCCAATGCGGCCAGCGTCGGTGCGATGGCGCACAGAGTGGTTTTGTCCAAAAGCAAAGACATGGCACAGCATGAAACCACTCGCCGCTGCAATTGAGATGCTCTTATGTAAGCAAGCGCACTGAATCGGCTAGGCAATCGGCAAACAATCAAATTTCGTTGTGGTTAACGCGCCGCGTTGTACCACTTTTTTATTTTCAAATTTTGGAGAAATTATCATGAAGTTGAATTCCGGGTTTTCTGCATTTTTGCCCGCCATTGTCTTGCTGGCCGTGCTTGGCTTGAGCGCCTGCGCTGGCATGAGCCGTGAGGAAAAGGGAACGGCCACTGGCGCCGTCATTGGCGGCGTTGCCGGTAATGTTCTGTGTGGTGGTGGTCTGCTGTGCACGGGCGCTGGCGCTGCCGTCGGTGGTGTCATCGGTCACGAGGCCACCAAGTGAAGCACTTTCATCTGACCAAGAAGGCTGTCGTGGCAGCCATCATGGTCTCGTCACTGATCGCCGGAGAGTTCGCATTTGCCCAGGGTAACCGCGACAACAACCGCAACAACCGCGATCAGCAGCAGGAGCAGCGCAACAACAATCGCCCGGACCCGCGCAACAACAACCGCCAGAACCCGCGCTACAACAATCACCCCGATGAACGTGGCGCCGGTCCCAACCAGGACTTTCGCCGTGGCGGTCGTCTGCCGATGGAATACCGCAGCCGGCAGTATGTCGTCGAGGACTGGCGCGGACACCGCCTGAGCGCACCGCCGCGTGGCTACCACTGGGTGCAGACCGGCAACGACTATGTACTGGTTGCGATTGCCACCGGTGTTATTTTGCAGTTGTTGCTGAACAACTGAGGCCATTGCGTCTGACTGGGTCGCCCGTTGCAGGCGACCCACACGTGCCAGAGTGGTATTTGTCGAAAGCAAGAATTCACCACACGGATTGGAATGGACCGGTCATTCACCGGCGCCGTTCTTGGTAATGATTGGTCCGCGATGGCCACGCAAGAGTAAACTGCTACTCATGCTTGCTATCAAGGTACCCGATGCACATTGCCATACTTGAAGACGACCCCGATCAACGCGCGCTGCTCGAACTGTGGGTCAGCAGCGGCCAGCACACAAGTCGTGGCTTCGGCATGGCAGCTGAATTCATCGAGGGTGCCAAAAAAGAGCGATTCGATCTGCTTTTGATCGACTGGATGCTGCCTGATGGCACCGGCGCTGATGTGTTGCAGTGGGTGCGGCAAAACCTGGGCTGGGACATTCCGGTTGTCGTCGTCACCGCTCGGGATGACGAGGCCACCGTGGTCTCGGCACTCAAGATGGGCGCCGATGATTATGTGGTGAAGCCGCCCAAACCCATGGAGTTGCTGGCGCGTCTGGAAAATGTGGCACGACGCATCAAACCGGGTGGTTTGCCGGTGCTGCGCTTGGGTTCATTTGAAGTGGATGTTACGCGCCACCGTCTGACGCTGGACGGCAACGCCATCACGCTCACGCAAAAGGAATTTGACTTGTCGGTCTACCTGTTTCAAAACCCCGGCAAGCTTCTGTCAAGGGATCATCTGCTCAACAAGATCTGGGGCCTCAATACCGAGGTCGATACGCGCACGGTGGACACCCATATCAGCCGCTTGCGCAAGAAGCTGCTGCTCGATGGCAGCAAGGGCTGGAAGCTGACGCCAATCTATGGTTATGGCTATCGCTTTGACCGTGTCGACGTCGCATCTGAACCATGAAGATATCCGTACTGTATGCCGGCCTTGCCTCGCCCCATGCGGGTTGGGTGGCTATCGATGAACTGGCTGAATTGCTGGCGCACTATTTTGAGGCCGAGGTACTCTCGCCAAAGCCAACGCCCGGACCTTGGCTGAACCGGGTGATGCGCCCGCACCAGGCCCACTTTGAACCTTTGCAGACGCGCGGCGGTGACGTTCTGATCGTAGTGGCGCGTGGCCCTGGTGATTTGGGCATGATCAATGCCATCCCCGACTGCCGCAAGAAGTTCGGCAAGATCTACGGCTTTGTCACGGATTCCTATTTTCAGGCTGGATTTGTCAAGGAAACAGCCTTTTTTGACGCCATCACCGTGACCGCGCACGAAGACGTGGACCTTCCGAAGTCCCGCTATGGCATTCCCGTCCACCAGTTATACCAAGGCGCTGATTGTCTGGCCTGGGTGCCCCGTCAACCGATGGCGCGTGAGATTGACATGATTGGCTTCGGGCGTACACCGCCGAGCTATCAAACCTGCTTTTCACAGCGCTTCCATCCTGCCAGCTCACCCTATTTGTACCTGCACTCGCCCCTGGGTAATCTGTCAGGCCCGAGCGTGCAACTGGAGCGCGGCATGCTGTTCAAGCTGCTGCAGCGAACCCGCATTTCACTGGCTTTTCACCTGTACGTTGAACCGCAGGGCGACCGTCCGCGCTCCATGATGGTGACCAGTCGCTGGCTTGAATCCTTGCTGTCGGGCTGTATCGTGGCGGGTCGACGCCCCGTCTCGCGCATGGCTGATGAGATGTTGTTCTGGCCGCAGGCAACGCTGGAACTCTCCACCGATCCGCAAACGGCTTCGGATGAACTGGTCAGCCTGTTGTCGCGCAACGAGACTCTGGCCGAACAGCGGCGCATCAATATCTTCAACATGCTGGCTCATCATGACTGGCGCTACCGGATCACGGCCCTGTGCAGCCTCTTCAATCTGCCAGTGCCACCGAGCTTGCAGGATGATATCGCGCGCCTGCAAGCGCTTGGTGCTGCATTTGCCTGACGCTGCGAGCACTGAGCGACACGAGACCGGCGCTTCGATTACACAGAGTTGCCACAGTTTTTTCCGAGAACTCAATAAAGTTGGGGCCTTACAGAAGGGCCACAACATGTCGATTTTCGTAACCGGTGGGGCCGGCTTCATTGGCAGCAACTTCGTCATCGACTGGCTTGCCGCATCGGACGAGCCCGTTGTCAACCTCGACAAACTGACCTACGCCGGGAACCTGCAAAACCTAACATCGCTTGCGGGTGATTCGCGTCACATATTTGAACACGGTGATATCGGCGACACGGCACGGGTGAGCCAGTTGCTTGCCGCGCATCGCCCACGCGCGGTGCTGAACTTTGCCGCTGAGTCGCATGTGGATCGCTCCATTCATGGCCCGGGTGAATTCATTCAGACCAATATTGTGGGAACCTTCGCTTTGCTTGAATCGGTCCGAGCCTATTGGGGCGGGCTTGACGCGTCGGCCAAAGCCGATTTCCGCTTCCTGCATGTATCGACCGACGAGGTCTATGGAACCCTGTCAAGAACCGACCCGGCATTCACCGAGGCGCACCGCTACCAGCCCAACAGCCCCTACTCGGCCAGCAAGGCCGCCAGTGACCATCTGGTTCGCGCCTACCACCATACCTACGGCTTGCCCGTGCTCACCACCAACTGCAGCAACAACTACGGTCCTTATCACTTTCCGGAAAAACTCATTCCGCTCATGATCGTCAATGCGCTCGCCGGCAAACCGCTGCCGGTGTACGGCGACGGCATGCAGGTGCGCGACTGGCTGTACGTGAAAGACCATTGCAGCGCCATCCGTTGCGTGCTTGAGGCCGGGAGCCTGGGCGAAACCTACAACGTGGGCGGCTGGAATGAAAAGCCGAACATCGAGATCGTCCACGCCGTATGCGCGCTGCTCGATGAACTGCGGCCCAAAGCCGATGGCAGTTCCTACGCGACCCAGATCGCCTATGTAAAGGACCGCCCCGGCCACGACCGGCGCTACGCCATCGACGCGCGCAAACTCGAACAGGAGTTGGGCTGGCGGCCGCTGGAAACCTTCGACAGTGGCATCCGCAAGACCGTGCAGTGGTATCTGGGCAATCCCGACTGGGTGGCGCAGGTGCAAAGCGGCGCCTATAGGCAGTGGGTGCAGACCCAATACACAGAGCCGGTCGCCAAAGGCGTATTGGCGACATGCATCTGAAATCAGGAATCAACCATGACACAACGCAAAGGCATCATTCTGGCTGGCGGCTCGGGCACGCGGCTTTACCCGGTCACGCAGGCCGTCTCCAAGCAACTGATGCCGGTCTACGACAAACCGATGATTTACTACCCGCTGAGCACCTTGATGCTGGCGAGTATTCGGGAGGTGTTGATCATCTCCACGCCGCAGGACACGCCGCGCTTTGCCGAGTTGCTGGGCGACGGCAGTCAGTGGGGCATGTGCATCTCGTATGCCGTGCAGCCTTCGCCGGACGGACTAGCCCAGGCTTTTATCATCGGGCGCGACTTCGTCGCCGCTCAACCCAGCGCCTTGGTGCTCGGGGACAATATTTTTTACGGCCATGACCTGGTCAAACAACTGGCCAGTGCCAGTGATCGCACCTGTGGCGCAACCGTTTTCGCATACCACGTGCAGGACCCCGAGCGCTACGGCGTGGTGGCGTTCGATGCGCAACAGCGCGCCGTCAGCATTGAGGAAAAACCGCGCCAGCCCAAGAGCAATTACGCCGTGACGGGTTTGTACTTCTACGACTCGCAGGTCTGCGACATTGCGGCCGACATTGCCCCTTCGCCACGCGGCGAGCTGGAAATCACCGATGTCAACCGGCGCTATCTGGAGCAGGGTGAACTGAATGTGGAAATCATGGGCCGCGGCTACGCCTGGCTCGACACCGGCACCCACGACAGCCTGCTGGAAGCGGCCAGCTTCATCGCCACCTTGCAAAAGCGCCAGGGCTTGCAGGTGAGTTGCCCGGAAGAGATTGCCTTTGCGCAACAGTGGATCGACGCGGCACAGATTCAAAAACTCGCCGCGCCGCTGGCCAAGAACGGCTACGGGCAGTATTTGCTCGGGCTACTGAAGTAAGGGGCAAGACCATGAGCAAAATTCTTGTCACCGGCGGTGCCGGCTATATCGGCTCGCACACCTGTGTTGAGTTGCTCGGTGCCGGGCATGAAATAACCGTGTTCGACAATTTGTGCAACAGCCAGCCCGAGGCATTGGCCCGTGTGCAGCGCATTGCGGATAAAAGCCTTCACTTCGTGCAAGGCGACATTCGTGACCGGGTGGCGCTGCTGCAGGCGCTGCGCACAAGCGGCGCCACGGCGGTGATTCATTTCGCTGGCCTCAAGGCGGTGGGCGATTCGGTGAAGGATCCCCTGTCCTATTACGACAACAACGTCGTCGGTACCGCGTGTCTGCTCAGCGCCATGGCGGAGTGCGGCGTCAAGACCCTGGTGTTCAGCTCGTCGGCCACCGTCTATGGCGACCCGCAATTTTTGCCCCTGACCGAAGATCACCGCTTGTGTGCCACCAATCCCTATGGCCAGACCAAGCTGGTGATTGAAGGCATGCTGCAGGACCTCTACCGCAGCGACCCTGACTGGCGTATCGGCATCCTGCGTTACTTCAATCCGGTGGGTGCCCACGTGAGCGGTCTGATCGGTGAAGACCCGCAAGGACCGCCCAACAACCTGCTGCCCTTTGTGGCCCAGGTTGCCGTCGGGCGCCGTGCGTTCCTCAGTGTCTGGGGCGATGATTACGACACCCCGGACGGCACCGGCGTGCGTGACTACATCCATGTGGTCGATCTGGCGCAGGGTCACGTCAAGGCGCTGGCGCGCTTGCAGGCGCAAGCGCAATGCCTGGTAGTGAACCTGGGCACGGGAATTGGCTACAGCGTGCTGGATATGGTGCGCGCATTTGAGCAGGCCAGCGGCAAACCGGTGCCCTACAAAGTGGCGCCGCGGCGCAGCGGGGACGTCGCTTCCAACTATGCTGACCCGACACTGGCTTTTGAACAACTGGGCTGGCGGGCCGAGCGCGGCCTGGAGACCATGTGTGCCGACGCCTGGCGCTGGCAAAACGCCAACCCGAATGGCTACACTGTGGTCGCAAATTGATTGACAAGAAAGCAGGCAAAATGACAAACATAAACGGAGCAAACAATGGCTAAAGGCATGATTCTGGCCGCCGGGCAGGGTACCCGGGTGCGGCCTCTGACACGCGACCTGCCCAAGCCGATGGTGCCGATCCTGGGCAAGCCGGTGATGGAATACCTGATCGAACATCTGGCGCGCCATGGCATCACCGAAATCATGGTCAACGTGGCCTGGCATCACCAAAAGATAGAAGAATATTTTGGCGATGGCAGCCGTTGGGGTGTGCAAATTGGCTACAGCTACGAGGGCGTGCGCGACCATGGCGACATCCTGCCGCGGCCCATGGGCTCGGCCGGCGGCATGCGGCGCATTCAGGATTTCAGTGGCTTCTTTGATGAGACCACGCTGGTGCTGTGCGGCGATGCCCTGATTGACCTGGACATCACGGCGGCAATCGCTGAACACAAGGCCAAGAATGCTATTGCCAGCGTCGTCGCCATGGAGGTGCCACTGGCCGATGTACAAAGCTATGGCATCGTGGTGACGGCAGCCGACGGGCTGATCCAGTCGTTTCAGGAAAAGCCCAAGCCGGCCGAGGCCAAATCAAGGCTGGCCAGCACCGGCATCTACATTTTCGAGCCCGCCGTGTTGGGCCTGGTGCCAGCCAACACGGTCTATGACATTGGCTCGCAACTCTTTCCCGATCTGGTTGCCAACGGTCTGCCGTTTTTCGCCCAGAACTGCCAGTTCAACTGGATCGATATCGGGCGCGTCAGCGATTACTGGTCGGTCCTGCAGCGCGTCTTGCGCGGCGAAGTGGCCGAGATGAAAATGCCCGGACGCGAAGTTAAGCCCGGCATATGGGTTGGTCTCAACACCTCAATCCCATGGCACCAGGTGCAGATTGAAGGCCCGGTCTACATCGGATCGGGCGTGCGCATCGAACCCGGCGCCACGATCACCGGGCCGGCCTGGATTGGCCACGGCAGCCACATACGCCCCGGTGCCAAGGTGGTGCGCAGCATCCTGTTTGAATACACCCGCATCGCCGCTGACATGCGCTTTTCCGAGATGATTGTTTCGCCCGACTATTGCGTGGACCGTCACGGCGAGACGCTGTACCGTGGTGACGACACATCCCAGTTGCGTTGGGGAGACGCCCGTGCCTGAAGCCAAACCAGACACGGTGCTGATCCAACCCGTTGTTCTTTCTGGCGGTTCCGGCACGCGCCTGTGGCCGTTGTCGCGCGAGAAGTACCCCAAGCAACTGCTGTCACTGATCGGCGAGGACTCGCTGCTGCAGGCCACGGTCCGGCGCGTTGATGGCATTGTTGGCGCTGAACTGGCGCCCGCCATGGTGGTGTGCGGCGAGGAATACCGCTTTGTCATCGCCGAGCAATTGCGCCTACTGGGCAAGCGCGGTTCCATCGTGCTGGAGCCCGTGGGCCGAAACACGGCGCCGGCCCTGACCCTGGCGGCACTGGCAGCGAGGAAAAATGGACTGGACCCGGTCATGCTCGTGATGCCAGCCGACCATGTGATCACCGACATCGCGGCCTTTCAAGCTGTCGTCAGCCAGGGCGCGGCGCTGGCCGCGTTAGGCGTTATGGTGACGTTTGGCATCACGCCGGATGCACCTGAAACCGGCTATGGCTACATCCAGTCGGGCCTGGCCTACGCGGCGCCAGTAGGCATGGGTGACAACCCGGCCCGCCTGATCGCCAGGTTTGTCGAGAAACCCGACCTGGCCACGGCGCAGCGCTACCTCGACGCCGGTAGCTACCTGTGGAACAGCGGCCTGTTCATGTTGAAGGCCTCGGTCTGGATCGCCGCCATGGAGGCCTGCCGACCTGACATCCTGAGCGCTTGCCAAAGCGCCTGGCGGCAGGGTTCGACCGATGGGGATTTCATTCGCGTTGATCGTGAAGCCTTTGCCGCCTGTCCTTCCGATTCGATCGATTACGCGGTCATGGAGCGCCTCGCTGGCAACCCCGCTGCCAGCGAGGCGCTGCCAACCGGCGTCGTCATTCCACTGGCAGCCGGATGGTCGGATGTCGGCGCCTGGGATGCCTTGTGGCAGGTGTTGCCAAAGGATGGCGATGGCAATGTCACCCAGGGTGACGTGATGCTGCAAGACTGCAACGATACGCTGGCCCTGTCCGAGGGCCGGTTATTGGCCTGCGTTGGTGTCAGCGACCTGGTTGTGGTCGAAACAGCCGACGCGATTCTGGTCGCACACAAGGACCGGACCCAGGACGTCAAAAAGATAGTGGACAGGCTCAAGCGGCAAGGGCGCAGCGAGGGCTCGGTCCATCGCAAGGTGTACCGGCCCTGGGGTTCCTACGACAGTGTGGACGCCGGCCAGCGTTTTCAGGTCAAGCGCATTGTTGTCAAACCCGGCGCCGCGCTGTCGCTGCAAATGCACCACCACCGCGCCGAACACTGGATCGTGGTCAGCGGCACGGCCCGCGTCACACGCGGTGAGGAAACTTATCTGCTGTCAGAAAACGAATCCACCTATATCCCGCTGGGCACAACCCACCGCCTTGAGAATCCGGGTCGGGTGGCGCTGGAGATGATTGAGGTTCAATCAGGCGCCTATCTGGGCGAAGACGACATCGTGCGTTTTGAGGATGTCTACGGGCGCTAGTACTCCGACACAGAAATCTCGAAACATGAAAGCGCGCCTTCGCACCCATGCCGTCGTTGCAAATCCTCGCCATAGCAAGTGCTATGGCTGCGGTTTGCGCCTAGGCCTGAGCGCGAATCCATCACTTTCATCTTGTTCCGATACCTCTGTGTCGGAGTACTGGTACTCTGCCTGAATAGATCATGCTTGATGCGGCTCAAGACGGAGACTGAAACCGATGTATACCATGATACGGCAGCGTCGGGTCCGTCGCGCTACAGCGCGTGCACTTTGCACGGTATAACCAAAAGGCGCCTATGGTTCCCAAGGACCTAACACCAGACCCGCACCAAGTCCATGCGCTCAAAGACATGGACTCTGATGGTGTCTTGGATGAGGCAATGCTGACAGCATTCCTGGGGCAGATGTTCTCAGCGGCCGTCTGCTGCCAAATGCTCTATCGAGATGGAAAACCGGATGACTGTATCTATCTTTACACGAACGCAGCCTTCCATCAACAAACCGGTTTAGGCCCTGTTTGTGGCAAACGCTTCAGCGAAGTTGTGCCGGGAATCAGAGAGTCCGATCCTGAACTGCTTGCTGTCTACGGTCGGGTCGCCGCTGGCGGAGCGCCGGAGCGCTTCGAGGTATTTGTCGAGGCGCTCGGTCAGTGGCGTTCGGTCCAGGTCCTGTGCATCAAGCCTGGGTATTTCCTGGCCCTGTTCGATGTCGTCACCAAGTCCAAACGCGATGAGCAGGCCCTCTTTGAAAGTGAGGCGCGGTTTCACGCGCTGATCGAGCACAACCATGCTGTGGTGCTTCAGATCGATCCCACAAGCGGCCAGATTCTGGACGCCAACGTATCGGCCTGCAAGTTCTACGGATGGTCACATGAGGCATTGTGCTCAATGAAGATTGAGGACATCAACCGACTCAATCCAGACCAAGTGCTTGTTGAACGGATGGCTGCGTTGCACGAACAACGGAACTATTTCATATTCCCGCACCGGCTCGCCAATGGCGACATCAGGACCGTGGAGGTGTATTCCACGCCGGTGACGGTCCAGGGGCGGGACATTCTGGTTTCCATCATTCACGACATCACAGACCGAAAGCGAATGGAGAACCGCCTGAAGGAAAGCGAAGCCTTCATGCAGAGCATTCTCGATTCCATGATCTCGCAGATTGCCGTGCTTGACCAGAACGGTGTGATAGTGGCGGTCAACGAACCCTGGCGACGGTTTGCCCTGGAAAATAGTTTGCAGCCCGGCGTCCCGGCACCCCGGACCGGCGTTGGCGTGAACTACTTTGAGATTTGCAGCAGCGATTCTGAGAGTGAAGCCGAGGACCGCGTGAACGCGGCCTGGGGTATCCGAGCTGTTATCGATAGCGTCCTGCCGACCTTCAGTCTTGAGTACCCATGCCATTCAACGACCGAGCAGCGCTGGTTCAGAATGGTGGTCACACCCTTCGGAAACGCGCGACCCGGTCGCGTTGTTGTCACGCACACCAACATCACCATGCGCGTGCTTCATGCGCACCGAATTGAAGTCCTCGTGCGTGAACAGAAGGCAATGCTGGAAAACGAGCTGATAGGCATCGTGACCATCAGGAATCGTTGGATCGTCTGGGCCAATCCCGCATTTGAAAAGATGCTCGGGTTCGGCCATGGCGAACTGGCCGGCGTACCCACCCGGCAACTCTACGCCAGCGAGGAAGCGTACGAGGCCTTGGGCCGGACGGCCAACTCCCTGCTGCAGCACGATCAGATTTTTCGCTCAGAGGTCGAGTTCGTGCGAAAGGACGGGGTCCATATCTGGGCTGATGCCAATGGGAGCAAGCTCGATCATTCGGTTGGAGAATCGCTTTGGGGATTCATCGACATTACCCAGCGCAAACAGTTGGAAGATGCCGCTGTTTTGAGCGAGAAGCGCATGGAGATGGCGCTGGCCGGTGGCGATCTGGCAACCTGGGACTGGCACATCCCAAGCGGCGCGCTGATCTTCAATGCGCGTTGGGCCGAGATACAGGGTTACACCCTGGACGAGCTGGCTCCGAGAGTTGAGAGCTGGGAAACAAGCGTGCATCCAGATGATTTGCCCGGGGCGAAAGAGAGTCTGGCGCTTCACTTCAAAGGAATCACGGCCGTTTACGAATCAGAGCATCGGGTATTGCACAAAGACGGTCACTGGGTCTGGGTGGTTGGTCGTGGCAAAGTGCTTGAACGCGACAGTGACGCCAATCCGATTCGTATGTTGGGAACGGCAGCTGACATCAGTGATCGCAAATACGCAGAGGACAAGTTAAGACAGCTCTCCGTCGCGGTCGAGCAAAGTTCGGCCTCCGTGGTCATTACGGATCTGAACGCCAGTATTGAGTATGTCAACGCCCATTTCACCGAGGTGACGGGCTACAGCTTGGCCGAGTCGATTGGAAAAAACCCGCGGATTTTCAAGTCCGGGCTGACCTCGAACCAGACTTACGAGGCGATGTGGAGCCGCCTGTGCAGCGGCCTGCCCTGGCAGGGTGAAATGGTCAACCGTCGAAAAAATGGTGAGCATTATTGGGAAGACGTGCAGATAGCGCCGGTCAAGAACCCGCTGGGCGCCGTGACCCACTACCTGGCGGTCAAGTCCGACATCACGGCTTACAAGAAGGTGCAGGAGGAACTGCAGCAAAGCCAGGCCCGGCTCAAGCTCATCTTCGATCAGGCACCGCTGGGAATCGCTCTGATCGATTCGATCACAGGTCAGATTTACTCGGCAAATCGGATGTTTGCCAGGATGACGGGCAAGAGCGAGGAGGAGGTCTTGCAGATGGACTGGCGCAGCGCTGCACAGCCGCACTATGCGCAGGCGGATCGCGACAACATGGCCGCGCTGTTCGCAGGAAAGATCAGCGGCTTTCAGTTGGAGACGCGCTATGTTCGCGCGGACAGCACAAGCGCGTGGATCCACATGACCATTGCGGCGGTCGACGTCAAGGACAAGGCACATCCACGCCACCTGTGCATGGTGGAGGACATCACCGAACGCAAGCAGATGGAGGAGCAGATTCACCAATTTGCGTTTCATGACACCTTGACCAATCTTCCGAACAGGCGCCTGCTGCTGGACCGCTTGACGCAAGCCATGGCGGCTGGCAAGCGCAGTGAGGCCTTTGGCGCACTGATGTTCCTGGATCTGGACAATTTCAAGGCACTGAACGACGAGCATGGGCATCGAGCAGGCGATCTGCTGTTGGTGGAAGTTGCCCGCCGGCTGCGCGCGTGTGTGCGTGCCGTCGACACCGTATCGCGCCTTGGCGGCGATGAATTTGTGGTGCTGCTGAGCGACCTGACAATGGATCAGGTTTACGCCACAGAACAGGCCAAGAAGTTGGCTGAAAAGATCCGCATCACCCTGGAACGTCCCTGTGTGCTAGCCGGTGCCAACGCGTTTGAAACGATCGATTACCACTGCAGTGCCAGTATTGGCGTGGTCTTGTTCTCCAAGGAGCACCAAGACCCGGCCGATCTCTTGAAGTGGGCCGATATGGCGATGTACCGCTCCAAGGCGGCGGGGCGCAACTGCATCACCTTCCTGACCGAAAGGCGGGCCAAGCAGCGACTTAAGCCGTGAATTGCCAGACACTGTTGACCGGATTTGGGCCAGACATGGATTGATTGGCCCAGCTTGAAAACTGACATGCCCGTGTCCTGTTTCAATGCCGATGCATATCCATCGCTTCAATCAAGAGTACGCTTGGCGTTCGATCCGGGAGAAAACATGAACTTAAAGAAATTCTTTCTCATGGGGAGTCTGTTGGCGTCGGCTGGTGCGGCGCAGGCCTTCCAGGTCGTCAGCGTCTCACCGCAGGGTGAAGTAGCGCAAGTGCGCCAGGTACTGGTCAGGTTTGACGAAGCAGCCGTCAGTTTTGGCGACCCCAAGGCAGCGGCTGCCGCGACGCTGAGCTGTAGCGATAGCCAGGCCAGCAAAGGCGCGGGGCGATGGATCAATGCGCGGGAATGGGCTTTCGACTTTGAAGCCGATCTTGCGCCTGGCATAGCCTGCTCACTGCAGCTGCGTGAAGGCCTGAAGGCAGCGTCTGGCGCTGTCCTTAAAAGCACGGGCCGCTACGCATTCAGTACCGGTGGCCCCTTTGTTCGAAACACGATCCCGAACGCGGGAGAGCGGATTGATGAGGACCAATTCTTCATCTTGCAACTCAATGGCCCGGCCACGCTCTCCAGTGTGCAAAACAGCGTCTGGTGCGCAGCGGACGGGCTTGGTGAGCGCATCCCGGTACGCCTGATTGAGGGCAAAGACCGGGCCGCCCTGCTCAAGGCGCACGAGTTGCAGAAGGACGCCCAAGAATCCGCGCTGAGCATCGTCACGCTTGCTTGCAACCGACGTCTCACACCGGCGGCCAAGGTTCAACTGGTTTATGACAAAGGCGTCTTCACTCCGCCTGGCACCGGTGGCAGTAACAAGGGCGTGAGCAATTCGGTACAGCAGCGCTTTGACTTTACGGTGCGTGAACCGTTCGAGGCCAGCTTCAACTGCGAACGCGAAAACGCCCAATCCAATTGCTTGCCGATCCGGCCGATGCGCCTGAGCTTCAATGCGCCCGTGCCCCTCAAACTGGCGCAGGGCATCCGTTTGAAGTCCGAGAAGGACAGTTACAAACCCACGTTTGACAAGGAGGACGACGACAGCCAGGTCAGCAGCGTGTCGTTCAAGCTGATGCTGCCGGAGCTGACAAAGTTCACACTGGAGTTGCCCAGAGACTTCAAGGACGTATCGGGCCGCGTGCCGCGCAATGCGGACAGCTTCCCCTTGACGGTGGCCACCGGCGCGATGCCGCCGCTGGCCAAGTTTGCCGCTGCACCGTTCGGGATTGTGGAGCGATTGGCCGAACCCGATGGCATCGCCCTGCTACCGGTCACGCTGCGCAAGGTGGAGGCGGCGCTGCAGATCAAGGGCCTGAACGCTGAACCGGGCAAGGTCAGCGACCTCAAACCCAGCCTTGACGCCGACATCATTGCCTGGTTCAGCAAGGTGCAGCGCTATGACCGCTACACCGTCTCACGCGAAATAGCCGCCACCGATGTCAAGGGACCATTGCCGAAAGTGCTGAACGAGTCGGACGAGCAGGACAACAGCGAGGTGCAAAGCCGCATGCTGTCCTTGCTGCAGGGTCAGCCCGGCGTCACGACCCTGAACCTGCCCCAAGCGAGCAGCACAGACCTGCGACCGTTTGAAGTGGTGGGCATACCGCTGTCACCCGGCTTTCATGTGATCGAGATTGCGTCACAGAAGCTGGGCGCATCACTGCTTGACGAGCGCCATGGCAGTAAGCGAACCATGGTGGTGCGGACCTCGGCGCTGGTGACCAACCTGGCTGTGCATTTCAAGCTCGGGCGTGACAACGCATTGGCCTGGGTGACGTCGCTGGACAGGGGCTTGCCGGTGGCCAACGCCAAAGTGCAGGTGTCCGACTGCCGCGGCAAGCCGGTCGCCAGCGCCAGTACGAACGCACAGGGCATTGCGAGCCTTGCCGGCATTTCACCGGAGGCGCCCACCTGCCAGGATGAGGGCAGCTCTGTTCAGGCCTACTTTGTGAGTGCACGCGCCACGCAATCGGGTGTGGCGGACATGGCCTTCACTTGGAGCGACTGGCACCGTGGCATCGAGCCCTGGCGCTTCAATGTGCCGACCAGTCGCGAGGTCCTACCGGACGCCAGGGCGCACACCATTTTCGACCGCACGCTGCTGCGCGCGGGTGAAACGGTCTCGATGAAACACATCTTGCGCACTGAGACGGCTCAGGGCTTCGGCTTGCCAACTGTGAAGCCCACCACCCTGGTCGTCACCCACGTCGGCAGTGGCCAGGAATATACACAGAGCCTGCTTTGGCGCAAGACAGCCACGGCCGGCATCAGCGCAGAGAGCAGCTTTGCCATCCCGCCGACGGCCAAGCTCGGCGCGTACCAGGTGCAGTTGCGCGGTGCCGAGAACGAGCCCAGCTTATCGAGCGGCGAGTTTCGGGTTGAAGAGTTTCGTCTGCCGGTGCTGGCTGGACGGCTCGCCGTGGCCGACAAGAAGGCACTGGTCAACGTGAAGGCGCTTGCGCTTGACCTTGCGGTGAATTACGTCTCTGGTGGCCCGGCCCGCGGTCTGCCGGTGCGCGTGTCGGCCCTGCTGCGTGACAAGAGTTTGAGCTACAGCGATTATGCGGACTTCAGCTTCCAGAACCCGCGCGGCAAGCAGGAAGCCAGCAGTGAGAGTGAAGAGGAAGCCAGCGCGACGCCAGACGCCCGCGTCATCGCCGACAAGCTGTCCGTCACCTTGGACAAGACCGGCTCGGGCAAGCTCAGCATTGACAAGATTCCTGCCACCAAACAGCCACAGGACTTGCTGCTGGAAGCCACTTATTCGGACCCCAGTGGCGAGGTCCAGACCCTGCGCAGCGTCGGCACGCTATGGCCCGCCGCCGTGGTCGCAGGTATCAAGACCGAAGACTGGGTGTCGAGCGGCCAGAGAATCAGGTTTCAGGCCCTGGCGCTGGATCTGACCGGCAAAGCGTTGGCCGGCGTTGCGCTGGAAGTCAAAGCCGTCGCCCGTATCACGACCAGCAGCCGCAAGCGCATGGTCGGCGGCTTCTATGCCTACGACAACAAAACCAGCACCAAGGACCTGGGTTCCGTCTGCAGCGGCAGGAGCGATTCTCGCGGCTTGCTGTTGTGCGAGGCCCAACTCGGTGAACCGGGCGAGGTGGAACTGGTGGCCAGTGCCAAAGATGCAGCCGGCAACGTCAGCCTGGCTGCCAGTTCGGTCTATGTCACCAAACAGGGCGAGTTGTGGTTTGGCGGCGAGAACAACGACCGCATGGATGTGCTGCCCGAGAAGAGAAGCTACCAGCCTGGCGAGACCGCAAAGTTCCAGGTACGCATGCCTTTTCGTTTCGCCACGGCGCTGGTCGCTGTGGAGCGTGAGGGGATTATGGAGACGCAGGTCGTGCAGCTGAGCGGCCAAGACCCGACCATCAGTTTGAAAATAAGGGACGGCTGGGGCCCCAACGTCTATGTCACAGTGCTGGCCTTGCGCGGGCGTCTGCGCGAAGTGCCCTGGTACAGCTTCTTTACCTGGGGCTACAAGGCGCCGCGCGAGTGGTGGACGTCCTTCTGGTACGAGGGTCGCGAATACGCAAGCCCCACCGCCCTGGTGGATTTGAGCAAGCCCGCCTTCCGGCTCGGCATGGCAGAGATCCGCGTTGGCACCCAAGCGCACCAGCTCGACGTGAGCGTCAAGGCCGACAAGGAAAGCTACCCGGTGCGGGGTCAGGCCAAGGTGACAGTTCAAGTCAAGTTGCCAAACGGTCAAGCGGCAGCGGGCGCTGAAGTGGCGCTGGCGGCGGTTGATCAGGCGCTGCTGGAGTTGATGCCCAACCGGAGTTGGAATTTGCTGGAGGCCATGTTGCAGCGCCGTGCCTGGGGTGTGGAGACCTCGACCGCACAAATGCAGATCATTGGTCGACGCCATTTTGGCCGCAAGGCCGTTGCGGCAGGCGGCGGCGGTGGCCACACCGGCACGCGCGAATTGCTTGACACGCTGCTGTTGTGGAACCCCAAAGTGCAGCTCGATGCCAACGGTCAGGCGCAGTTGACCGTGCCCTTGAACGACGCGCTGACGAGCTTTCGGATCGTTGCCATTGCCGATGCTTCGCTCGGACTTTTTGGCAGCGGCTCAACCACGATCCGTGCCACGCAGGACCTTCAAATCATCAGTGGGTTGCCGCCGCTGGTGCGGGAGGACGACCAGTTTCGCGCCCAGTTCACCTTACGCAACACCACGAAGCAAGCGATGAAGGTGGCGCTGACGCCGCGCGCCACGCTGCTCGATCTGAAACCCCAGAGCGTCGACATCCCGGCGGGCGAGGCGGTTGAGCTGGGCTGGAGCGTGACGGCGCCGGCGCAACTGGGGCAGATCCGCTCGGAAGCAATTCTGTGGGAGATCGAAGCCAAGGATTCGATCAGCGGTGCGCGCGATACCTTGAAGGCGAGGCAACGCATCATCCCGGCTGTGCCTTTGACGGTGCAACAGGCCGCGCTGGTACAGCTTGACCCAGCGTACACGCTGGACGTCAACCCACCGGCCGACGCGCTGCCGGGCCGCGGCGGTTTGAAGATGTCGCTGCAACCCAGACTGGCCGAAGGCTTGCCCGGTGTGCGCGACTGGTTTGCCAACTACCCCTTCGTCTGCCTGGAGCAAAAAGTCAGCAAAGCGTTGGGGCTGCGCGATGTCAAAACCTGGCAGACCGTGCTGACTCAAATCCCCGGTTACCTCGATGCCGATGGGCTGGCCAGCTACTTCCCGCCGCGCGATGGCGCGGCCAATCAAGGCAGCGACACACTGACCGCCTACCTGCTGACCAGCGCGCATGAGGCTGCCAGTTTGAACCCGGCGTTTGCCCTGAAGGACGAAGTTCGCTCGCCGATGGAGCGCGGCCTCATCAACTTTGTGGAAGGAAAAATTCAGCGTGAGTTCTGGAGTCCGCGCAAGGACCTGGACGTGCGAAAGCTCGCTGCGATCGAAGCCTTGTCGCGCTACGGCAAGGCGCAGGCTCGCATGCTGGGTTCGATCACGATCGCGCCCAACCAATGGCCCACACATGCGGTGATTGATTGGCTCAACATCCTCAAGCGCGTGGCCGATGTGCCAGCGCGTGACCAGCGCCTGGCCGAGGCCCAACAAGTGCTGCGCTCGCGCCTGAGCTTTCAGGGCAGCAAGCTCATGTTCAGTAGCGAGAGCGAGGACTACTGGTGGTGGCTGATGCAGAACGCGGATGTCAACGCCGCACGCCTGATACTGGCCGTGCTGGAGGATCCGGCCTGGAAGGACGATATGGGCCGACTGGCGAGCGGTTTCATTGGCCGCCAACACAACGGTGCCTGGCATACCACCACGGCCAACCTCTGGGGTGGTCTGGCCCTGGAGAAATTCTCGGCCAGGTTTGAAGCCGTGCCGGTCAGCGGCATCACCCGGGCTGCCATGGGCCAGGCCAGTGCAGCGGTCGACTGGCGCAAGGTGACGCGGATCACGAGCGCGGATGCATCCGGTGCAGCCAGTCAGACAACGTGGTTTGGCGCACCGGCGGCAGCGGGCAATCTGCGCAACAACAGCCTGTTTCTGCCCTGGAACAAGACCGGGGACAAGGACACGCTCGGCGTGACGCACCAAGGCGCTGGCAAGCCGTGGCTGACGCTGCAATCTTTGGCGGCGGTTGTGCGCAAGCAGCCCTTTAACGCCGGCTACCAGATCAAAAAGACGGTTCAGCCGGTCGAGCAGGCCAACAAGAGCCTTCCAGCGGGCAGCTACACGCGCGGTGACATCCTGCGCATCACGCTGGAGGTCAATGCCGCCGCCGACATGAGCTGGGCCGTGATCACTGACCCGATTCCGGCCGGCGCCACCATTCTTGGCAGTGGGCTGGGGCGTGACTCCGAAATAGCCACCCAAGGTGAGAAAAGTGCCGGTGAGGGCTGGAGCGCCTTCGAGGAACGCAGCTTTGAGTCGTTCCGAAGCTATTACGCTTATCTGCCCAAAGGCGTCGTGAAGCTGCAATACACGATCCGGCTCAACAACGTTGGCGAATTCTCCCTGCCAGCCTCGCGCGTCGAAGCCATGTACGCGCCGGAAATGTTTGGCGAGGCGCCCAATTCAAGGGTGAAGGTTGAGGCCACGCGATGAACCGAACGCGGCGCTTGCTCGTCGCGCTGTTGCTGGTTGCCAGTTCCGGCCTGGCACTGGCGACGCTCACTTTCGACGCGGTCAAGAGCCGCTTCAAGCCATCTGACAGCTTGATTCTGGACCGCAACGGTGAGCTGCTGCAGCGCGTGCGCACCGACATGTCAGTTCGACGCGGCCGCTGGGTTGCGCTGGCCGATGTGTCACCCGCCTTGCGCGAGGCGCTGCTGTTCAGTGAAGACAAGCGTTTTTACGAGCACAGCGGTGTTGATTGGCGCGCGGTCTCGGCAGCGGCCTGGGGCAATCTGTGGAACAGCAAGACCCGTGGCGCGTCCACCATCACGATGCAACTGGCGGGCCTGCTCGATGATGATTTGAAGCGCTCGGCCGGCGGACGCAGCCTGATCCAGAAGATCGATCAGACCGTCTCTGCCAAGTTGATCGAGCGCAGCTGGCGCAAGGACCAGATTCTGGAAGCCTACCTCAACCTGGTTCCTTTTCGAGGTGAATTGGTCGGTGTTGACGCGCTGAGTCAAACCCTGTTTGGCAAGGCCGCGCATGGGCTTGTGATGGATGAAGCAGCGGTAGCGGCTGCGCTGGTGCGCTCACCCAACGCGAAACCAGCGCAGCTGAGCCAACGCGCCTGCGCCGTGTTCAAGATGATGCAAGCGCCGCACGCCAGCAGCGCAAGCAATGCATCCATCCAGACCGACTGCGAAGGGCTGGACCTGATCGTTATCGGGGCCTTGCAACGCAAGGCCTTTGACGCCAGTGAGGGTATTGCGCCGCACGTGGCGCAGCAACTGGCACGCAGCGCGAAGGCCCACAGCGCCACGACTTTGCGCACAAGTTTGCGCGCACCGTTGCAACGCTTCGCGCTGCAAACACTGCAGCAACACTTGCGCGAATTGCAGGGACGCCATGTGGAGGATGGTGCCATTGTGGTGCTGGACAATGCCAGCGGCCAGGTCCTGGCCTGGGTCGGCTCATCGGGGGATTTGAGTGGGGCGGCCGAGGTCGATGGCGTCACGGCGCTGCGCCAACCGGGCTCCACGCTCAAGCCTTTCCTGTACGCTCAGGCGCTCGCCGAACGACGCCTGACGGCGGCCTCGCTGCTGGACGATGCCAGCACCCAGATCCAGACCGGGGATGGTCTCTACATCCCGCAAAACTACGACCGCCACTTCAAGGGCTGGGTGTCGGCGCGCACCGCCCTGGCAGCATCGCTCAACGTGCCGGCCGTGCGCACCCTGGTGATGGTGTCGCCCGACGCCTTTCAAAAGCAGTTGGTCAGCCTGGGCTTGCCACTCAAAGATGGGGGCGATTACTACGGCTTCAGCCTGGCCCTTGGCAGTGCCGATGTGTCGCTCTTGAACCTCAGCAACGCCTACCGCGCGCTGGCCAATGGGGGCCGTTACAGTGCGACCTCGTTGACATTGAAACCCGCAGCCCCGCTGCGCCAGGTGCTTGATCCCCGCGCTGCCTTCATCGTTGGCGACATACTCGCCGACCCCATGGCCCGCGCTCGCACCTTCGGTACCGATAGCGTGCTGGCCACACGTTTCTGGTCGGCCGTCAAAACCGGCACCAGCAAGGATATGCGCGACAACTGGGCGGTGGGTTACTCGCAGGCCTATACCGTCGGCGTGTGGGTCGGCAATGCCAGTGGCGCGCCGATGTGGGACGTCAGTGGCACCACCGGCGCTGCGCCGGTCTGGGCCGCTGTCATGAACTACTTGCACCAGACGCAGTCCAGTCGCGCGCCGCAGGTGCCGCTGGGTGTGGTGCAGATGCCGGTGCGGTTCATATCCAACGCAGGGCAAGCGCTGATCGAGGCAGCGCGCGTGGAATGGTTCATAAGGGGCACAGAACAGCCCGTGTTTGCCATGAATGGCGGCGCTGCGAGTGCCACCGTGCGTGGACGGCAGGCGCGCATCACCGCACCGAGCAGCGGCACCGTCATCGCGCTGGATCCCGACATTCCACCCAAGCGCCAGCTGGTCGCCTTCAAGGCCGAAGGAATGGACCTGCGATGGTTTATGGACGGAAAGACTTTTGGCAGAGGCCCTAGCGCGCAATGGGCCCCATGGCCTGGCAAACACGTCATCCAACTCGTCAGCGCGGGCGGGGCCAAGCTGGACGAAATACGCCTGGAGGTGAGAGGGGCCGTGGTCAGACGTTCTGAGTCGACCGCTTTCTCACCCCTGGCTATACCAGGCGCATCGCCTGCAACGCATTAGTCAATTTTGCTGGCGGCTTGCGCGCTACTTGGCGCAATTGTCTCGTGATCAAAAGCTCTGCAGGAAAGACCTGCCACCGGATTGGCGCTGTTGAATCTGGAACGCAACCGGCAAGCCGCGATGATTGGCTATCTGAGTGACTTTCACGTGATGATGTGGCTACACTGCGTCAGCGACATCCTGCGAGACTGCCACAAACATGAAAATTCTTTTTGATCGCCGACATTTCAGCACCTTTCTTTGTGAGGCACTGTGTGTTATTGCCCTGGCGCATTTGAGCGCCTGCAGCAACTTTGGAGCAATGCAGTCGTCAGTCACCAAATCAACAACGCTGGGCAAGGACCGGATTGCAGAATTCGTCGGCAGTGCGGACCGAAGTGCGGCCGATCGAAACAATGACCTGCGGCGCAAGCCGGAACAGATGCTCGATTTCATCGGCATTCGGCCCGGAATGACGGCGCTAGATTTGAGTACCGGCGGCGGCTACACGGCCGAGTTGCTGGCCCGGGCGATTGGACCTGCGGGCGCCGTCTACGGGCAAAGCCAACCGGCGCGCCTGGCCAATGTTGCGCTGCGGTCGGCCGTCGCGCCAGAAGGCAATTCATCTCCCCAGTTGAAGACTGTGGAACAGGCGCCGAGCGCCACACCAGCAGTTCGCCGCACCTCGGCGCAAGCCTTGGCGCAACGGGCGGCGACGGCCTTGCTCTCGAACCTGCACGCCATCGTGCGGGTTTTCGAAGACCCGGTGCCGTCGGAACTGATGGCCCGCCTTGACCTTGTCACCCTGATGTTCAATTACCATGATCTAGGCCACATGGGGGTTGACCGCCAACAGATGAACGCAGCGGTATTTGCAGGATTGAAACCAGGTGGTCTCTACATCATTGCTGACCACGCGGGTCGCGCCGGGACCGGGATCAGCGAATCGGGAACTCTGCACCGGATCGAAGAAGCCTTCTTGCGCGAGGAGGTCGAGGCGGCCGGGTTCAAGCTCGCAGGCAGTGCCGATTTTCTGCGCAACCCGTCGGACCCGCGCGACAAGAATACGCCGGAACCGGCGCAGCCCAAGGACGAGTTCGTGCTGAAGTTTGTCAAGCCTTGAGCGCATGAAAATTCCGTTGGTCAGCGCCAGAGAGCAAAAGGAGCTCAATGCCTTGCTCTGGCTGGTGGCCTGCGGATTTTTCATGCAGACGCTGGACGCCACGATCATCAACACTGCCCTGCCGTCGATGGCACGCAGCCTGGGCGAGAGTCCTCTGCGCATGCAGTCCGTGGTGGTGTCGTATTCACTGACGATGGCGATGTTGATTCCGGCCTCGGGCTGGATCGCCGACCGCTTCGGCACACGGCGTGTCTATGTCAGCGCGATTGCGATGTTTGTCGCTGGCTCGCTCCTGTGCGCAGCGTCAGCCAGTTTGACCCAGCTGGTTGCGGCGCGCGTGGTGCAGGGCATGGGGGGTGCACTGTTGCTACCTGTGGGTCGGCTGGCGGTTTTGCGATCATTTCCGCGCAGTTACTTCCTGCCGGCGATGAGCTTTATGGCGATTCCGGGCTTGCTCGGCCCGCTGATGGGGCCGACCCTGGGAGGTTGGCTGGTCGAGGTTGCGTCCTGGCATTGGATCTTCCTGATCAATTTGCCGGTCGGCCTGGCTGGTGCGGTCGCAACACTGATCTACATGCGCGGCTCAGCGCAGGAGCGCTCGGCACGCTTCGACCTGGTGGGCTATCTGCTGCTGGCGTTTGGCATGGTCTGTGTTTCGCTGGCGCTCGATGGGATGTCAAGCCTGGGTCTGAATCATGTTGGCATCCTGCTGCTGGTCATCTTTGGCCTGATGAGTCTGAGTTCGTACTGGTTGCACGCCGCGCGTCATGAGCATCCGCTTTTTCCGCCCGATCTGTTTTCCAATCCAAGCTTGAGCATTGGCTTGCTGGGCAGTCTGTTTTCGCGCCTGGGCAGTTCGGGCATGCCTTTGATGGTGCCGCTGCTGTTGCAGGTCAGCATGGGCTATTCGCCATTCCACGCTGGCATGATGATGCTGCCCGTGGCGATGGCCGCGATGACGGTAAAGCGACTGGTCACCACGCTGATCACGCGTGCCGGCTACCGGCGTGTGCTGGTGCTTAACACCATGCTGCTGGGTTTGATCATGGCGAGTTTTGCGCTGGCTTCACCGGATCGGGTGTGGTGGGTGCTTTCCTTGCAACTGACTGGTTTCGGCGCTGTCAACTCGCTGCAGTTCACGGCCATGAACACGCTCACACTCAAGGATCTGGACCCGCTCCATGCCAGCAGCGGCAATGCACTGTTGTCGATGGTGCAGATGTTGGCCATCGGTATGGGCGTGGCCAGCGCCGGCGGCGTGCTGGCGGCTTTCACCAGTCTGTTTGGCAGCTCAACGTCGGTGCAGACACTCAATGCCTTTCACGCCACTTTTGCCTGCATGGGGCTGATGACGCTGGCCTCGGCCAGCATCTTCTGGCAACTGACACCCGGCGCGAGCCAAGTGCCGCAATCGGCCTCGCCCGAGCTCTCAAACCCGGGCTGACGGCTCGATCCCCAGCGCGCCAGATGAGCTGTTGACGTTCAGCAGTGCGGGCGAGAGTTTTTCCAGCAGCACGATTGCGCCTTCGGCTGCGGGGACCGGCTCCTTGCGAGCGACCTGCCGGATTTCGGTTGGCGCTTCCTTGATGCGCTGGATCGGCGTGTCTGTTTTTATACGGTTACGCCAAATTTGTATATAATTAATGACAATTGGCATATAGAGGGCGTTTTTATGAATGCGGTGACTTTGGCAAACAAAGCCGTGACGGGCTTGTCAGCGGCATCAGTGTTGGGCGGCGAGCCAGTGCTGCACGCCTTGCCTCGCTCGGTTCTTGAATGGATCGCGTTGGTGCGCCGTGGCATTTCAGCAGGGTCGGTAGATGCCGTTGTGCGGGTGATGGGCATTGGGCAATCAGAATTGTCACGAGCGCTGGATATCCCGGAACGCACGCTCGCGCGGCGCAAGAAAGAAGGCGTTTTAAGCTCCGATGAGTCTGGAAAGATGGTGCGCCTGGCACAAGTGATTGAGCGTGCGGTCGAGGTGTTTGAAGACGACCAAGCCGCACTGAACTGGCTCAAAACCTCCAATCCGGCTTTGGGCGGCAGCAGCCCCCTAGCGCTTCTGGATACCGAGCTGGGCTCTTTGGCCGTGTCAAACACCTTGGGCCGCATCGAACACGGCGTATTCGCCTGATGGCAGCAACGCGCCTTGTGTGGCGCATCACAACCCGCCGCTTCGTAGACCAGGCATTTTCTGGCGAAGGAGCCAGGCTGTATGGCGGCCGATGGAACCGGGTTGGCCAGTCTGTGATCTATACCGCTGAGAGTCGATCTTTGGCGCTGCTGGAGATGCTGGTGCAGGACGAACCCTTGAGGGCTCGCTACGTGCTAGTACCCGCCCATTTGCCCGAGACCGTCAGCATGGAGACCTTGGACAACAATGTCCTGCCAAGGGATTGGCGTACGCATGCGGGCCGCGAAGCCTTGCAGTCCCTCGGTGGCGAGTGGCTGCGACAGTCACGCAGTTGTGTGCTGGCAGTGCCCAGTGCGGTGGTGCCTGCTGAACTCGACTTTTTGATCAACCCACTGCATGCCGATTTCAAGCGCATCTCGGTGGGTAAACCGGAATCCCTGGAAACGGATATGCGGTTGAGCTGAAGGTGACTGGCTCTATTGACCCCCTTTATTTATGGGATCAACTTCCTTGCAAATGGTTACTTGCAACAGCGAGTACGACTTTATTGGGGCAGTTACAGCTACAGTTCTTATCTCGAGCTTACAGTTTTTCTCTATATCAAGTCTGTTTCTGTCCTTTCGGGGTTATTCAACCGTGACGCTTTTTGCCAGGTTACGCGGCTTGTCGACATCGGTGCCACGGGCGCAGGCGGTGTGATAGGCCA
>CAIXNB010000203.1 GCA_903920695.1 uncultured beta proteobacterium
CCACTGCCCATGTGGTTGGAGCCTATTTCAACCAAAGAGAGAGACGACGATGTTGAAGAACGACAAAAAAACCTTGCCTGAAGATCAAACAACAGATATTGCGCGGAGAGATTTCCTAAGATATTCCGCATGGACAATTACCTCGGTTTCTTTGACTTCATTGACCTATGGATGCGGGGGTGGCTCGATCGCACCGGCTGTCGCACCGCCAATACAACCCTACCCGATTGATTCAACTGTAGTTACAACGGCGCAGCGGATGCTGTCGTTCCCAATGACGGGGATGCTGGCTTCCCCCACGACGGGCGCGGTTCTCACCGCGAAGGATCTTTCCAAGGTATCGCAATACAGCAGCTTGGGCTATGGAAACTGGACTTTTGGAGCGGCACTGCCTGTGGTGCAAAGAACGGACATCATGGCCTCGGCTTACGCCAATCCGACGCCGACAAGAAACAAGAAGCTCCTGAACTTTTTCGCCATGTCCGACATCCACATTACGGACAAGGAAGCCCCGAATCAACTCCCCTACTTGCAACAAATTGAACCCAGGGCCTACAGTTTGACCTCAGTCTATACGCCGGCAATGCTGTATTCGACCCAGGTGCTGGACGCCGCAGTCCAGACAATGAACGCCCTGCATCAACAGAACCCATTTGATTTCGGCATCTCGTTGGGAGATGCGACTGACAGCACGCGCTACAACGAGACGCGCTGGTATATCGACGTGATTGATGGCAAGGTCATCACACCGAGTTCGGGGGCACACGTTGGCGCCGACACCATCGATTACCAGAAACCGTTTCAGGCTGTCGGGCTCGACAAGTCGATTCCCTGGTACCAGGTTCTTGGCAACCACGATCATTTTCTGATTGGTTCATTTCCGGTCGATGCCGATCCGTCACTGGGCTTTCGCCAATCCTATGTCTCCGATAAGGTGTGGTCCGTCGCTGATGTTCTGGTCCCGCATACCGCAAAGTTCCCCGTTCTTTTCAACATGGCCGATTTCAAGGCCCAGCCGTCCTATTACCAGGGCTATATTGACGGCTCGACCCAATACGGACAAATCGCCGGCGCGGGCTTGACGACGGACGCAGCATTCGCCAGCGGTGCGCCGATGGTGGTGGCCGACCCGAATCGGCGTTCATTGTTGCGCACAGAGTGGATTCAGGAGTTTTTCAACACGACGACGGTTCCAGCCGGTCACGGTTTCAATCTGGTCGATTCGGCAAACCCCGCATGGGAAAGCAATGGCTTCGCCTGTTACAGCTTCGTGCCCAACCCCAAGGTGCCGCTCAAGGTGATCGTGCTGGATGACACCCAGTCCGAATCAGATGGCTCCATCGATATTCACGGCCATGGTTATCTGGACGCCAATCGCTGGGCCTGGCTTCAAGCTGAGCTGGCCAAGGGCCAGGCCGCCAACCAACTCATGATCATCGCGGCCCACATACCGATCGGTGTGTCTGCGATTGGATCGGAGATGGAATGGTGGTTGGGTGAGACTGGCATCACATCGCAGAACTTGAATGCTGTCAATCTGGCGGGCTTGGTGAAGACGCTTCAGGGCACACCGAATTTGTTGATGTGGATCGCAGGGCATCGGCATATGAATACCGTCAAGGCTTTTGTCTCTGCTGATTCGACGAAGCCAGAGCAGGGGTTCTGGCAAGTTGAAACATCGTCGTTGCGGGATTTTCCACAGCAGTTTCGTACTTTTGAGATCTACCTCAACAGCGATTACACGGTTTCAATCCTGACGACCAATGTCGATCCGGCGGTCGCGGACGGGACACCGGCGGCGACATCGCGCAAATATGCGATTGCGGCGCAACAGATCGTGAAGCAAAACGTCAATCTGAATACGCCAAATGTTTCTACCGTCGGCGGCGTGATACCCGTGCCCAGTATGGATCCAACGCGAGCACAGGACGGAACAGTCGACCCAACGGTTAAGTTCGTCGACATGAGTGGCAGTGGCATCGCTTCAAATGGCTCGTACAACGCCGAACTCTTCAAGCAGTTGAGTCCGCAAATGGTGGGCATATTGAAGGCAATGTACCCACAACCGGCTTGATTCATGAAGACGACCAGCACAGCGCAGAAGGCGGATCATACGGGATCGCCGCTGCGAGGTGTTGGTTTGTCGATACCTGTTCTCTCTTGCGGTTTGGCTCAGGCACAAGTGAGACCAAAGCTTGCTGGTTCAAGGGACCAGGCAATTGAACTACCTTGAGAATTACGCCTGCTCGGCCCTGTAATTCCCACGTCGATATGAACGCGGTGTGCCGCCCGTCCACAGGTGGAAGGCGCGATAAAAGGCCGTGGAACTCCCAAAG
>CAIXNB010000204.1 GCA_903920695.1 uncultured beta proteobacterium
CGCCTGGCTGGGCGCGGTTGTGGTTCCCATCAGCTCGCGCGCCCGGGGCGTCGAGCTTGCGTATTCACTCAATGATTCCGGCGCCAATGTGGTCATCTGTGCAATGGAACTGGCCGATCTGCTGCCAGCCGAAAAAGCGCTGCCGCAGGTGCGCTTTCGATTTGTGACCGGGCTTGTTCCACGTGAGCGTTTTGAGACGTTTGCTGCGCTGATGCAGGCGCAACCACTGCCCATCGCACATGAGGCTGCTGAAGATGATCTGGCCGTGCTGCTTTACACCTCCGGCACCACGGGTCGCCCCAAGGGCGCCATGGTCAGCCACCTCAACATCGTGCACTCGGTGATGCATTTCGCCCACGCGATGCGCTTGACCGACCAGGACCGCACCGTCGTCGCCGTTCCGCTGAGCCACGTGACCGGGCTGGTCGCGCAGCTCTACACCACACTGCATTGCCGCGCCTGCATGGTCTTGATGCCGCAGTTCAAGGCGGCTGATTTTGTCCGGCTGGCTGCCACCGAGCGCATGACCCACACCATCATGGTGCCGGCCATGTACAACCTGTGCCTGCTGCTGCCGGATTTGCAAACGCATGATCTGGGCAGCTGGCGTATTGGCGCCTACGGCGGTGCATCAATGCCGACGGCCAGCATTGATGGGCTGGCCGAGAAGCTGCCGGGACTGGTGCTGATGAATGCCTATGGCGCGACAGAAACCTGCTCACCCGCTACCATCATGCCCTACGGCCAGACGCCAGCCCATCGCGACAGCGTTGGCCAGGCTGTTCCCTGCGGCGAGATCTGCATCGTCGACGAGCAGGGCAAGGAATTGCCGCACGGTACCGTGGGTGAGATCTGGATTGCCGGGCCGATGGTGGCACGCGGCTACTGGAACAATCCGCAGACCACGGCGACTGAATTCACCGGTGGCTTCTGGCGCTCCGGTGACATCGGCAGCATCGACGCCGACGGCTTTGTCCGAATTCTTGATCGCAAGAAAGATGTGATCATCCGCGGCGGCTACAAGGTCTATTGCGCTGCCGTGGAAAACGTGTTGTGTGAAAACCCCCAGGTCATCGAGGCGGCACTGGTTGGTGTGCCCTGTGCCGTTCTGGGCGAGCGCGTCCATGCCTTCTTGTGTGTGCGCGAACTGGGGTCCCAGACCCAGGCGCCTGCGATGCAGGCTTACTGTGCTGGGCTGCTGGCCGACTATGCCGTGCCCGAGACCTGGACCATCGGCACCGAGCCCCTGCCGCGAAATGTCAACGGCAAGATCGTCAAGCGTGAATTGCGTCAGACCTTGCGCGCCTCCCTTACCTGATTGAAGTGAGTACCTTCCCATGATCAAGTTGCGTGCTACTCAGCAAACCATTGTCTTCACACTGTTCATGCTGATGTTTCTGGGGTTTTCGTTCTTCCTGCCCGGATTTGCGCAAGTCGACAACCTGCTGACCCTGCTGCAGAACGTCGCCATTCTCGGCATCCTGGGCCTCGGCATGGCCGTGGTGGTGATCGGGCGCGGCATTGATATCTCGATGATTGCGGCGATGGCCGTCCCGTCCGGCTTTCTCCTGCAACTCATGCAGAACGGCCACAGCGTTGGTGCGGCAGTCGCCATGGCGTTTGTCCTGTCGATGGCCTTTGGTCTGCTCAACGGATGGCTGATCGCCTATGCCGAAGTGCCCTCCCTGTTCACCACATTGGCGAGCGGACTCTTTCTTGCCGGTCTGGGGCAGGCCTTCATTTTCCAGTTGGAGGTCGTCCAGTGGCCGACCGAACTTGACGCCATTGTCTGGATGGGTCGCGGCTCATTCGCAGGCATTCCGATGCCGGTGATCATGTTCGGACTGGCAGCGGCCCTGCTGGCGCTGTTTCTGCAGCGCATGCGTGCCGGTGCCTTCATTTACGCCATGGGTGACAACCCGTTCAGCGCGCGTGCCACCGGCTTGCCAACGCGGCCGATCATGGTCCTGCAATACGTGCTGGCAGCGTTGATCGGCCTGTTTGCCGGCGTCGTGATGGCGGCCTCGGTCAATAGCATGCCAACCCGCATCTACAACTCGACCATGGTCTATGACGTGGTGCTGGTCGTGGTGCTCGGTGGTATCGGCCTGTCGGGCGGCCGCGGCGGTGTCGTCAACGTGATCATCGGCACACTGCTGATCGGCACCATGCTCAACGGCATGACGATCATGGACATTTCCTATTCGGTGCAAAACATCGTCAAGGGCGTGGTGCTGCTGGCTGCCATCCTGATCGATTCGGTCCTGAATCCACGCAACGAGGAAACCGCCCAGCAGGGAGACATTTGAGCAAAGCCAGGCGTCCGGCAGTCGGGGCGCCATTTTCTAAAACCAAGGAGACACAGCATGAAGATTGTTCGCAAAATCACAACCGCCGCCATAGGCTTGGCGCTCGGTCTTTCAGCCGCAACGGCGGCGTTCGCGCAGGGTAAGGGACTAGACGAGCCTTTTCGCGACGGCTACCAGAAGGCGCTGGCCGGCAAGACCGTCGGCTACATCCCGGTGGCCATGGGCTTTGACCTGGCGCAGGGCTGGTACAACGGCCTGAAGAAGGAGTTGGAGCCCTCCGGCATGAAGGTTGTGGCGCGTGACCCGAACTGGAACACCAACGCCGGCGCCCAGGCCATGACGGCGCTGATCGCCGAGAAGCCAGCCGTTATCGTGCTGCACAACCCGGACGTGCAAACCTATGCCAAGTTGATCCAGAAGGCCGAGGCCGAGGGCATCTACGTGGTCCAGATCAATATGCGCTCATCGCAGCCATCCACCGTTTTCGTCGGCGCTGACTGGGTTGACATCGGCGAGAGAAATGCGGAGGCCGTGGTGCAGTCGTGCAAGGGCAAGAGCAACAAGATTGCGATTGTTCAAGGCGCGCCCACTGCCGCCACCAGCGCCTATACGCTCAAGGGCGTGGAGAATATTCTGGCCAAGAATCCACAGCTCAAGGTGGTGTCACCAGGCTGCTGACTGGGATGCTGCCAAGGCCAAGGCGCTGACACAAACGGTGCTCAAGCAGCACCCTGACCTGTGCGGCATCATCGGTTTCTGGGACGGCATGGACATTGGCACCGCAGCCGCGGTGAAGGAGGCTGGATTGACCAGTAAGGTCTTCCTCGCCACTTCGGGCGGCGGCGAGCAAAAAGGTGCTTGCGACATGGTCAAGTCCGGCGGCTTTGACCTCGACATCAGCTACGACGTGCCGACCCAGGCCAGCAACATGGCTGCGATGATCAAGTGGCTGGTGCAAGGAGGTGTCAAGCCCGGCGCCGCCAAGCAAAACATCTACACGACGCTGATTCCGATCACCAAGGCAAACGCATCCTTGGACAGCACCTGCTGGAAGCTGACCGCGTCCAAGTAATCGCCCTGGTTCTGAGGTGAGGGCGCTGTGATCCCGGCGGAGCCTGGCTGAAAGTGGCCTGGCCCCGCCTGCTCCAGCACTGTCATCGCAGTCCCTGAATATTTTTCTCGTTGAACATAGCACTGGTCTGACCATGACTGAAACCCTGACACGACTTCGCTATCAATACTGGCCCGACCATTGGGTCGGCGAGATACTGTCCAAGCGCTGGACTGAAACGGCTGTGCCCGTGATGCTGCTGGCGCTGGTGGTGTTTGCCTCCGGTCGGCTGGTGCCAAACTTTTACACCGCCACGATGCTGGCCGACACCTTGCGCCAGGCCGGCGAAATTGGATTCATCGTGCTGGGCATGGCCTTGGTCATGATCGTTGGTGGCATCGACCTGTCGGTGGGCTCGATGTTTGCGCTGACCAATTTCTGTGCGCTGATGTTCATGCACATTTTGAAATGGCCGGTACCAGCGGCCGTGGCCGGCACGCTGGTGTGCGGTGCGCTGCTGGGCGCGATCAACGGCATCCTGATCGGCTACCTGAGATTGCGCGCCTTTTTGACCACGCTGATCACCTTGATCATCTTTCGATCAGTCTACGAGATTCTGAGTCTTCAATACTCAACCGCCATTGCCGGCAGCGTTCCCGAATCCGAGGTCTGGGACTTTCTGGGCAATGGCACGTTTCTGGGCCTGCCGGCCGTGGCCTGGGCCTGCGCGCTGGCGGCCATCGGCGGTCACGTGATGTTGACGCGCCTGCGCATGGGCTGGCACATCATGGCCATCGGCGGCTCGCGTCGCTCGGCCTATAACAGCGGCATTGCGGTGCGCCGCACGGTGGCCATCTGTTACGTCGCCAGCGGTGTGCTGACCGCCGCTGGCGGCTGCTTCTTCGCCTCGCGCCTGGCCACGGCCGGTGCCGATATCGGCGTTGGCATGGAGGTGCTGGTGCTGACCGCCGCCGTGCTGGGCGGCATCAGCCTTGGCGGCGGCCGGGGGTCCGTAACCAAGGCACTGGTGGGCACGTTGGTGGTGCTGCTCATCACCAATGGCCTGACGTCCATGTCGGTCTCCGGCGGCCTGACGCGCATGGTGCTGGCCGGCATTCTGATTGCGGCCGCCGTGATTGATGTGCGCTGGCTCAAGAACCGCCACCGCATCATCAGCAAGGTTTATGTGAGCCCGACCTACCAGGCCCTTGCGCCGGCACCCAGTTGCAGCGTCGAGTCCGGCGGCCCGTGGGCCCTGAACAACCGGCTGCGTGAAGTGGAACTGATTGGCCTGGGCCGCATCGAGGCGCCCGAGGACGTCATCCTCGACCACGACAACAACCTCTATGCCGGGTCACGTCACGGCGACGTCATCCGCTTCTTTGCGCCCGATTACCAGCGCATGGAGGTCTTCGCCCATATTGGTGGACAACCCCTGGGGATGGCGTTTGACCGTCAGGACAATCTGAACGTCTGCATCGGGGGTATGGGTCTGTATCGCATCACGCCGCAGCGCGAGGTGCAGCGTGTGACGGACGAGACCAACCGCAGCTGGAGTTCGATCAACGACGACAGCCGGCTGCGCCTAGCCGATGACCTCGACATCGCCGATGATGGCCGCATCTTCTTCAGCGAAGCCACCGTGCGCTACGAGATGCACGAATGGGCGGTTGATGGACTGGAGGCGCGCGGCAACGGACGCATCGTCTGCTACGACCCGCGTGACGGCAGCACCCGCACCGTCTTGCGCGGCCTGAAATTCCCCAACGGGATCTGTGTCGCCAGCGATGGGCAGTCGATCCTGTTTGCCGAGACCTGGGGTTGCTGCATCAAGCGCTACTGGTTCGACGGTCCCAAAAAGGGTGCGGTCGAGATGGTGATCGACAACCTGCCAGGTTACCCTGACAACATCAACCTCGCCTCCGACGGCAATTACTGGCTGGCCCTGGTTGGCATGCGCGCGCCGGCCTACGATCTGGCGATGCGCATGCCCGGTTTTCGCCGTCGCATGGCCAAGCGCGTGCCGGTGGACGAATGGCTGTTCCCGAACATCAACACCGGTTGCGTGCTCAAATTCTCGGAGCGTGGCGAGGTCATTGAAACGCTGTGGGATCTCGGCGGCGAAAACCACCCCATGATCACCTCGATGCGCGAGCACCAGGGCTACCTCTACCTGGGCGGTATTTCCAATAACCGCATTGGTCGCTTCAAGCTCGACCAGGCCGACCCGAATTTTTCGCAGTACGGACAACGCTGGGGGACGCTTTGATGCTGACACGTTTGCGCAATCTCGGTGACCGCTGGCTGGGCCGCGGCAGTGCCGCCATCACGGTGCCCGTCATGGACGGCGCGCTAAAACCCAACCGGGGGCTCGACGAGGCGACGGTGGTCGCGGAACTTGCAGGCATCGATGATCTGGCCAGCGACGGCAAAGACCTGTGGCTGAGCGCCGGTGCGGAACTCTTTCGCCTGGACAATGGCCAACCCGTGCCGGTGCGCCAGTTCGATGCCGATATCAGCGCGCTGGCAGTTGACGGCAAGGGTCGACTGGCCATCGCGCTGGCGGGCAAGCGGGTTCAGATCTTGCATGTGGCCAGCGGCGGCGTCATTACCAACGGCGAGAGCCTTGATGCGGTGCAAGGCCAGGCACTGCACTGCGTCAACGCCCTGGCGTTCGAACCCGACGGCTCCATCCTGCTGAGCGATGGTTCGCAGCGTCGAGGGCCAAACCAGTGGTGTCATGACCTGATGGAACTCGGCAACACCGGACGCGTGGCGCGCTGGAACCCCGAAACTGACGCAAAGGAACAACTGGCCAGCGGACTTCGCCATGCGTTTGGCGTGCTGCCGTTCAGGGGCGGCGCCCTGTATAGCGAGAGCTGGCGCCACAGCGTGGCAATGGCCCGGGGCCGCCGGGAACTCATGCATGAGTTGCCAGGTTACCCCTCGCGCATGGGTGTTGCGGCAAGCGGTGGCTTCTGGTTGAGTTGTTTTGTCTGCCGCACGCAGTTGGTGGAGTTCGTGCTGCGTGAACCGGCCTACCGCAAACGCATGCTCGAAGAAATCGATCCCCGCTACTGGATCGCGCCAGCGCTGGCCTCGGGCCTGAGCTTTCTGGAACCGCTGCAAGGCGCCGGCGTCAAGCAGATGGGCGTGCTAAAGCCCTGGGCACCGCCGCGCTCCTACGGGCTGGTGTTGCGGGTATCGGATGACGGCCGCATTCTGTCGTCGCTGCACAGTCAAGTCGATGGCAAGCACCATGGCATCACGTCGGCGGTGGAGTGTGGCGGTGCCTTGTGGCTTGCTTCAAAGGGATCGGCTCGCTTGCTGCGAATCGATCTGGACCAGGCGGAGAAACGGGTATGACACAAAACCTTCACAGCGCAGCCGCCAGCCAGGACGCCGACATCGTGCTGGAGTTGCGCCAGGCAACCAAGAAGTACAGCGGTGTACCGGCCATCGAGAACGTCGACTTCACGCTGCGCCGGGGTGAGATCCACGCGCTACTGGGCGAGAACGGGGCCGGCAAGTCGACGCTGACCAAGATCATGGCGGGTGTCGTGCCACTGAGCTCCGGGCAAATGCTGGTACATGGCAAAGAGGTGCAATTGGTGACGCCATTGCAGGCTTTGCATCATGGCATTGCCATGGTGTTTCAGGAAACCAGCCTGGTGCCCACCATGACCGTGGCCCAGAACCTGTTTCTGGGCCAGGAGAAATTTTTCAACCGCTTGCGCGGTGTCTACATATCGGCGCAGCAGTTTCTGCAGTCGCTCAATTTTGATGTTGATCCGACCGCCACCGTCAGCTTGCTGGGCGCGGCCAAGAAGCAAATGGTGGAGATTGCGCGTGCGGTGCTGCATCAGGCCAGCATCATCATCTTTGACGAGCCGACCGCCAGCCTGACACCGGAGGAGAAGAAATACTTCTTTGACCTGGTGTTCAAGCTCAAGGAGCGGGGTGTCTCGGTCATCTTCATTTCTCACGCGCTGGAAGAGGCGCTGCTGCTGGCTGATCGCATCACGGTGTTGCGCGACGGCCATCATGTGGTGACCGATCAGAAGTCGAGTTTTGACCGGGCGCGCGTGGTGCAGGCGATGGTCGGACGTGATCTGTCGCAGACGCTCTATGGGCAAAAGAAGACCTTCGTGCGGCCGCAGGGCGAATGCGTTTTGTCGGTGCGCAACCTGCGCATGGCCTCGATGGTGAAGAACAATTCACTTTCCGTTTTCGCGGGTCAGATCACCGGCGTTTTCGGACTGATAGGCGCCGGCCGCACCGAGACCTTCAAGGTGGTGGCGGGCTTGATCAAGCGCGATTTCTTTCACGGCGGCGAAGTGCTGCTGCGTGGCAAGCCGGTGCGCTACCGTGTGGCGCGCCAGGCGGTTCGGGATGGCATCGCCTATGTCACCGAAGACCGGAAAGTCGAAGGTTTCTTTGAAACCATGTCGATCGCACAGAACATCTACATGGGCCTGCTCGGCAAGTCGGACAAGACCTTCGGCACCGTATCGCCGGCCCGCGCCAGCGCCGTCGGTGAACATTGGAGTCGCCTGCTCAACGTGCGTGCCATCAGTCGCAATGTCAAAGTGATTGAACTCTCGGGCGGCAATCAGCAGAAGGTGGTGATCGCCAAGTCCCTGGTGCAGGAACCCGAGGTCATCATCTTCGATGAGCCCACGCGTGGCGTCGATGTCGGCGCCATCGCTGAAATTCACGCGGAGATCAATCGCCTGGCCGACGCTGGAAAAGCCGTTGTGGTGATCTCTTCCTATCTACCCGAAGTCATGGCCTTGTCGGATCGGATTCTGGTTGCCAAACAGGGCAAGGTGGTGGTGGAGTTCTCGGCCACCGACGCGACGCAGGAAGGCATCATGTATGCCGCAATCCATTGAGGCAAGGGCTCAATCAATCGTGCGCTTGGCGCACACAAAGAGCAGGTAGGCATCCGTCGATTGACGGATCATTTATGGTGGCGCGCGAGCGCCTTTGAGTATCAACTGAAGGAGACGAGACATGATTTCATCCAAACTGATGGGCAAGACCCGAGGTCGCCTGATCGGCATGCTGGCGGCTGCGAGCTTGCTGACACTGGCTGGCGCAGCGCAAGCCGAGGAGACGTTCAAGCTCGGCGTTGTGACTTTTCTCTCCGGCCCGGCGGCCGAGAGTTTCGGCGTGCCGGCGGCCAATGCGGCCAAGCTCATGGTCGAGCAGTTCAACAAGGCGACCGCACCAGCACCCTATAACAAGCCTGGTTTTGGTGGCTTGAAGATTGAAATGGTTCTGGTCGACGAGAACGGTGGTGGTGCCAAACAGGTGCAGGAACTGCGCAATCTGTACCAGCGCGAAAACGTTGACGCGGTGATTGGCTACGTGGGTTCGGGCGATTGCCTGGCGGTGGCGCCAGTGGCAGATGAACTGAAGAAATTCCTCGTTCTGTTTGATTGCGGCTCACCGCGGATCTTCGAGGACGCGAGCCCGAAATATGTGTTCCGCACGGCCTCGCACGCTGCCATGGACAACGTGTCGCTGGTGCGCTACCTCAAGTCCCACAACGTCAAAGTCAATACCATGAACCTGATCAATCAGGATTACGCGTGGGGACTTGATTCGCGTGGCGACTTCCTGGCCGGCATGGCCAACGCCTATCCGCAGGCCAAGATGGGTGCCGACTTGCTTCCCAAGTTCGGCGCCGGCCAATACGGCACCGAGGTCTCGGTGCTCGGGGGCAAGCAGGCGGACATCACCTACTCCAGTCTGTGGGGCGGTGACTTGCAGGGCTTTTTGTTGCAGGGCGCAGCGCGCGGCCTGTTCAAGGACACGACCCTGGTCCTGAGCGCGGCCGATCACGTCTTGCCGGGCTTGCTCGACAAGATGCCAGACGGCTCGATCATCGGTGCGCGCGGTGCTTACGGCATTCTGTCGGCCAAGAGCCCGATCAATGACTGGTTCCAGGCCAGCTACCAATCCATGCACAAGGTGCTGCCGGTGCAGGCCGGCTACCGCATGACGCAGGCCTTCATGGGCGTGAAGATGGCGGTCGAAACGGCCATGGCGAAAAACGGCGGCAAGAAGCCGACGCCGGAACAGCTTTCCGACGCCCTGCGCAATTCGACTTTCGACACCCCCGGCGGACAGGTTCGCATGGCACTCGGTGATGGGCATCAGGCGATTCAGGGCACAGCGATTGGCAAGACGAAATACGACGCGGCCAGCAAGCGCGTGCTGGCGGTTGATGTGCAGACCTTTGGTGCGGAATGCGTCAATCCGCCGGCCAACATGAAGAGTATGGACTGGATCAAGGCCGGCTTCCCAGGCGCCAAGTGCAATTGAGCTCCATGTGTTTTTCCAAGTTGCATTGAAGGATTGCTGCCGTGCAAACTGTCTTTCCCATTGCCATTGATGCGGTTGCCTACGCCTCATGGCTGTTCATCGTGTCATTGGGCATGACACTCGTGTTCGGGGTGCTCAAGATCCTGAATATGGCGCACGGCAGCGTTTATGCCATCGGGGCCTATGCTGCGGCCACAGCCGTGGCCTTGGCCGCATCACTTGGCATGCCGCCCGCTTTTTCGCTTGTCGCGATGCTGCTGTCGGCAGTGGCGGTGGCGGTGACGCTGGGACCGCTGCTTGAGCGCGGCCTGCTGGCACGTTATTACGGTCGTGATGAGGTGGTGTTGCTGCTGGTTACCTACGCCTTGTTTCTCATGCTGGAGGACATCACCAAACTGGTTTGGGGTGTCAATCCCTACTACGTTTCGGAACCGGCGCAACTGTTCGGCAACGTGCTGTTTGCCGGCATGCGCATCGGCGGCTATGACCTGTTTCTCATGATCTTGGCGGCCGTCTGCGGCCTGATCACCTGGTACGTGCTGAACCGCACGACCCAGGGCAAGATTGTTTTGGCCGTCATTCACAACCCGGAAATGAGCGCCAGCATGGGCGTCAACATCCAGCGTGTTTACGTCGTCGCTTTCACGGTCGGCGTCTTTCTGGCGGCGCTTGGTGGCGCCTTCACGGCACCCATGATCTCGGTCCAGCCGGGGCTCTCGGTCAGCGTCATCATCATCAGCTTTGCGGTGGTCATCATTGGCGGCCTTGGCAGCATCCAGGGCGCGGCCGTGGGTGCGCTGGTTGTCGGCCTGGCGCGATCCATGGCGGTTCATCTGATGCCCGAGATTGAACTCTTCAGCATTTATCTGGTGATGGCGGCGGTGCTGATCTTTCGTCCTGAAGGACTGTTCCAGAGTGTCAAGGCGAGGTTGATCTGATGCGTGCCACCCAATCGTTTCGGATGGCCGTTATCGCTGCCATCGTTCTGCTGCTGGCGGGCCTGCTGCTACCGACCTGGCTGCAGTTTCTGGTCACCATGTCGGCCGCTAATGGGCTGGCGGTATTGGGCATTGTGATCCTGATGCGTGGCGGTGGCGCCACCTTTGGCCAGGGCATGTTCTTGGCGCTGGGCGCCTACGCTGCAGCGCTGGCACCGACGCTGTTGGGCGTCCAGGACGCCGTGCTGCGGATTTTTCTCGGCACGCTGGTGGCGGGCCTGATCGGCGCCATCTTTGCGCCGCTGCTAGTGCGCTACCGCGGCATCTTTTTTGCCATGCTGACGCTGGCCCTGTCCATGGTCTTGTTCGGCCTGCTCTCGAAGTCGAACGCGCTGGGCGGATCGGATGGCATCAGCATCGTCAAGCCGACCGTGCTGGGTCTGGCCCTGCACAGCGGGAATGCGGAATATGTGCTGTATTGCCTGACGGTCGTCGTCTCGGTTCTGGCCGGCTGGCTGGTCTCGGTCTACTGGAACTCCGCCGCCGGGCTGATGGCCCTGGCGGTGCGCGGCAACCCTTTGCGCGTGGAATACCTCGGTGCCTCGGCCCGGCGCTCCTTGGGAACCAGCTTCGTGATCTGCGCCTTGCTTGGTGGTGCCAGCGGTGCCATCACGGCGCAGGCGCTGGGCCATGTGGAACCCAATTTTGCCAACTGGACGACCTCGGGCGAACTGGTCTTCGTGGCGGTATTGGCGGGCTACCGGCGTGTGCCGGCGGTCTTTGCCGCATCCTTGCTGCTGGAGATCGTGCGCTCGTTTTCCAACCTCTATTTCCCCAATACCTGGCAGTTGGCGCTGGGCGTCTTCATGCTGGCGGTCATCATGTTCCGGCCCGAAGGACTGGGCTCCTTATGGCCGGCGCCGGGCCGGCGCAAGGCGCAAGCCGCCAGCGCCGCAACAGGAGGGCAGTCATGAGCAAACCCCTGCTTTGCGCGCGTGGCCTGATGAAGCGTTTCGGGGCGGTGGTCGCGGCCGAAGACATCTGCATCGATATTCCGGCCGGCCAGCGCCTCAGTGTGATCGGCAGCAATGGCGCCGGCAAGACGACTTTCGTGAACATGGTCACCGGTTATCTGAAACCCGATGCCGGACAGATTCTGCTCGATGACCAGGACATCACGCGGTTGACGCACCAGTCGATTGCTGGTATGGGCATCTGCCGCTCGTTCCAGATTCCCATGCTATGCCTGGAGCTGACGGCGCTGGAGAATCTGCTGGTGGCGGTTGCGGCCTCCGAGCCACGCCAATCCCTTTGGCAGCCAGCCGACAGCCCGGCGGCGCGCGCGCGCGCCGAGGCCCTGCTGGAAAAGTTCCAACTGCAGGCTTATACCAACCGCCTGGTGCAAGAACTGGCGGGTGGCGTCAGAAAGCTGCTCGACATCGCCATGGCCCTGGCACGGCGGCCCAAGCTGCTGCTGCTTGATGAGCCGACCTCCGGCGTCAGCGCCGACGAAAAGTTTCCGACCATGGAACGCGTCATGGGCGCCATGCAGGACGAGTCCGTGACGATTCTGTTTGTCGAGCACGACATGGAGATCGTTGCGAATTTCTCCGAGCGCGTCATTGCTTTCTACAGCGGGCGCGTCATCGCCGACGGCGCGCCGGCCGCGGTCATGGCCAATCAGGACGTGCGCAATTACGTCACAGGAGGTGCCAAATGAGCGAACTACTGTTGGAGGCGTCGCATCTCGCCGTGAACATCCAGTTGATGCCGGCGCTGCGTGACCTCAATGTGCAGATTCGCGAAGGCGAGATGGTCGGCTTGATGGGACGCAATGGCGCCGGCAAAACCACTTTCATGCGCACCGTGATGGGACATCTGTCGCCCACTTCGGGCCATATCGCGTTTCTGGGTGAAAACCTGGATCAGCATGCACGGCATGAGCGCGCCGCCCTGGGCATTGGCTACATGCCGGAAGACCGCGGTCTGGTGCCGCAATTGACGGTGGAAGAAAACATCCTGCTGCCGATCTGGGTTAGCAAGACGCTCAGGCGTGAAGCGCGACTTGATTTTGTCTACAGCCTGATGCCTGAGGTGGCGGACATGCGGTCCCGGCGCGCGCTGCAACTCTCAGGCGGGCAGCAAAAGCTCGTCGCCCTGTGCCGCGCCTTGGCCGTGGGCACGCGCCTGTTGCTGCTCGATGAGCCCTTCGAGGGCGTGGCGCCAGCCCTGTCGATGCGCCTGGCCGATGTTATTCACCAACTCAAAGGTTCCAAATTGGCGGTGCTGATTTCCCAGTCCGATGTCAACCATTCCGGCAGCCTGTTTGACCACAGTTTTGTGATTGAACGCGGTGCCAATTCAGGGCTTGATGTGCAGGCGCTCGCATGACGGCCGCGCTCTGGTTCTCTGCCGTTCCGGGGATTCAGGAAGAGCTGCATTTTGATGGTCGCCGGATACGCTGCTTTGCCGACCGGCCTGGCAGCGTCTACACGCTGCTGTCGGACGCCGTAGCGCGCTGCCCCGAGGGCGAGGCACTGGTCGATGGCGAACTGCGTTTGCGCTGGCACGAGCTGCAGGCGCAGTCGGACGAACTGGCCGCTGGCCTGGCGGCTAAGGGACTCAAACCCGGTGACCGCGCCGCGCTGCTACTGGGTAACAGCGCGTCCTTTGTCATCATCACGTTTGCCCTGGCCCGACTCGGCGTGATTGCGGTGCCTATCGGCACGCGCTCCAGCCCATCCGAGATCGCCTACATGCTCGAAGATTCGGGCTGCTGCGCGCTGTTCTGCGAGCGCGAAACCGTGGCGCGTTTGCCCGATGCGGCGCTGCTGCCGGCTTTGCGCTTGCGTGTCTGCCTGCTGCCGCAAGCGGGTTGCCGCACGCTGCAAGAAATGGCAGACGCGGGCCGCCATGCGCTGCCGCTGGCAGCGTACGCCGGCTCGGAAGAAGACGCTGCCTACATCCTCTATACGTCGGGTACCACCGGTCGCCCGAAAGGCGCGATTCTGACCCACCTGGGTGTCATTCATTCGGCCATGCATTTCGAGATAGGCATGGGCCTGGGGCCAGCGGACCGCAGTGTCATCTCGGTCCCGATGAGCCATGTGACCGGGCTGGTGGCGCTGGTGCTGACGGCCGTGCGCTGCGCCATGACGCTGATCGTCATGCCGGCGTTCAAGGCCAAGACTTTTCTTGAGTTGGCCGAGCGCGAGCGCATGACGCACACCCTGATGGTGCCGGCCATGTACAACCTGTGTCTGCTGCAGCCGGACTTCTCCGGCCTGGCGCTCAAAGACTGGCGCATTGGCGCTTATGGCGGTGCGCCGATGCCGCCGGCGACGATTGAGGCCCTGGCCAACAAGCTCGGCGGACTGGAATTGATGAACGCCTATGGCGCGACCGAGACCACTTCGCCCGCGACCATGATGCCGGTGGGCTCGACGGCCTGTCACGCCGACACGGTCGGCATCGCCGTACCCTGCGCCGAAATCTTCATCGCCGATTTCGACGGTACGCCGCTGCCGTGTGGCACGAGCGGAGAAATCTGGATTCGGGGGCCGATGGTCGTCAAGGGCTATTGGCAGAACCCGAAGGCCACCGCCGAGAGCTTTACCGATGGCTATTGGCATTCGGGCGACATCGGCAGCATGGACGAGAGCGGCTTTGTGCGGATCCTGGACCGGATCAAGGACGTGATCAACCGTGGCGGCTACAAGGTGTTTTCGAGCGAGGTGGAAGCGGTGTTGGGTGTTTTCTTTCAAATTTCGGGCCGACACTCCAAACTGGACCCCAGGAACACTGTTCCGGGCACAGGGAAAGAAAGGGAGGAG
>CAIXNB010000205.1 GCA_903920695.1 uncultured beta proteobacterium
TCAGCATCACCAGGCCATGGCCGTCGGCGGCGATTTCATCGACCAGTTGCGCCAGACTCGGTGCATCGATTGTGATTTTTTCGTCAGCCACCACGGTCGCGGCGGACGCCGACTCCGTCAGCAACTGGCGCAGTGCGGCCAAGCCTACGAGGTCAAAGGCCTTGAGCGCAATCTGATCGGTCGGCAGCGTCAGCAGGACGGCCGGCATGGCGGCGAGTGCCACCTGTTCGCGCGTGCAAATGGCGCCGGCCAGCGCGTCCTGCGCGGCCTCATTCGCTGGCATGACACCGTTGACCACCAGGTATTGCTGTGACAAACCAATGCCGGCCAGTTCCTCGTGCGTGCGCGCGGCTTCGCGCAGCGTCGAGGCCTGAGCCCGCGCCACCAGCACGAGGCGGGTGCGCGCCGCATCGGCCAGCGCATCAACCGCCGCCTGGTATTGGGTGCGCTGCTTTTCCAGCCCGGCCAAGGGACCTAAACAGGAGGCGTCGCCCTTGCCGTCTTCCAGAAAACCGCTCCAGGCACCGGGCAACTGCAGCATGCGAATCGTGTGGCCGGTCGGCGCTGTGTCGAAAATGATGTGCGCGTAGTCACGCGTCAGCGCCGCGTCGGTCAGCAAGGCGGTGAACTCGTCGAAGGCGGCAATCTCGGTGGTGCAGGCGCCAGAGAGCTGTTCCTCGATGCCCTTGACCACGGCGTCAGGCAGCACACCGCGCACCGGGCCGACGATGCGATCCCGGTAAGCCTGGGCCGCCGCTTGCGGGTCGATCTCGATCGCACTCAGGTTGGCGACCTCGGGCACGGCGGTGATCTGGTTGCCAATCGCGATGCCGAAGACCTGGCCGACGTTGGAGGCCGGATCGGTGCTGACCAGCAGCACGCGCTTGCCTTGTGCTGCCAGTGTGATGGCGGTGGCACAGGCAATCGAAGTCTTGCCAACGCCGCCCTTGCCGGTGAAGAACAGAAAACGCGGCGGGTTTTGCAGGAATTTCATGTGTGGGGCCGGTGCTGGATCAAGCGCAACAACGACCGCCGCCACAGCAACTGCCAGCGGCCGCAACCGGCGCGGCGGACGCTTCAAGCCCGGTCCAGCGTGCCAGTTCGTCACGGCTCGGATAGCGCCCGGCCAGGGCCAGTTCGCCATCAAGCAGGGTCACCGGCAAGGCGCCTTCGCCGCTGCGTTGCAACAGACCCTTGACGATGTCATTACCGGCAAATTCCATCGGCTGCTGCGCCAGGTTGAAGCGCTCAATCTGAGCGCCGTTCTTCTTTGCCCAGTCCACATCAGCGGCAAAGGCCACCAGTTTCTGGTCCACCTCCACGCCACAGACGCCGCTGCTGCAGCACAGGGCCGGGTCGAACACTTGCAGTTTCTTCATGATGATCTCCGTGAACGGTTGGATGATGACGACGCACGAGTCGCAGTCGCAGGCGAACACAACTCGGCGCATAACTCGGGATGACCGGAACAGCATTCGGCCGTCAGATAGACGATCAAATCCTGCATCAGATTCAAGTTGGCACGGAAGCGCTGAAAGCGCCCTTCCTGCACCACTGATAGCAGTTGCGACTGCGTCAGCGCTTTCAAATGGAAGGACAGATTGGTCGGCGGCAGCGCCAGCGCGGCGCCGATTTCGCCCGCCACCATCCCCTCTGGCCCCGTCTTGACCAGCAACCGGTAAATGTCCAGACGAATGCCGGAAGACAGGGATTCGAAGATCTTGATGGCCGAGGAGCTGTCCATGATTTGATTATACAAGGATTATTGAAGTGTTTTCATGGCGTTGACTGCGTACTGCAATGCGAGCGTCGATTGAGATGGAAGAACTTGGTGCGCCGCGCCCGGCAACTGACGGTCATGGGAACCCCGCAGCCGACCTGAATCTGTCCGTTGAAATGGTGATTCTTCCTATGACCAAGGGTATCTACCTGATTGACTTTAGATTTTGGCGATCTAATAATTTCTCAAGTAGGAATAATTTTTCACATACATAAAACGCATGGGCATCAAAACCGCAGACAGAACGCTGGATTTAATCGAGCTTTTTTCAAATGAAAAATGCCCCATGACACTTTCTGTGATCGTTGAAAAAATGGCCATCCCGCCTTCTTCTGCGCATGGCCTGATCAAAACCTTGCAGGCGCGCGGCTATCTGTACGAAGTGAGTCGACGCCATGGTTACTACCTGACAAAGAAGCTCAGCCGCCAAGTGGAAGCGATTTCGGCCGCCATCCCTGTGCTCTCGCAAATCAATCCGCACCTGCAGCAACTCTGCGACGACCTTTGCGAGACCGTTGTTCTGGGCAAACGTCAAGGCGACGCGATTACCTACCTTGATGTTGTGGAGTGCCGGCAAAGCATTCGCTTCTCGCCCACGGTGGGCGAGGTCAAGGCACTGCACTGTTCGGCCACCGGTAAAGCCATCCTGGGCGCGCTGGAACCGACCGAACTAAGCCAGACGCTGGCGCGGATGAAATTTGACAGGCGAACCGACAAGACCCTTACTTCGGCCGCCAAACTCAGTGCCGAACTCGCCGCGCACCGCTCTCGCGGGTGGTATCAGGTGATTGGTGAAAACATTGCCGACCTGATGTCGATTGCCGCCACGGTGGTGGTCGACGGTGAGATTTATGTGGTGGGTGCTGGCGGACCCATTCAGCGCTTCAAGCCGCTGATGACCCGTCATGCGGCTCAACTCATGAAGACCTGCAAAGCGATTGAGCAGGCGTTGAGCTAGAAAAATCCAATTACGAAGGAGACACTTCTTGAATCTTTATCAATACTCACTGCGCACGATACGGGTGATCGACCGGCTTTGCGCCTACGTGGCCTGCATCATGCTGTTTGCGCTGATGATGGTCGTGGTGGCCGATGTCTCCTTGCGCTACATCTTTAACGCACCGCTGTCATGGTCATACGACGCCATTTCAGTTTTCCTGCTGCCCGGTGTTTTCTTCTACTCCATCAGTTACACGCACAGCACGCACGGCCACGTGTCGGTCGATATCCTGCACAACTACGTCAGCCAGCGCACACGCTATGTGTTTGAAGCGCTGACGTCGGCGATTGCGGCGCCGGTGTTTGCTTTCATCGCCTGGATTGCGGCCAAGAGCACCTGGAACGACTGGGTCATGGGAACCTCGCTGACCAGCGGGCTGGAGGTGCCAACCTGGACCACCAGTTTCCTGCTGCCGATGGGCTTTGGTCTGCTCACCGTTCGCAGCCTGCTCAACCTCTGGGGCTATCTGGCGACCCTGAGCACGGGCAAGCCCTGGCTGGCGCTGCCGCCCATTTCCGGCACCGAGGGAGTGGAATCATGATGGCCGCCATCGTCGTTGCGATCATGTTCGCCATGCTCGCCATTGGCATGCCGGTAGCGTTCGCGCTTGCCGTCTCGGGCTGTCTGGGTTTGTACTGGGTCGGCGGCATGGATGCCCTGACCGGTGTCGTTTCAACAACGCCCTTATCGACCGCCGGCACCTACGAAATGATCTCGGTCCCGATGTTCATCCTGATGGCCGAGTTCGTCATCCTGAGTGGCGTGGCCGATAACCTGTTCAAGGCGGCGGCCACCTGGGTCGGGCGCGTACCCGGCGGTCTGGCCATGGCCACTGCACTGGCCGGTGCTGGCTTCGGTGCCATCTCGGGCTCCAGCACCGCTTCCGCAGCAACACTGTCTGCCACCACCATTCCGGCCATGCTCAAGCAGGGCTACGAGCCGCAACTCGCGGGCGGCGTGGTGGCGATCTCTGGCACGCTGGCCATGCTGATTCCCCCCAGCATTGCGCTGGTGCTCTACGGCATCATTGCCGATGTCAGCATCAGCCAGTTGCTGGTCGGCGGCGTGGTGCCGGGGCTGATGGTCACGGTCACGATCATGTTGACGGTCTGGTTTCTGGTGTGGCAAAAGCCCGAGCGGGCGCCGCTCGGCAATTCCTACACCATGATGGAAAAATTCCGCTCGCTCAAGGTGGTCGGCCCCATGCTGGTGCTCTTCATGGCAGTGACCGGCGTCATCTACACCGGTGTTGCGACGCCCACCGAAGCCTCGGGTATCGGAGCGTTCGGCGCCTTTGCCCTGGCCGTGCGTGCCGGCCGGATCAACTGGGGAACTCTGTTCAAGGCTTGCATGCGCGCCATTCAGGCCAGTTGCATGATCATCATGATCATTGTCTGCGCCAAGATTTTTGGCTATTTCTTTTCTCTGACACAGAGCACGCAAATGATCGTGGCCTGGGTCTCGCATCAGGGCCTGTCGAAGTGGGTCGTGATCGCCTTGATCCTGTGCGGCTACCTGATCCTGGGCTGCCTGATGGACCAGATCGCCATTCTGATCCTGACGGTGCCGGTGGTGCTGCCGCTGATCCTTTCCATGGGTTTTGACCCGGTCTGGTTTGGCGTGATCGTGATTGTCACGGCCGAGGTCGGTCTGGTCACACCGCCAGTCGGGCTGAACGTTTTTGTCGTGTCACGCTACACCGGGCGACCTCTGAAGGAGGTGTTTGCCGGCGTCTGGCCGCACGTGATCGCCCACATGGGCCTGCTGGTTCTGTTCGTGGCATTTCCGGCGCTGATCACCTGGTTGCCATCGACCATGAACCCCTGATTTTCCAAACCAATAAGGAGACACCACATGAAGACAGCACTTTCCCCGCTCGCCCTGACCCTGGCCCTGACGGCACTGGCTGGCGCCAGCCCGGTTTCGGCGCAAACGATCAAGATCAAGATCGCTGACTCGTTTCCGCTTTCGCATTACATCCCCGAGTACACCGTCAAACCCCTGATGGAACGCTTCAAGGCAAAGGGTCTGGGCGTGGAGTTCGAGTATTACCCGGCCGAACAGATGGGCAAGTCCAAGGACATGCTGGCCCTGGCGCAAAGTGGCGTGATCGATATCGCCTATGTGGCGCCGGCCTTTGTGACCGACAAGATGCCCTTGTCGGTGGTGGCCGAGTTGCCGCTGAACTTCACCGGCTCGTGCAAAGGCACACTGGCTTACTGGAACCTGGCCAAGCCCGGCGGCCTGATCGCGAAGAAGGATTTCGAGCCCAACGGTGTGCGCTTGCTGTTCACGCTGGTCCTGCCACCGTACCAACTGGTCACACGGAAAGAGTTCGCAACGCTGAAAGACCTCGAAGGACAGAAGATCCGCACCACCGGTTCCGCCAAGGAACTTGCGCTCAAGAAGATCAAGACCATTCCGATCCAGATCCCGACACCGGATGTCTACGAAGCCCTTTCGCGCGGCACCATCGACGGCATGCTATTTCCCTTCAACAGCCTGCCACCGTACGACCTGCACAAGATCTCCAAATTCTCGACCGTGGGCGAGAACTTTGGCAGCTTTGTCGCGAATTACCTGATCAGCGAAAAGAAGTGGGCCACGCTGCCCGGTCCGGTGCAGCGTGAACTGACGGCCATGGGTGAGGAACTGGCGCGGTCGGCCTGTGACAAGGTTGAAAAGGACGAGGCGCGCGACATTGAAATCGCCAAGAAAGCCGGCATCAAGTTGGTGACCTTGAGCGCAGCGGACAAGCAGGTTCTCAGCCAAGCCATGGGATCGGTGGCCAAGGAATGGGCGCAGAACATTGACCGCCGGGGCCGCGCCGGCACCGAAGCCCTGAACGCCTTCGAGGCGGGCCTGAAATGAGTCTGGCACAGCCTTTGGGTCTGGCCTTTCTGCCCGATTACGCACGGGCTTTGAGGCAAGACGTCAGGGCATTTCTGGACGAGCAACTGCAGGGCATGCCAGCGGATCGGCGGGCCCGCTCCTGGATGGGTTTTGACGCCGCGTTCAGCCAGGCCATGGCGCGCCGCGGCTGGGTTGGCGTGACGCTGCCCAAAGCCTACGGCGGAGCCGGTCTGGACCCGTTTTGCCGCTATGTCTTGGTGGAAGAATTGCTGGCGCGAGGTGCGCCGGTTTCTGCGCACTGGATTGCCGATCGGCAAAGCGGTCCGCTGATCTACAAGTTCGGCACCGAAGCCCAGAGGGCTTTTTATCTGCCGCGAATCTGCGCTGCCGAAGCCTTCTTTTGCATCGGCATGAGCGAGCCGCAGTCCGGCTCCGATCTGGTCAGCGTGCGCAGCCGCGCCGTCAAGCAGGATCAGGGCTGGAAGCTTAACGGCCAGAAGCTCTGGACCACCAACGCGCACCGCTCGCACTACATGATTGCCCTGGTGCGCACCTCGGGCAGCGCCGATGACCGCCAGCAGGGATTGTCCCAGTTCATTGTTGACCTGCGCCTGCCCGGCATCCGGGTGCGTTCGATTGAAGACCTGACCGGCGACGCGCACTTCAATGAAGTATTTTTTGACGATGTGCTGCTCAGCGACGATGCCCTGATTGGCACCGAAGGCGCCGGCTGGCAACAGGTCACGGCCGAACTCGCATTCGAGCGCAGCGGGCCGGAGCGAATCTACTCGAGCATCGTGCTGCTCGATGCCTGGCTGGCTTATCTGCGCAAACGCGCCAGCGCGAACGGCGGCGTCACGGAGTCGCAGGCACGCCTGGCCGGCCGCGTCGTGATCGAGCTGGCCGTCCTGCGCGCCATGTCGATTGCCACCACGGCGCGACTGGCCAATGGCGAAAGCCCGGTCATCGAGGCGGCCTTGATGAAGGACCTGGGCACCCAACTCGAGCAGGACATACCGATCTGGATCGCCGATGAACTTGCCGCCAGCGACGACGCCGTTGAGGACGACGAGTTGCTGCGCACCCTGAGCTACGTCACCCAGGTTGCACCCTCTTATTCACTGCGTGGCGGGACCCGTGAAATCTTGCGCAGCATGATTGCACGCGGTCTTGGTCTGCGATAGCCCGGATTCGACAAGCCAATGGACCCCTTATTTACTGATGCCGCAGAGAAGCTGCTGGCCAATCTCTGTACGCTTGAAGCCGTGCGACAGGTTGAATTGACGCACGATGCGGCTGCCATGTGGACCGCGCTCGACGACTCCGGCTTCACGCAAACCTGGGTTGCCGAAGCGGCAGGTGGTGCCGACCTGAGCTGGCATGACAGCTTTGGGTTGCTTCTGGCGGCCGGTCGCCATGCCTTGCCACTGCCGCTGGGGCCGACGATGTATGTGCGCTCATTACTGGCGCCGTCAGACCTTGCACAGATGCGAGGCTGTGCCACGCTTGCCACTCAGCTTGTTCAAACGCCGCAAGGCGGTGTTGTGGCGCATGCGGTTCCCTTTGCGCACGTGGCCGCTTGGGTCGCCATGAATGTCAATGGCAAAGCCTGGCTCCTGCCGACCAGCAGCGCGCTACCAGAAGGCCCGCTCGTTCATGGCAGCTTGCGCTCGCGTCTGTGCTGGGCGGCCTGGCCGATCGACGCCATTTCCCTGGGCGACGCCAAGCCCCTGCGCGAGGTTGGCGCGGTCCTGTGGGCCGCCATGATGGCGGGCGCCATGACGGCCGTACTCGAACGAACGTTGGCCTATGCGAACGAGCGCGCTCAATTCGGCAAGTCAATCGGGAAATTTCAGGCCATTCAACAGCAACTCAGCCAGATGGCTGAGCATGTGCACGCGGTGCATATGGCCGCCGAGATGGCCTTTGCCCACGGCGCACCGGTTACAGCCGATCCCTTGGCGGCCCTGGCAAAGGCGCGCGCCAGCGCGGCGGTCAGTCTGGTGGCGGCCACAGCGCACGGCGTACATGGGGCGATGGGAACCACAGCCGAATACCCGCTGCACCGTTGGACACGGCGCCTGCATGAATGGCGCATGGATTTCGGCTCGGAAGCCTTCTGGCAGCGCCAGTTGGGTGGCGAACTGATGCAGGCGTCAAGCGCCAGCGTGCTCGACTTCATGTTGCAGCGACTCAGTGTCGAGGCCCTTGCGATGGCCAGTGCCTGAACCCGACGCGCAACAAACCCACCGATCCACCAAATCAACATTTTCAGGAGGCTGCACATGACGAATTTTTTACTCTACGAACAGGACGGCCCCGTGGTCACGCTGACCATGAACCAGCCCGAGGTGCGCAACGCCTTGACCGGCAATACGGCGGTCGATGAATTCGTCGCCGCCTGCGAGCGCATTCGCGCCGACATGTCGGTCCGCGCCGTCATCCTGACGGCGGCAGGCAGCGTGTTCTCATCGGGCGGCAACGTCAAGGACATGCGCCGTTTCTGCGGCGACGAGATGTCGCCGGCCAGCATCCGCCAGTGGTACATCACCGGTATTCAACGCCTCACGATGGCGCTGTACCAGCTCGAGGTTCCGATCATCGCCGCCGTCAACGGCCCGGCGGTTGGCGCTGGCTGCGATCTCACCTGCATGTGCGATCTGCGCATTGCATCGGAACAGGCTACTTTTGCCGAGAGCTTTGTGCGCGTCGGGCTCATCCCCGGTGACGGCGGCGCCTGGCTGCTGCCGCGCGCCGTGGGCATGGCCAAGGCGATGGAGATGGCGTTCACCGGCGACCCGATCGGTGCCGCAGAAGCCCTGGCTTGCGGCCTGGTCTCGCAGGTGGTGGCGGCTGATGCCCTGCTTCCCGCCGCCCGTGCGCTGGCGGCGCGCATTGTGCGCAACCCGGGCAACGTGCTGCGCATGACCAAGCGCCTGCTGCGGGAAGGCCAGTCCATGAGCCTGGACTCGGTCCTGCAAATGTCGGCCGGCCTGCAGGTGATCGCGCACAAAAGCCCGCAGCACCTCGAAGCCATCGACGCCTTCATTGAAAAGCGCCCACCCGTTTTTTCAGATTCATGAGATGCCCGGTATGAGAACAAATTCATGAGCGGCCCGCTGCAGGGCCTGCGCATCCTCGACCTCACCTCGGTCCTGATGGGGCCCTACGCCACACAACTGATGGCGGATATGGGCGCCGATGTGGTGAAGATAGAGCCGCCTGATGGCGATACCGTGCGTGGCATCGGCCCGATGCGCAATCCCGGCATGGGGCACATTTTTTTGCACGTCAACCGCAACAAGCGCAGCCTGGTACTCGACCTCAAGCAGCCCGACGGCCTGGCGGCGTTTTACCGCCTGGCCGAAACTGCGGACGTGGTGATCTACAACATACGGCCGCAGGCCATGCGCCGGCTGGGCATTGATTACGAACGCCTGCAGGCCATCAATCCGCGCATCATTTACGCCGGCCTGTATGGCTACAGCGAGGCCGGCCCGTATGCGGGCAAGCCCGCTTACGACGACCTGATTCAAGGTGCGGCGGCGGTTCCGAGCATCATGAGCATGGCCAGCGGCGACCGGCCACGCTATGTGCCGCTGACGCTGGCAGACCGTACCGTGGGCCTGATGGCGTCGACCACCATTCTGGCGGCGGTCGTCGCCCGAGCGCAGTCCGGCGTTGGCCAGCAGATCGAAATCCCCATGTTCGAGACCATGGTGCAGTACGTGCTGAGTGACCACCTGGCGGGCGAAACCTTTGTTCCGGCCAACGGGCCGAGCGGCTACCCGCGCCTGCTGGTCAAGGATCGCCGCCCCTACCAGACACAGGACGGCTATCTGTGCGTCCTGATCTACAACGACAAGCAGTGGGCGAGTTTTCTGACCTTGATCGGTCACGCCGACTGGTTCACGCAGGATCCGCGCTTTGCCAATATCGGCGTGCGCACCCGGCACATCAACGAACTCTATGCCATGGTGGCGCAGGCCATGGCCACGCGCACGACACAGGAATGGATCGATTTGCTCGATGGCGCCGACATTCCCTGCATGCCCTTGCACGACATCGACAGCCTGACCCACGACCCGCACCTAGCAGCGGTCGGCATGATTCGCGAGGTGACGCATCCGACCGAAGGACTGATGCGCCAGATCGGCGTGCCGGTTCGCCTGTTCGGAACGCCGCTGCGCGAAGAGCAAATTCCAGCGCCGCATTTGGGCCAGCACAGCGCGGAGATCCTGCGCGAGGCCGGTTTCGCGGCTACCGACATCGAGCGTCTGATGGCGCGCGGCATCACGCGCTGAGGACTTGCAGAACCAGCCTGGGCGGCCCCCCGCTGAAAGTCATGATTCAAGCTATTGATCTTTCCGGAATTGAAGACAGCCACTTTCGTCATCGCGATTGCCGCGCTTCGCTCGCAATGACGATTCGTACTGTCATGGTTGATGAAATTTTGAACAAATTGGAAGGACTGAAAAGATGAGCCACCATCAACTGGGCCGTGGGTTTTACTGGGACGATCTCGCATTGGGTGACACCTTTGCCAGCACGCGGCGCAGCGTGACCGAAACCGATCTGGTCAATTTCTACAACCTGACGTGGTTCACCGAAGAGTTGTTCACCAACGTCCATGACCGCGACAGCATGGCGATCCGCGGGCGCGTGATTCCCGGCGCGCTGGTGTTCTCGTTTGCCGAGGGACTGATCGTGCCTTCAATCCAGCACACAGGATTGGCGTTCTTGGAATCGACCATGCACATCAAGGGGCCGACCTTTGTCGGAGACACCCTGCAGGTGCAAGTCGAGGTCATCGAACTCAAAGCCACCTCCAGACCCGAACGCGCGCTGATCCGCACGCGCAACACGGTGCTGAACCAGCACGGCGTCGCAACCCTGGTTTACGAGCCGCTGCGCATGCTGGCGCGCAAGCCGGCCAGCGCGTGAGCCTGCGCCGCCAAGTCCGATGAGCCCGGCGCCAGAGGATCCGTTTGGGCAGGAGATTGCGGCACTGACGCGTCGTGGTGGCGTGCACCATCGGCGCGACACCATCCTGTGGCTGATGATGGGCATCTTTCCCATGATCATGTCAACCACCGTGATCAATGTCGCGATTCCGGATATCAAGGCCTACTTCAACGCGACGCATCTGGAGGTTCAGGTGCTGTCGTCGGCCTTTCTGGCCGCGATGACCGTGGCCTTGCTGCTCTCCGCCGGCGTGATCGGCAAGCTCGGGGTGCGGCGCACGTTTCGGGCCTTGATCAGCGGCTTCATGCTGACCTCCCTGATTGGCGCTTTGCTGCCACCGGAAGGACTGATCGGACTGGCGGTGATCCGCGTCGCCCAGGGCTTCCTCACCGGCACGGCGCAGGCCGTCGCCATGCTGGTGATCATCAGCAATTTCCCCGCCGCCTTGCGTGGCCGCGCCATATCGCTGTACGGCCTGGGCATTACGATGTCTCCGATCCTGGGCCCCTTTGTTGGCGGCGTGCTGACCAGCTGGATCGGCTGGCAGAGCATTTTTGTCTTCTCCCTTCCCTTGTGCGCCCTGTCCTGGTTCAAGGCAGCCCAGCGCCTGCCCACCGGTGCGCCCGCCGACTTGCCGCGTACCGTGCGCGGCTTGCCGGCCTTGTGGCTGTCAGCCTTCGTCACGGGGCTGGCCGGTGCCTTCCTGCTCTGGCTGCGCCAGCCGCTCTGGGGCGGCTGCTTTGCTTTGCTGGCGGTGCTCGGCCTGCTGCTCTTTTGCCTGGATCAGATCAAGCACCGGCAACAGCAGGTGCTGAATTTTTCGCTGCTGCGTTTGCCAGGCGTGTTTGCCGCCAACGTGATTTCATTCGCCTATGGTTTCGGCCTGTTCGGAACCACTTATCTGCTGCCGGTTTACCTGCAGGACCTGGGCGGCTGGCAATCCTGGCAGGCCGGGGTTGCCTTGCTGCCGGGCGGCGTGATGCTGGGGGTGATGTTGTATGTTGGCGGTATGATGACCGACCGCTATTCGATGCGCTGGACCCTGCTGATTGGCCTGCTGGGCTTCACCCTGTCGAACGCGGCATTTCTCGGCTTCTTTCATCCGATTCATCTCGGCTGGTTTGTGGCGGTCACGATCCTGGGACGGGTCGGTCTGGGGCTGACGATCCCCAGCCTCAATGCGGGCGTGACACAGGTGGCACCGGAGCAATACGCATCGACTGCAACCGTGATCGTGAATTTTTTCCGGTCGATGGGGGGCTCGGTTGGCGTTGGCGCGGTGGGACTGCTGCTAGAGTTCGGCGCCAGGCCGGACAAGGCGCAGGGTCTGGCCAAGATCCTCTCCTACCAATCGGCATTTCTGGCGTTGACGCTGAGTTTCCTGCCGGCCCTGCTGGCCTGGTTCTGGATGCGTCCGGCCGGATTACCGAAGCCCGCCACGCGTTGAACTCAATAGAAAAGGTCTCGAATTCATGAAAGCTGTTGTCATTCGGTGCAATGCATCAGGCGCTGCCTTGCAGGACGCCGAGATCGAGATGCCGGCTTGCGGGCCGAATGACCTGTGCGTTGCGGTGCAGGCGGTCTCGGTCAATCCGATCGATTTGAAAATGGCCAGGGCCAAGCCGGCAGCCGACGAAAAACCGCGCGTGTTGGGCTGGGACGCCGCCGGCACGGTACACGCGGTCGGCAGCGAGGTAAAAGACTTTTCCATCGGTGACCGGGTTTATTACGCTGGCAGCGTGCTGCGACCCGGCTGCTTCAGCGAGTTCCACTTGGTCGATGAACGCCTGGTGGCCCCGGCGCCGCGCAGCCTGAGCTGGGTCGAGGCGGCGGCGCTGCCGCTGTCAAGCCTGGCGGCCTGGGAAGCGCTGTTTGACCGCATGCGCATCCCGCAGAGAAGCGCCGGCGCGCGGGCCAAGGCCTTGCTGGTGCTCGGGGGCGCCGGTGGTGTTGGCTCGATGGCAATTCAACTGGCAGTTCAATTGACGGACCTCCATGTGGTGGCGACGGCGTCACGCATCGAGTCGCGCGATCATTGTCTGGCGCTGGGCGCGCACGCCGTTATTGACCATACAGCACCACTGGCGCCGCAGCTCAAGGCGCTGGGTCGACCACAGGTTGCCTACGTTCTTTGTTTGACCGAGCCCTCGGCCGTCTGGTCTGATCTGGCCACGGTTCTGGCGCCGTTCGGACACCTTTGTGCACTGGTGGAGGCCGCCGCCCCGTTGGACATGAATCTGCTGCGCGCCAAGAGCCTGAGCTTCAGTTGGGAAGGCATGTTCACGCGCGCGATGTTCAAGACAGCCGACATGGTGGGTCAGCAAGACATCCTGCGTCAGCTTGCCCAAGCCGTCGATGCAGGCGTTCTGAAAACCACGCTCAAGCACCATCTTGGGCCGGTCGATGCACGGCATCTGATGCATGCCCATGCCTTGTTGGCAATGCGGCGCACGATCGGCAAGATCGTCCTGGGATGAACCCGAACGCAGGCTCAAGCCGGCAACTCCACCTGCCCCAGCAGTTCGCGCTCATAAACGTGGACCGAAGGCAGACCACCGGTGTGCACGAACAGCACGTTTTCGCCGGGCTTGAAAAAGCCTTGGCGCGTCAGACCGATCAGGCCGGCCATGACCTTGCCGGTATAGACCGGATCGAGCAGGATGGCCTCGCTGCGCGCCAGCATCTGCACGGCCTCGACCATGCGCGCATTGGGCACCGAATACTTGGGCTGCCAGTAGCCGCCGATGCTGACCACCGCCTCACGCGGCACCGTGTGCTGCACGTCCAGCAGGTCAAACACCGCCTGCGCCTCCTTGTACACCAGGGGCTCCTGGTCTTGCGGGTCGCGGCTGACGCCGATGCCGATGATCGGGATATTGATGTGGTTGCCAAGAAAACCAGCGAGCAGCCCGCCATGCGTGCCGGAACTGCCGGAGCCGACCACCACGCGGTCGATCTGCACACCTTGCTCGAAGAACTGCTGTTGCAATTCCTGCGCGCAGGCGACGTAGCCCAGACCGCCGAGCGCGTTCGAGCCGCCACCGGGAATGATGTAGCCCTTGCGTCCCTGCACGGCCAACTCGTCCGCCACTTGCTGCATGGCGTGCCCCATGTTGCTGCCAGCGGGCAGCACGGTCAGGGCTTCGACACCGAACAGGCGGAACAAGAAGTGGTTGCCCGTGGCGTTTTCCTTGAAACTGCCCGGCACACGTTCCTCAATCACAAAGCGGCATTTCAGGCCCTCCTTGACGGCAGCGGCGAGCGTGATGCGGCAGTGATTCGACTGCGGCGCGCCGCAGGTGATGAGCGTGTCCGCACCCTGCGCCAGTGCGTCGGCCACCAGGAATTCCAGCTTGCGCGTCTTGTTGCCGCCCGGATACAGGCCCAGCATGTCATCGCGTTTGATCCAGATGTTGGGGCCACCGCCTTGCGGGCTCAGGGCGCGCGTGAAGTTGGGCAGGAACTCAAGCGGCGTGGCAAATGGCGTATAGCGGCGCCGGGGGAAACGGGACAAATCCATGGTCAGGAACTCCAGCTTGTGTGCTCATCGATTGGAAAAACCGGGCGCGGCATGCGCGTCCAGGGCAGGGTTTTGAGATTCGGCGTGGTCAGGCCTGGGCAATCCACTTCCAGAATGCGCTCGGGTGGTGCGAAGTCATCGAAGGCAGCGCGGAAATGGCCTCGGCTCTTGACCACCAGCGCGCGCACACTGTCCAGATCAACGCCCAGCACGTCCAGTTGCGCCGGGTCCAGCAATTGCTGGCGATTCGAGATCACGGCCACGCGCACGCCGCCGAGATCGAGCAGGGTCGAGCAGCCCATCTCCTGCTGCGAGCCCTTGACCATGCCGCGCCGCCCGACAAAGCGCCCATCGGACAGCGCCAGCACGTGCGCCGCATGCTGGTAGGGCACGGCGAACAGGGTATCGCCGCTGTCACGGTTGAAGCGCGCCATAAAGCGCGCGCCAACGCCGAGTGCGCTGGCCTCCTGCGCCAACGCCGCGTCGGTGAAGACGCCCAGCAGCACGCCCTGGGCACCGGCATCAAGCAGCGCCTGCAACAGGTACACGGTATTGCCGCCGCCACCGGCACCGGGGTTGTCGGCCACATCGGCCAGAATCAGCGGCGCGCCACCGGGGGTACCGGCATCGAGCGCGGCCTGCACCGCAACATCGAGTGAAGTCAGGCGCGAGACAAAGCGATGGCGCTGCTGCCAGACGGTTTGCGCGAGTTCGAGCGCCAGCGCGCGCGCCGCCGGTCGATCCCCGTCACGCGCCGTGACCACGACTGAGAAGCCGCATTTGTCGCAATCAGCCAGCGCAAAACCGCCGCACAACGAAACGTTCAGAATGCTGGCGCCAACACGCGTTTGTCCGAGTTCGATCAGTTCGGCATAGGGCGTGCCGGGCGCCACCAGTTGTGTCGTGGCCGGCGGCACAAAAGGCAGTTTGACGAGTTCGACCACGCCCGGCCCCTGCGCCAGCAAGGTGTGCAGATGGCGCGCCGCTTCTTCGCCACGCTCGCGCAAATCGGTGTGCGGATTGCAGCGGTAGGCGACAAAAGCCGACAGCGCGTCGGTCATGCGTTGCGAGACGTTGGTATGCAGGTCGAACACCGCCATGATCGGCACGTGCACTCCGACGACGGCACGGATGCGGGCAAACAATTCACCGTCCGGGTCGTCGTTTTCGGTTGTCAGCGCGGCACCATGCGCGGAGATGAAGACGGCATCGAGCGGCGCGGCCGCGCGCAGGCCGGCCTCAATCTCGCAGACCAGCTCCTCGAAGAAGGCGTGCTCAGCCGGACCACCGGGCTGTGCCGCTGCCATGCGCAGCGCCACCGGCTGCCAGGGTCCGAGTTGCGTCATGGTCGCCATGAAGCCGGCCGTGTCGGGCAGGGTACGCGGTTGCGCACGCGCCAGTTCGGCCTGCAACAGCGGCCCGGCCAGGTCCAGACCGGCGGCAAACATGGCACGCGTACTGACCGGCGCCCAGCGATTGCATTCGAGAAAGAAGCCGCAAATGCCGACTCGCAACGGTGGACTGGCCATGCGCTACTCCGGCTTGATGCGGCTGACCACCGGGCGGTATAGCTTCGCCTCGGCCTGCAAAAAGGCCTGCGCCTGCGCCGGATTCAACAGGCTTGGCAGTTCGGCCCCCAGCTTGGCCAGCAACGCCTTGATGCTCGGCAGTTCCATTGCGGTATTGATGGCAGCGCTGAGTTTGTTGACCACAGCCGGCGGTGTGCCAAGCGGCGTGAACATCAGAGCCCAGACCTGCATCTCCAGGTCCTTGAGTGCGCGCGATTCGGCGAAGGTCGGCACATCCTTGATGATGGCCACCCGCTTTCTGGAAGAAACGCCCAGCACCTTGACGCGCTTGGCGGCAATCATGGACGCTGCGTTGGCGACCGTGGTCACGCCCAGATCGATCTGGCCGCTGATCACATCGGTCAATATCTGGGCACCGCCGCGGTACGGAATGTGCACCATGAAGACCCGGGCCTTATCCTTGATGACCTCGGTCATGACATGGGCGAAGGAGCCGATGCCGGCTGAACCAAAACTGAGCTTGCCCGGATTCTTGCGCGCCATCTCGACCAATTCATCGACACTGTTGGCCGCAAAATCCGGCCGCGTGACGAAGACCACCGGGGACGAGCCGACCATGGCGATGGGCAGCAGGTCTTCGACCTTGTAGTTGACGGCCGGATTGATCAATGGAATCAGCAGCGACTCACTCAAGCCCCCGTACAACAGGGTGTAGCCGTCGGCCGGCGAACGGATCAGTTTTTGCATCGCGATGGCGCCGCCGGCGCCCGCCACGTTGTCCACCACGACCGGTTGCCCCAGCAGTTTGCTCAGTTCGGTTGCCAGCAAACGCGCGCCGACGTCGGACGAGCCGCCGGCGGTGAACGGCACGATGATGGTCAGCGCCCGACTCGGGAATACAGGCTGCGACCAGGCCAGTGGCGCACTCAGCGTCGCCGCAGCGGCGAGCACAAGCCGGCGACGCGAAAGCGAGGCTGCGGGCGAACAAGGGCGCGGCAAAGTCATGGTGGGCAATCAAGGAAAGTGAAGCAGGCAATCCTACGCGGGAAGCGCGATGCGCTAAAGTGCATTGGTCGCCAATGTAGCAGCCAATACCGCCATGACCGCCAGCGCCCCACCCGCCACCAAAACCCTCTGCATGGACATCTACTGGGATACCGACGTGCTGGCCGGCGCGGCCCTGGCCGCAGTCGACGTGCTGCGCAGCGTCAACCTGCTGGCCTCGATGCGCGCGCCGCGCCGGTCGGCCCCGCTGACTTGGCGCTGGTGGTGTGCGAGCGGCGTGCGCACGCCACGCGCCTTACCGCGCGGCGCGGCCTACCGCGGCCCGGCCAGCCTGCTGCTGCTGCCGGGCTGGCACGCGCAGAGCGGACCGCATCTGGACCAGATCGTGCAGCGCTGCGCACCCGCTATGACGCGCCTGCTGCAGGTGCACGCCGCGGGTGGGCTCGTGGCCGGACTCTACAACGCCGCCGCCCTTCTCGGCGAAGCGGGGCTGCTGTGCGGGCGCAACGCGGTTGCGCCCTGGCCCTTCGTCGCCCCGGTGCTGCGCCACGCGGCCGACGCACGCCTGCTGACCGACCGCGCCTGGACCATGGACCAGCGCGTCTGGACCTGCGATTCACCGGTACTGGCAACCGAGGTCGTGCTCGACATGTTGCGCCAGACAGCGCTGGCCGAACTGGCCAGCGCTGCCGCCCATGTCTACCTGCATTCCAGGGAGCGCCAGCAGGTCGCGACGCAGATTGTGGCCGGCGCCCAGCATCGCATCCTGCCAGCCGGTGCGCTTGAGCGCGCGCGACGTTGGCTCGAAGAACACATGACGGAGCCCTACGACTTGGCGGCAACGGCGCACGCCGCAGCCATCAGCACGCGCTCCCTGCTGCGTCACTTTGCCAGCGCGCACGAGCAGAGTCCGCTCGACTACCTGCACGGTCTGCGCGTAGCGCGTGCCCGCGTGCTGCTGGAGACCACTTACGTCAGCGTGGAACAGGTGGCACAGATGTGTGGCTATCAGGATGCTGGCAGCTTTCGCCGTGTCTTCCAGCGATTGACGAAAGAACTGCCGGCCGGCTACCGCGAGCGCTACCGGCTGCGCACCAGCCGCAAACGCTGGCCGGGTTAAGCTGCTTCAGGATTGCGCCCATCAAGCGCAGCGGCGCTGGCGCAAGCGGCACAGACACAGCGCATAGCGCGCACCGCTGGCGGGATGCGCGCCAGCAAGTCCGGGTTGAATGTGATGTCATTGCACCAGCACGGCCCCTGCGGCACGCCGGTGGCCTGCTGTATTTCCATGGCGCACTGGTTGAGCTGCCCGCATAAGGGGCATCGATCAGGACCGCTATCTGGCATCACCGGCATGGCTTGCTGGCAAGGCCGCACCGATCGGGTAACGCCAGGCCGGTGTGTGCAGCCGATCGGAAAATCAACGATGATTGCGGATGACTGTTTCTTACGTAGTACATTCACATATTATGGCCGTCCCAACCGTTGCAGTGACGCACCCGTCATGGTCGTGGCGGGGCCGGACTCTGCCCTTGAAATGAAGCGCTGGATCAGCCCCGGGCGCAGCGACGCATAAAAGGAACGCATGGCAACTGCAAAGATGAAGGGCAACCAGGAGTTTGTCTTCGAGTGGGAAGGCAAGGACCGCAGTGGCAAACAGGTCCATGGCGAAACCCGTGCCGGTGGCGAAAACCAGGTCAAGGCCGCCTTGCGCCGCCAGGGTATTCTGCCGATCAAGCTCAGGAAGCGCAGAACCAGTGGCGGCAAGACGATCAAGCCGAAAGACCTGGCCATCTTCACGCGCCAACTCGCCACCATGATGAAGGCAGGCGTTCCCCTGCTGCAGGCGTTTGACATCGTCGGACGCGGCAACCCGAACCCGCGCGTCACCAAACTGCTGAACGACATTCGCAACGATGTGGAGACCGGCACCTCGCTCAGCGTCGCCTTTCGCAAGTACCCGCTGTACTTCGACAATCTCTACTGCAACCTGATCGAGGCCGGTGAGGCCGCCGGCATTCTGGACCAGTTGCTCGACCGGCTTGCGGTCTATATGGAGAAGACCGAGGCCATCAAGTCCAAGATCAAGTCGGCCTTGATGTACCCGATATCGGTGCTGGTCGTGGCCTTTGTCGTCACCGCGGTCATCATGATCTTCGTCGTGCCAGCGTTCAAGGAGGTGTTCGCGAACTTTGGCGCCGACCTGCCGGCGCCAACGCTGGCCGTGATTGCCATCAGCGAGATCTTCGTCAAGTACTGGTGGCTGATCTTCGGCGGCATGGGCGGTGGCTTCTACTTTTTCATGCAGGCTTGGCGCCGCAATGAAAAGATGCAACACGTGATGGACCGCATCATGCTCAATATGCCGATCTTCGGCGTGCTCGTCGACAAATCCTGCATTGCCCGCTGGACGCGCACCCTGTCGACCATGTTCGCCGCCGGCGTGCCGCTGGTGGAGGCGCTCGATTCGGTCGGCGGTGCGGCTGGAAATTCGGTCTACACCCTGGCGACCAAGAAGATCCAGCAGGAGGTCTCAACCGGCACCGCGCTGACCGTGGCCATGACCAATGCCAATCTCTTTCCCTCCATGGTGCTGCAGATGTGCGCCATCGGCGAGGAATCGGGCTCGCTTGACCACATGCTGAGCAAGGCCGCGGATTTCTACGAGGCTGAGGTGGACGACATGGTGGCCGGCATATCGAGTCTGATGGAGCCCATCATCATCGTCATTCTGGGTACGGTCATCGGCGGCATTGTGGTTGCCATGTACCTGCCGATCTTCAAGCTGGGTCAGGTGGTCTGATGCTTACAACACAGTGGTTTGACGCCGCCGCCCTGGGCGTTCTCGGTCTGCTGATCGGCAGCTTTCTCAATGTCGTGATCTACCGCCTGCCGCTGATGCTCGAAGCACAGTGGCAAGCTGAATGCAAGGAACTGGCCGGGCAGGAAGTGCCCGTGGCGCCGACATTCAACCTGATGCTGCCGCGCTCGCGTTGCCCCAAGTGCCAGCACGCCATTAGCTGGTATGAAAACATTCCGATCCTGAGTTACATCTTCCTGCGCGCAAAATGCGCCGCCTGCAAGACGCCGATCAGCGCGCGCTACCCGCTGGTGGAACTGGCAACCGGCGCCTTGTTCTGCTACTGCGGCTGGACCTGGGGCATGAGCAGCCAAGCCCTGCTCTGGAGCGGATTCTGTGCAGCGCTTGTGACCTTGACCCTGATTGACTGGGACACCACCCTGCTGCCCGACGACATCACCTTGCCGCTGCTGTGGGCCGGTCTGATCGCGGCCGCGCTGCACTGGACCACGCCCAGCCTGCCCGACGCCCTGTGGGGTGCGGTGGCCGGCTACATGTCGCTGTGGCTGGTTTACTGGGGCTTCAAACTGGTCACCGGCAAGGAAGGGATGGGCTTTGGTGATTTCAAACTGTTCGCCGCCCTGGGCGCCTGGTTCGGCTGGCAGGCACTGGTCCCGATCATCCTGATGGCCTCGGTGATCGGCGCCGTGATCGGCATCGGCATGAAATTCGCAAGCAGCCTGCGCGAAGGTCGCTATGTTCCGTTCGGCCCGTTCCTGGCCGGTGCCGGCCTGACCGCCATGATTTTCGGCCCTGGCTCGATCCTTCACGCAGTAGGTCTGTAGCCGATGCCCCCACCGTTCCGACTTGGACTGACCGGCGGCATTGGCAGCGGCAAGAGCACCGTGGCCGGCCTGCTCGCAGAACACGGGGCGGCCATCGTTGACGCCGACGCAATCTCGCGCCAGTCGACTGCAGCCGGCGGGCCGGCCATGGCCGCAATTGCCACCCAGTTCGGTCCGAACTTCGTGACCCCGGACGGCGCCTTGGACCGCGACCGGATGCGCGCGTTGATCCACAGCGACGCCAGCGCGCGCCAAGGGCTGGAGGCCATTGTTCATCCCCTGGTCGGCCAGGAAACGCTGCGTCAGACCGCGCGCGCAATCGAGCAGGGCCATCCCTGCATCGTGTTCGATGTGCCGCTGTTGGTGGAGTCGCCGATCTGGCGCGCGCGCGTCGATCACGTGCTGGTAGTCGATTGCAACGCCGAAGTCCAGATTCACCGGGTCATGGCGCGCAACCAGTTGCCGCGCAGTGAGATTGAAAAAATCATCGCCTCGCAGGCCAGCCGTGAGCAGCGGCTCGGCGCCGCCGACAGCGTGCTGTTCAACGTGGCACTGAGCCTGACCCAGCTCGCCGACGAGGTGCACCAATTGAGCCCACGCTTCGGGCTATCATCTGGGTAGCATCTCCATTGGCCTAGCGAAGAAATCAGCGTGATCCTCTACGAATATCCCTTTAACGAGCGCATTCGCACCTATTTGCGACTGGAGCACCTGTTTGTCCGCCTGGCCGAACTGGTTGCGCGCGAACTGGCGCTGGACCACCACTTTGCGCTGGCCACGATTTTCGAAATCATGGACGTGGCAGCGCGTGCCGACCTCAAGTCCGACGTACTCAAAGACCTCGACCGGCAACGCCATCTGCTCGAGGGCTACCGCAACAACCCCGTGATTGCGCAAGATGTGCTCGACAAGGTGATCGGGCAAATGGACCGCTGCTTCGAGACCTTGAGCAGTCTGCCGGGCAAAGCCGGTCAGGCATTGACCGAGAACGACTGGCTCATGAGCCTGCGCAGCCGCATCGGCATCCCAGGTGGCACTTGCGAGTTCGATCTGCCGGCCTACTACGCCTGGCAGCACAGAACCGTTGCCCAGCGCCGCAGCGACCTGATCCGCTGGGCGGATACGCTGGCACCACTGGCCGAATCGGTTCAGTTGCTGCTCAAGCTGCTGCGCGATTCTGGCGTGCCGCAAAAAGTTATGGCCACGGCCGGGCAGTTCCAGCAAAACCTGCCGCAGGGTCGGACCTTTCAACTGCTGCGCCTGACACTCGACCCGGCCCTCGAACTGATCCCCGAGATCAGCGGCAACCGCTTGATGGTCTCGATCCGGCTGATGCAGATGGAGGCCGATGAGCGGCTGCATCCGAACACGGCCGACGCGACCTTCGAGCTGACCCTGTGCTCATGAAACCGGCCGGAGAACAAGCGCCAGCAGCGCGCCAGGTGATCTGCCCGCATTGCAAGGGGCCAGCGGTCTATGCGCCGAGCAACGCGTTTCGACCTTTCTGCAGTGAGCGCTGCAAAAACATCGACTTCGGCGCCTGGGCCAATGAAGACTTCCGCATGCCCGACAAAGGCAGCCTGGAAGACCAGCTCACCGATCCGGGCGCGCTGCAATAGACGGTTGCGTGAATGGCCGCTCGGTGGCCATCCCGCGTGGCACGAGCTTGTCATTGCGGGCCTCAACCCGCAATCCATGTTCCGTGTGGCACTGGATCCCGGATCAGGTCCGGGATGACAGCATGTAGCCCTTATAAAGCGCAGCGTAATACGGGTTTCGAGCGCGACGCCCCCGTCACGCCTACGGTTCCATACGGGCTAGGCTCACTGGTTCGCTGCAATAGTGGGCTGCGTGAAGCCACGCTCGGCGGCCAGCCATTGCAGCACCGGCAGCGTGCCGGGCAACACTGGCGCCACCTGAACCGGCAAACGCTGCCAGGCAAACATTTGTCCTTCGCGCATCTCAAGCTCACCCTGCCACGCGAACACCTTGCAGAAATTCAGCCGCACGAGCGCGTGCGGATAGTCAATCGTTTCTGCCTGCCACGGCTGCGCGCTGTCGATATGGATGCCCAGTTCTTCGTGCAGTTCACGCACAAGCGCCTGCACCACGGTCTCACCGGCTTCCAACTTGCCGCCGGGAAACTCCCAGTAGCCCGCATAGACCTTGCCCGGCGGGCGCGAGGTTAGCAGGAAGTCGCCATCGGGCCGGATCAAGACACCAACCGCCACTTCAACAATGGTGCGCTCAGGGCCACCGACACGCGGCAGTTCGGCGTCGGCCACCAGGCGCGCCTTGTTCATGCGCCGCTGGCGTGCTGGCCCGCATAATCGCGCGCAAACTGGTAGGCTACGCGCCCGCTACGCGAGCCGCGCTCCAGGGCCCAAACCAGGGCCTGCGCCCGCGCCGCAGCAATGGCAGCAGGCGAGACACCGAAGGACTGCAGCCATTGCGCGACGATGGTCAGGTATTCGTCCTGCGTGAACGGGTAGAAGCTGACCCACAAACCGAAACGCTCTGAGAGCGAGATCTTCTCCTCAACCACCTCGCCCGGATGGACTTCGCCGTCATCGGTGTGCGTGTAGCTGAGGTTTTCCTTCATGTATTCGGGCAGCAGATGGCGCCGGTTGCTGGTCGCGTAGATCAGCACATTGGGCGTGGTCGCTGCCACCGAACCATCGAGGATGGATTTGAGCGCCTTGTAACCCGGCTCGCCGTCCTCGAAGCTCAGGTCGTCGCAAAAGACAATGAATTTTTCCGGCCGCTCCGAGACCACGTCCACGATGTCATGCAGGTCCGTCAGATCGGCCTTGTCAACCTCGATCAGGCGCAGACCGCGCGCCGCGTATTCATTCAGACAGGCCTTGATCAGCGAAGACTTGCCGGTGCCGCGCGCGCCGGTGAGCAACACGTTGTTGGCCGGTTGGCCATTGACGAACTGCAGCGTGTTGCGCCCAATCTTTTCCTTTTGCGGCTCGATTTCCTTCAGGTCCGCCAGCCGCATGGCACCAACGTGGCGCACCGGCGAGAGCAGGCCCTGGCCCGAACTGCGCTTGCGGTAGCGAAAGGCAACAGACGCGTTCCAGTCTGGCGCCGTCAGGCTCTGCGGCAAGGCCGCTTCAATGCGCGCCATCAATTGCTCGGCGCGCCGGAAGATGGGGTCGAAGTCGGGGATCACGATCGGTAGTCGGCGTTGATCGAGACGTAGTCATGGCTGAGATCGCAGGTCCAGACCGTGTCCATGGCATCGCCGCGCCCGAGCAAGACGCGCACCGTGATCTCGCTTTGCTGCATGACACGCTGGCCGTCTTCCTCGCGGTAATCGGGATGACGTCCGCCACCGGTCGCGACGTGAACGTCGGCTAGGTACAGGTCGATGCCGGTCTGCTCCAGGTCGGCGATGCCGGCATAACCGACGGCCGCCAGAATGCGCCCCAGATTCGGGTCGCTGGCAAAAAATGCGGTCTTGACCAGCGGGGAATGGGCAATGGCGTAAGCCACCTGACGGCACTCGGCTTGTGTCTTGCCGCCTTCAACCTGGATCGTGATGAACTTGGTCGCGCCTTCGCCGTCGCGCACGATGGCCTGCGCCAGCTTTCTGGCGACATCAAGCATGGCGGCCTTGAGCGCGCGCCCGTTGGCGCTGTCCAGCGAATCGATGCGGGCGTGCTTGGCCTTGTTGCTCGCGATGACGACAAAGGAGTCATTGGTCGAGGTGTCGCCATCGACGGTGACGCGGTTGAAGGACCCTTCAGCCAACTCCTTCGCCAGTTGCTCGATCACGTCCTCGCTGACGCAGGCGTCGGTCGCCATGAAGCCAAGCATGGTTGCCATGTTGGGCCGGATCATGCCGGCGCCCTTGCTGATGCCGGTGATGCTGACCAGCGCGCCGTCAATCACCAGTTGCGTGCCAAAGGCCTTGGCCACGGTGTCGGTTGTCATGATGGCCTCGGCCGCGCGCAGCCAGTTGTCTTCACGCGCGTCGGCGAGCGCAGCGTCAAGCCCGGCCTCAATGCGATCAACCGGCAAGGACTCCATGATGACACCGGTTGAAAAAGGCAGGACGGCGTAGGCCGCGATGTCAAGTTTGACCGCCAGTGCAACGCAAGTGCTGATGGCACGGCGCCGGCCGTCGGCGCCGGTGCCGGCGTTGGCGTTGCCGGTGTTAATCAGCATGGCCCGGATATCGTAGGTGCGCGCCAGATGCTCGCGGCAGATCTGCACCGGCGCGGCGCAAAAACGATTTTGTGTAAAAACGCCGGCGACTGCCGTGCCCTGATCGAGCAACATGACCGTCAGGTCCTTGCGATTGGCCTTGCGCACACCGGCTTCGGTGACGCCCAGGCGCACCCCTGCGATGGGAAAGAGTTCAGCCGGGTTCGGCGCTGGCAAATTGACAGCCATGTCTACGCTCCCGATTTCACGCCAGCTTACCGTGGCACTGCTTGTATTTCTTGCCGCTGCCACAAGGACAGGGCTCGTTGCGACCGACGCGAGGCACGCTGCCGCCAAAGGCCGCCACGCGCTTGTTGACGGTTTCTTCATCGACGACGGTCTCGACTTCGCCGGTCTCGGTCGGCGCGCTGTAGGTCACGTTGGCGATACTCTCGCCACGGTTTTCCATATCTTCGGCCGCCTGTTCGAGCTGCTCATTCGACTGGATCTTGACCGTCATCAGCACCTTGGTGACGTCATTCTTGACCGAGTCCAGCAGTTGCCCGAACAGCTCGAAGGCTTCGCGCTTGTATTCCTGCTTGGGCTGCTTCTGGGCATAGCCACGCAGGTGAATGCCCTGGCGCAGGTAATCGAGCGAACTTAAATGTTCACGCCAGTGCGTGTCTATGCTCTGCAGCAGCACCATGCGTTCAAACTGGATGAAGTTCTCGCCGCCGACCTGCTCGACTTTGGCGCCGAACGACTCGTTTGCCGCTGTGCGCACACTGGTCAGCAGCTCCTCATCGGTGATCGCACTGGCTGCGCTGACCTGGCTTTGCAAGGCCACCGTGAGTTGCCACTCATCGGAGAGGATTTTTTCCAGCGCTGCGATGTCCCACTGCTCCTCGACCGACTCCACTGGCACGTACTGGCGCACCAGGTCATTAAAGCAGCCTTCGCGCAGCGAGGCGATCTGCGCCGTCAGGTCGCTGGCGTCCAGAATTTCATTGCGCTGCTGATAGATGACCTTGCGCTGATCATTCGAAACGTCGTCGTATTCGAGCAACTGCTTGCGCATGTCAAAGTTGCGCGCTTCCACCTTGCGCTGCGCGCTCTCGATCGAGCGCGTGACGATACCGGCCTCGATCGCCTCGCCGTCGGGCATCTTGAGGCGGTCCATGATGGCCTTGACGCGGTCGCCGGCAAAAATGCGCATCAGCGAATCATCCAGGCTCAGGTAGAAGCGCGAAGAGCCGGGGTCACCCTGGCGTCCCGAGCGACCCCGCAACTGGTTGTCAATGCGGCGCGATTCATGGCGCTCGGTAGCGATGATGCGCAAACCGCCCAGCGCCTTGACCTGCTCATGGTCCCGGCTCCACTGCGTTCGGATGGCATCGATCTGCTGCTGCTTCTGCTCGGCGCTAAGCGCCTCGTCCGCTTCGATGGCTTCAATCGCCGGGTTGATATTGCCGCCGAGCACAATGTCGGTGCCGCGGCCCGCCATGTTGGTGGCAATGGTGATCATCTTGGCGCGACCGGCTTGGGCCACGATCTCGGCCTCGCGTGCGTGCTGCTTGGCATTGAGCACCTGGTGCGGCAGTTTTTCCTTCGTCAGCATGTCGGCCAGAACTTCCGAGTTCTCGATCGACGTGGTGCCGACCAGCACCGGCTGGCCGCGCTCGTAACACTCGCGGATGTCCTTGATCGCAGCCTCGTACTTCTCGCGCGTGGTCTTGTAAACACGGTCCTGTTGGTCCTCGCGCCGGCTCGGGCGGTTTGGCGGCATCACCACGGTCTCGAGGCCATAGATTTCCTGAAACTCGTAGGCTTCGGTATCGGCCGTGCCAGTCATGCCGGCGAGCTTGCCGTAGAGGCGGAAGTAATTCTGGAACGTGATCGAGGCCATGGTCTGGTTTTCAGCCTGGATCTGGACGCCCTCTTTGGCTTCCACGGCCTGGTGCAGGCCCTCGCTCCAGCGCCGGCCCGACATCAGGCGTCCCGTGAACTCGTCGACGATCACGATCTCGCCGTCCTGCACCACGTAATGCTGGTCCCGATGGAACAAGTGGTTGGCACGCAAGGCCGCGTACAAGTGGTGCATCAGCGTGATGTTGGCCGGGTCATACAGCGTGGCGCCTTCCGGGATCAGTCCCAGACCGGACAGAATGCGCTCGGCGCTCTCATGACCTTGCTCGGTCAAAAAGACCTGGCGGCTTTTTTCGTCTAACGTGAAATCACCCGGCTTGGTGATGCCTTCGCCGGTGCGCGGGTCTTCCTCGCCTTCCTGGCGCTGCAGCATCGGTGCCACCTTGTTGATGGCAACATAGAGCTCGGTGTGGTCTTCAGCCTGACCGCTGATGATCAAAGGCGTGCGTGCCTCGTCGATCAGGATCGAGTCGACCTCATCGACGATGGCGTAATTGAGGCCGCGCTGAACCCGATCCGCCGCCTCGTAAACCATGTTGTCGCGCAGGTAATCGAAACCATACTCGTTGTTCGTGCCATAGGTGATGTCGGCACGGTAGGCGGCCTGCTTTTCCTCGCGCGCCATGTTCGGCAGGTTGATACCAACCGACAGGCCAAGGAAGTTGTAAAGCTTGCCCATCCAGACAGCGTCGCGGTTGGCCAGGTAATCGTTGACCGTGACCACGTGCACGCCCTTGCCGCTCAGGGCATTGAGGTAGACCGGCATGGTGGCGGTCAGGGTCTTGCCTTCACCGGTTCCCATTTCCGAAATCTTGCCGTTGTGCAGCGACATGCCGCCGAGCAGTTGAACGTCGAAATGGCGCATCTTCATGACGCGCTTGGAGCCCTCGCGCACCACGGCAAACGCTTCGGGCAACAGGGCATCAAGCGTCTCGCCCTTGGCGATGCGGTCCTTGAACGCCTGCGTCTTGCCGCGCAAGGCTTCGTCCGACAGTTTCTCGAGTTCGGCTTCCATCGCATTGATGCGAACCACGCCGGAACGGTATTGCTTGAGCAGGCGGTCATTGCGACTGCCGAAAATTTTGGTGAGGATATTGGTAACCATGAATGCAAGACGGATCGGTCAACCCACCTGGGCCAACCGAGCAGCGCAATCCTTTTTCTAATCTGGATGAAATGGGGGCACTGGCACTAAACGCAACTGCGCAAACAGAAGACGCCGCGCCCAAAAACACGAACCGGGCAATTTTACCTGCGCCCGGACCGGCGGCGGATAATCGCAGCCGGACCACCCCGCCAGCCACTACCCATGAACCGCCGCCATCAAGCCTTCACCCTGCTGCAAGCCTGTCAGGAGGCGCCAACACTGGCCCGTTTGACGGAACTCAGCGCCGATTCGGTGGCACGGCTCAAGGCAATTGAAGCGCTGATTCCACCCGCCTTGCGACCAGCGCTCAAAGCCGGACCGATCGAAGGCCCGGTCTGGTGCCTGATTCTGACCAACAACGCCGCCGCCGCCAAGATTCGCCAACTGCTGCCCGCGCTGCAAGCGCATCTGCGCAGCAAAGGCTGGGACGTCGACAGCATCCGGCTCAAGGTCCAGATCACAAATGTCCAGGGCGCACGCCCCGGCGCTTAGGGTCGGGGCGTGCGCCCGACAGCGCAGTAACTTTCTTTTGCTTCGCCAAGAGAAAGTGAGTCGGCCGCCGGGCCGACACCCGGCTTGTACCGATAGCAAATATCATCACAACAAAGCCGCCATCCGGTGCCGTTTGGGCGGCAAGCCCGGACATTTACGAACGGAAAACCCAAGCTGCGTCAAGCTCTCACGCACCGCCAGAGCGACGCTGTAGCTGACCAGGGTCGTGCCGGCGCGGCAGTGGCGGGCCACCGCCTGCAGCGTGGCAAGCGACCACATGTCGGGATTGAGCGAGGGGCTGAAGCCATCCAGGTAGACCGCATCGGCCACGCAATCAAGCAGGCTCAGCATCGGCTGCACAGCGCCAACCGCCAGCGTCAGGCGCACGCGACCCTCGGCAAACTCCAGATGCTGCACACCGGGTCGCAAGCCCTGCCAGGCGCGCGCCAGTTCCTGCGCCAACGCCTGTAACCGCGCCTGCAGTTGCGGGTCGGCGTCGCCCGGCGCGCCGGGCGCGAGCGCGTTGCGCACGATGTCGGCCGCCGCCACCGGATAGGCTTCGACCGAAACGAAATTCAGACGCGCACAGCGCTGCGCGTCGGTTTCCCAAACCGCCCAGGTCGCCAGAAAATTCAGACCGAGGCCGAAGCCGGTTTCAAGCACGGTGAATTCATCCCGCCCCCGCCAGCGCTGCGGCAAACCGCAGGCATTGACAAAGACCGTGAGCGCCTGTGCCAGTCCACCCGTGCGCGAGCGGTAGCGGTCATTGAAGCGCGGACTGTGCGGGCTACCGTCGTCCAGCCACAGCACCGGTTCGGTCATAAAGGCATCCCACGATTGGACTCACCCATTGGCCAGGCGGCCTGCGGTGAAATACTTGTTTGCGTTGCCGGATTATGCGGCCACCTTCAGCGCGCCACCACGCGATGCAGAGCGGTCAAAATCAGAATGGCGTCCAGAATCTCCAGCTTGAATCCGGCGCGGTGCAAATCGGCCGGATCTGAACAGTTAAAGATCAACTTTTGAAGGTAGGTGGCGCACTCCTGGTAGCCCCATATCACCTTCAAGGCGCTGGCGATTCGAGGGTGGTGTATGGCAATCGTTTCCAGCGCCCGGTCTATCTCTTCTTCATCACTGCGCAGCTCTTTCGCCCGCGGCCGCGGTTCATCTTCGATGATCAGCGGTGGAAAAGCCACCTCGTCATCCGGAGCGTCTTGATTTTCCATCGGCCCAGTCCCCATTTATTGACGTCAGCAGGCCGATGGTAAGTGAAAGTCGATCACCGTGCAGCGCAGCCAGGTATCGGCGCTTTTCCCGATCACCAGAAAAAACCTGGCGCAACGGGCCTCAATCCGAAGGTTCGCATGACTTGGGGCATAAGGTCTGATGGGGCAAGCTGTCGGGATCATCACACCGCCCAGCTCTCCCCCATCACCTGCGCCTGCTGCAGCACCAACTCAACTGCTGCATCCTGCAAGTCGGGTGGGTACTTGTACTTGCGCAGAATGCGTTTCACCATCAGTCGCAGCTTTGCCCGCACGCTTTCGCGTTCAGACCAGTCCACACTGAGGTTCTGACGCAGGTTCTCAGTCAGCTCGTGGGCGATTTTCTTGAGCGTTTCATCGGTCAACTCGCGCACCGCTGATTCATTGTTGGCCAGCGCGTCATAGAAACGCACCTCGTCTTCGCTCAGGCCCAAGGTTTCACCGCGAGAGGCCGCTTCGCGAAACTTCTTCGCCATGGCTACCAGCTCTTCCATGACCTGCGCGGTCTCGATGGAGCGGTTTTGATAACGGGTCATGACGGCGGCAAGCATCTCGGAGAACTTGCGGTTTTGCACGACGTTGCTGGCGAATTTGCTCTTGATTTCGCCTTCCATCAAGCGCTCCAGCAATTCGACCGCCAGATTCCTTTCGGGCAGGTTGCGGACCTGCGCCAGGAACTCGTCATCCAGCAGACCGATGTTGGGCTTGTCCAGGCCAACGGCATCGAAGATGTCCACCACGCTCTCGGAAACCACGGCGGAGTTGATGATCTGCCGAATCGCCAAGTCTCGCGCCTCGTCGGTACGCCGCTGTGCCGAGGTTTCCTTCTTGGTCAGGATGACTTTGACGCCTTGCATGAAGGCAACCTCTTCGCGCACGGCCTTGCTTGGCCTCGTCGAGCGTGCAGCACAGCGTGAAGGCTTGGCTCATGGCCAGGGCGGTGTCGGCAAAGCGCTTCTTGCCGTCCCATGTCTCACCTGTCTTGAGGCCCAGCACATGGTTGGCGGCACCCGCCAGCGTTCTGTGCCCACCTGTCAGGAAACCGCTGTAATCAAAGCCATGCAGCATGGCGCGCAGCACATCCATCTTCTCCATCAGCACGCTGTAGGCCTCGTGCGCGTCCACCGTGGGCCGACCCCGGCCTTTGGACTGGGTGTACTCCTTCATCGCCGCTTTCAGCTCGTTGCCGATGCCGATGTAGTCAACCACCAGTCCGCCCTGCTTGTCCTTGAACACGCGATTGACGCGGGCAATGGCCTGCATCAGGTTGTGGCCCTTCATCGGCTTGTCCACGTACAAGGTGTGGACGCAGGGCGCATCGAAGCCGGTGAGCCACATATCGCGCACGATCACCATGCGCAGCGGGTCAGTCGGGTCCTTGAAACGCTTCTCCAGGCGTTTCTTGACCTGGGCACTGTAGATGTGAGGTCGCAGCAGCGCCTTGTCGCTGGCCGAGCCGGTCATCACGATCTTGATGGCGCCCTTCTCGGGGTCTGCGTCGTGCCAGTGGGGGCGCAGCTTGACGATTTCGTTGTAGAGGTGAACGCAAATCTCCCGGCTCATGGCGACGACCATGGCCTTGCCGGTCTGCGCCTTGTTGCGCTCTTCAAAGTGGTTTACCAGGTCTGCGGCCACGCTTCGCACCCGTGCTTGCGCGCCCACCACTTTTTCCAGTGCTGCCCATTTGGACTTGAGTTGCGCTTGCGTACCCGCTTCTTCGTCTTCGGCCAGCTCATCCACCTCGGCATCGATCACCGCCATGTCGGATTCATTGAGACTGAGCTTTGCCAGGCGGGATTCGTAGTAGATCGCGACCGTGGCGCCGTCTTCCTTGGACTGCTGCATGTCATAGACATGGATGTAGTCGCCAAACACGGCGCGGGTGTCGTGGTCGCTGCTGCTGACCGGCGTGCCGGTGAAGGCGACGAATGTGGCGTGCGGCAAGGCGTCGCGCAAGTGCTGGGCATACCCGACCTGGTAGCGCTCCTGCGTGTACGCGGGTGGGGCGAACTCGGCGCGATGCGGGGCAGTAAAGCCGTCCCCGGTCGTTGCCAACGGCGTTCGTGACTTGACGGTCTTGAGTTTGGCCTCGAAACCGTATTGCGTGCGGTGCGCTTCGTCGGCGATCACCACGATGTTGTGCCGGTTGGACAGCACCGGGTACATGTCCTCGTCTTCACCCGGCATGAACTTCTGAATGGTGGCAAACACAATGCCACCGGAAGGCCGGTTTGCCAGCAAGGTGCGCAGTTCCTGGCGCGTGTGGGCCTGCACTGGCTGCTCGCGCAACAAATCCTGCGCCAGGCTGAATACGCCAAACAACTGACCGTCCAGGTCATTGCGGTCGGTGATGACTACGATGGTCGGGTTCTCCATCGCCGGTTCCTGCATCACACGAGCGGCAAAGCAGGTCATGGTGATGCTCTTGCCGCTGCCCTGGGTGTGCCAGACGACGCCGCCCTTTTGCGATCCTCCTGGGCGCGATGCTGCGATGACCGTGTTGATGGCTGCACGCACGGCGTGGAACTGGTGGTAGCCGGCAATCTTTTTGATGATGCCACCATCGTCCTCAAACAGCACAAAGTAGCGCAGGTAATCCAGCAAGTAGCTCGGTGCCAGCACACCTCGGACCAGGGTCTGCAATTCGTTGAATTCGCCCAGCGGGTCCAGCGTCACGCCGTCGATGGTGCGCCAAGCCATAAAGCGTTCTGGGTCCGACGAAAGCGAGCCGAGAAGCGCCTCGGTGCCGTCCGAGATGACCAGAATCTCATTGGTCTGGAACACATCGGCGATCTGTTCCTTGTAGGTCTGGATCTGGTCGTACGCCTTCCAGACATCGGCATTCAGGTCGGCCGGGTTTTTCAGCTCAAGCAGCACCAAGGGCAGGCCGTTGACGAACAGGATGATGTCGGGCCGGCGCGTGTGGTGCGGGCCGCGAATGGAAAATTGGTTCACCGCCAGCCAGTCGTTTTTGGCAGGCGCGGCCCAGTCGATCAGCCGCACAAAGTCGCCGCGTGTTTCGCCGTCTTTCTGGTACTGCACCGGCACGCCGGCTATCAGCAGACGGTGGAACTGCTGATTGGCACTGAGCAAGGCCGGAATACCCAGGTCCAGCACCTGCTTCAAAGCATCTTCACGCGCAGCGGTGGGGACAGTGGGATTGAGCTTGCGGATCGCTTCGCGCAGGCGCAAAGTCAGAACAACCTGCTGGTAGTTGGCTCGCTCGGGCGCTGGGCCGTCGGGTGCCATGTCGGGGCCGAAGGCATGGGTGTAGCCCACATCGGCCAACCAGCCCAATGCTTCTTGTTCGAGTTGGTCTTCGGTCACTGTGCCCTCCCAGGCTTCAATTTGATGTGCTTGTTGTGCGGGACTTAACCCGTCAACAGCGCGACGTATGGCTGATAACTGTAGCTGCGGTTCTTCTTCTGCCCGGTCAGCTCGGCCACGATGCCGAGTTCCTCCAGCACCTTCACCGCTGCGTTGGCGGTGGGGAAACTGGTGCCCAGCTTCTGGCGTACCTGCTCAATCGTGAAGCGCGGCATCATGGGCAGCAACTCGAACAAGCGATAGCTTGCCGGGCCGGCTTTGGCGGATGCCAGCAAACGACGGCGGTCTGCCGCCAACAGGCTGGCAATGGCGACGATGTTGCGCTCGGCATCCAACGCGGCCTTGGCCACACCTTCCAGGAAGAACGCGACCCAAGCCTCCCAATTGCCATCGGTGCGAACGGCGGAGAGACGGCGGTAATACTCGGCCTGGTGCTGCTTGAGGTAGCCGCTGAGGTACATCAAAGGCTCCGGCAACAGGCGCCAATGCTCCAGCAGCGCAGCAATCAGCAGGCGACCAATGCGGCCATTGCCATCCAGAAACGGGTGAATGGTTTCAAATTGCTGGTGAATCAGCGCGATCTTCACCAGTGGCGGCAGGGCTTGCGAGGCATCGTGAATAAACCGCTCCAGATCGGCCAGCAAGTCTGGAACGCGCTCGGGCGGCGCTGGCACAAACACCGCATTGCCGGGCCGCGTGCCGCCAATCCAGTTTTGAGAACGGCGCAACTCACCCGGCTGTTTGCCGGAACCCCGTGCGCCAGCCAGCAACAAGCGATGGGCATCGCGCAGCAGGCGCACACTGAGCGGCAGGCCGCGAGGCTTGCGCAGGTTATCCTGCACCAGCCGAAAGGCACGCAGGTAGTTGGTGACCTCTTGCACATCGTCGGTGTTGCTCACCGTGAAGCCGGCTTCCTCGTCAAACAAGTCGGCCAGCGTGGCCTGTGTGCCCTCGATCTGCGAAGTCAGCAACGCCTCTTTGCGAATGGCGCTGTACAGCAGCCAATCCACAGAGGGCACCAGAGCGGACACCCCTGACAGACGTGCCAGGGCCAATTCGGCCACGCGGTTGGCCTCCACAAAGCATTCGGGTGCCAAGACCGGCCTGGCTGGCGGCAACGGGCGCGGCACAAATGCCTGGACGGATTCACCCAGGGTGGTGGAGACGGCGTAGGTGCCAGTGCGGCGCATGGTGTGAAAGACTTCTTTAGTGAGCGCTTGTTATATTAAAGACTTCTTTAATTTCTGGCAACCCCATGAAAGAAACTTTGCATCACCAGTGACAAGCTCCAAATCGTATTGGCGTCATGTCAACGCCGCTTCGGCGGTGGATTGCGCCTCTGGCACGCGCAACTGACCTGAAATCAATCGCGGCAGCAGGGTGTCGCGCAGGGTGGCGAGGGTTTGGGCTTGACTGTCGTTGTGATCAATCTTCTGCCGAATGCTATTAACGACCGAATCAAAAGCTGCGACAACTAGCGCAGGGGCATCAGAAACCAATAGTCTGTACACATTTTCGCGATTCAAACCTGGCACGGCTGCATCGGTGTTCATGTCCTTGAGACCTAATGTCTTGAGCAACTCAAAACAATAGGTCAAGGGCAGCATCGACTTGACGTAGAAGACGGTGTCAATCGGAAAAAACGGTCGGCTTTCCCAGTAGAGACTGCCCACAGTGCCTTTGCGCCCAACGACTATAGAGGGATACGAAACAAGCGCCTCATCATGCCAACCAGTGATGCCGCCCGAACCATACACCGGCACATTACCCAGTCTTCGTTGCTCTGCTTTCAGGGCTTTACCATAAGCAAGTTCAATCAAGGCGTCGAGCCTTATTGGATTCCATCCACTCGGCACAACGCCCAGTTCTGATTCTTCCAACCCATCAGGAAACAGCGCCGCCGTGGCCTCGTCCATGCCTTCAGGGGCGCGGCCTTCCAACTTGGCGCGTACAGGATCGAAATCGACAAACCACGACTTGAACAGCGCCTGGGCAATGGCTTCGAGCGTGGCGTTGGTCTCTTTCAGGGTGGCCATACGTTCCGTCAAGTTGAAATAAAGGTCACCAATTTCGCGCTGATCTGCGTATGCGGGGACTGGGATATTCAGCTTTCCAAAGTCGCCTTTTTTGAAGTGAGGAATCATTGTCCCGACGTGCATATTATCAATTTGGGACTGCACCATTGATGACCGGAGCGCCGCGAAAAGGTACTTTGGATAAATCTTGTTTGGGTCGGCGCGTACGGAAACCATATCCTGTGCAATGCAAAAATCGACCGGGTCTGGAACCCAGTTCGTTCGTCCCGGACTACCCTTGCACACAAAAAGAATATCGCCTGGTTGGGGATGGCCTCGAAACCAAGTTTTATAGGTTTCTTCCGAAACGAAACGAGTTGTTTCGTACGATGGATACAAGTTGCTTCGATCAACGCAGTTTGTTGCAATCAAGGGGATGCCGGTATCGCCGGCCGGACAAGTTTTGCCGCGGTTATCAACTATCGTGGAAAGAAGTTCAGTGAACGGGATCCATTCAAAATTCATACCCCAGCCCCCCCAGCCTCTGCCGGATCACCTGATCAAGCTCGGCACCCTTTGCCATCTGCTCGCCCAGCTTCTCGGTGAGCTGCTGCATCTTGACGGCGAAGTCTTCATCGTTGTCTTCGACCGCTTCAGCGCCGACGTAGCGACCAGGCGTGAGGACGTGGCCGTGTTGGGCAATCTCGGGCAGCTTGACACTGCGGCAAAAGCCGGCGATGTCGGCGTAGGGGGCGGGAATACCTAGATTCCGGCCTTCGCCGGAATGACAATCCTCTCCGCGCCACGCTGCCACCGTGTTCGCTATGCGCTCGATCACCTCGTCAGTGAACTCGCTCTGCACGCGGCTGATCATGGTGGCGAGCTTGCGGGCATCGATGAACAGGACCTCGCCCTTGCGCTGCGTCTTCTGCTTGACCAGGAACCACAGGCAGGCCGGAATCTGGGTGTTGAAGAAGAGTTGACCCGGTAATGCGACCATGACTTCTACCACGTCGGCATCGACCATGGCGGCGCGGATGACGCCCTCGTTGTTCTGGCTGGAACTCATGGAGCCATTGGCCAGCACGATGCCGGCGCGGCCTGTGGGCTTGAGGTGGTGCAGCATGTGCTGCAACCAGGCGTAGTTGGCATTGCCTTGCGGCGGGTCGCCATAGACCCAACGCGGATCGCCGGTGAGACTGCCATGCCACCAGTCGCTGATGTTAAAGGGAGGATTGGCCAGGATGAAGTCGGCCCGCAAGTCAGCGTGCTGGTTATGGGTGAAGGTGTCGCCCGGTTCGCGGCCCAGGTTGAAATCAATGCCGCGAATGGCAAGGTTCATGGCAGCCAGCCGCCAGGTGGTTGGGTTGGCCTCTTGCCCGTAGATGGACACATCCCCCAATTTCCCACCATGCGCTTCGATGAACTTCTCGCTCTGCACAAACATACCGCCCGACCCACAGCACGGGTCATACACCTTGCCACTGTGAGGGCTGAGTACAGCGACCAGGGTCTTGACGATGGACGCGGGTGTGTAGAACTGGCCGCCGCGCTTACCCTCGGCGCTGGCGAACATGCCCAGAAAGTATTCGTAGACCTGGCCCAGCACATCACGGGCGGTGCTTGGGTTGTCGCCAAAGCCGATGGTGGAGACCAGATCAACCAGCTCGCCGAGCTTGCCGTCAGGCAACTGGGCACGGGCATAGCGTTTGTCCAGAATGCCTTTGAGCTTGGGGTTCTCGGTTTCGATCAGGGTCAGCGCTTCGTCGATGCGCTTGCCGATGTCTGGCTGTTTAGCTGCCGAGCGCAGGGCTTCCCAGCGGGCCGGCTCCGGCACCCAGAAGGCATTGACCTCTTTGTAGTAATCGCGGTCTTCCAACTCAGCGGCCAAGTCGTCGGTGCTGGCGTTCTCGAAGTAGTAGTCGTCACCCGGATTGGTCAGCCTGGTCGTCAACTCAGCGCGACGGGCGGCGAAGGTGTCGGAAATGTATTTGACGAAGATGAGGCCAAGCACCAGGTGCTTATACTCGGCGGCGTCCATGTTGGCACGCAGCTTGTCGGCCGTGGCCCAGAGGGTCTTCTTGATGTCGTCGAGCATGTTGGTGCGTTTTGCCTGTCCGGTTGATGTACTGGTTTGCGTTGTCGGATTATGCGGCGACAAAAAACCCGCTCTCCAGTGAAGAAGGCGGGTTTTGAGGGCTTCTGATGTTGCCTAAGACTGTCAAATGCGATTAGGCGTGGTTCAAAACTGATTTACGACGTCAATCGTCGTAACGACCACGGCACGCGATCACGTCAAAATCAGCATCATCAACGGCATACACGAGGCGGTGTATGTCATCTATGCGCCGCGACCAATAGCCGGCCATGTTGCCTAGCAGTGGTTCGGGTTTGCCGATGCCCGCAAAGGGATCGCGCACCGCCGCTTCGATCAGGGTATTGATGCGCTTCAATGTCTTTTTGTCCTGCCCCTGCCAGTAGGTGTAATCGGCCCATGCTGCCGGGGTAAATCGAATGGCGCGCCGCATGGATTCAGGGCTTCACCAGTTCGCGCCGTACTGCCTTACCGGCCTTGTGCTGTGCAATTGACTTGGCGATATGCGCTGCATTCGCCGGGGTCGATAGCAGGTGCATGGTTTCCATGATGCTCTGATAGTGGTCAAACGACATCACCACGGCATCAGCGCCGTCGCGCCTGCTAATGACGGTCACGTCAGCATCATCATGCACCGCGTCGAGTACGGATTTCAATGAACTGCGCGCTTCGGAATAGGTAACGATTTTCATGCGAGAGCCTCGGTTAACTTGTACTTAGAGTGGTGCAAGTATAGGCTATTCGAGGCACTTCATACCGCTGCGCGTATCGCGATCACGTCAGCGCCTTTGTCCAGGGGCCGTGAAGCCGCCTGCGACAAGAAAAACCCGCTCTCCAGTGAAGAAGGCGGGTCTTGAAGGGTTGCTGATCCAGGTTGATGAAGCCTGAAACGTGTAAATGGTGCCGATTATCGGATTCGAACTGATGACCTACCGCTTACAAGGCGGTTGCTCTACCAACTGAGCTAAATCGGCGTGTTGGGAATTTTACCGGACTCTCTGGGCGTTCCCGCTTGCAATGCGCTTATTTCACACGCGTTAACGCGGGTCGCGGGCCACTGCTGGCCGGGCGCGGCGGCTCGGGCTCGTCACCGGACTCATGCTGGCCATGGTCCGACTCGACGCTGGTCAGGTTGGTCGGTGTTGCGCCCTCGGTTGGCGCCTGCACTGACGGAAACGCCATGCCCTGCCCGTTTTCGCGCGCGTAAATGGCCATGACCTGATTCACCGGCACCATGATTTCACGCGCCTTGCCGCCAAAGCGGGCCTTGAACTCGATGAAGTCGTTGCCAAGCTTGAGTGCCGTCGTCGCGTCGAAGCTGATGTTCAGAACAATCTCGTCGTTCTTGACGTACTCACGCGGCACCAGCACCTGGTCGTTCACCGCCACCGCCACATAGGGCGTGAACCCGTTGTCGGTGCACCACTCGTACAGAGCACGGATCAGGTACGGACGGGTCGAGGTGGCCTCAGGTGATTCAAGCATCGGTTTCTGCCCTGGCGCTTATTTGCGCATCACTTTCTCGGACGGTGTCAGCGCTTCGATGTAGGCCGGGCGCGAGAAAATGCGCTCGGCATACTTGAGCAGCGGCGCCGCGTTCTTGCTGAGGTCAATGCCGTAGTAGTCAAGGCGCCAGAGCAGCGGCGCGATGGCGACGTCGAGCATCGAGAAGCCCTCGCCCAGCATGTACTTGTTCTTCAGGAACACCGGCGCGAGTTGCGTCAGGCGGTCGCGAATATGGGCGCGGGCTTTTTCCAGCACCTTTTCATTGCTCTTGGCGGCACGCGACTCCAGCGTCGAGACGTGCACAAACAATTCCTTCTCAAAATTGAGCAGAAACAGGCGCACGCGTGCGCGGTCAACCGGGTCGCCGGGCATCAGTTGCGGATGCGGAAAGCGCTCGTCAATGTACTCATTGATGATGTTCGACTCGTACAGAATCAGATCGCGCTCAACCAGGATTGGCACCTGGCCGTACGGGTTCATGACATTGATGTCTTCGGGCTTGTTGTAGAGATCGACGTCGCGGATCTCGAAGTCCATGCCTTTTTCAAACAGAACGAAACGGCAGCGGTGGGAAAATGGGCAGGTAGTACCTGAATACAACACCATCATGATGGGGCTCCTAAAAAATTAAGAGTGGGCTGCGCCATGCAAGCCCACTCTGCAAAACTCAAGCCACGCCCGAAGGCGCGAAACCGGAGCGGTTTACGGCGTTACTTGATGTCCTTCCAATAGGCGGCATTGAGCCGCCAGGTGAAGAAGGTCAGGACACCGAGAAACAGCAGAACCCAGACGCCGATGCGCACCCGTGTGTTCTGAGCCGGCTCACCCATCCATTGCAGATAGCCAACCAGATCACCGATGGCTTCGTCGTACTGCGCAGGCGTCATGCTGCCGGGCGTCTCCTGCTTCCATTGCTTCAACACATGCACTGCGGCACCGTGCTCCTCGACCTCCTCAAAGACCGGGCGGCGCGCGCCTTGCAGTTGCCACAGCACATGCGGCATCGCCACATTCGGGAACACCAGGTTGTTCCAGCCGCTGGGCCGGGTCTCGTCGCGGTAGAAGGTGCGCAGGTAGGTGTACAGGTAGTCGGCGCCGGTGCCGTTGGCGCCAGCGCGCGAGCGCACCAGCACGGTCAGGTCCGGGGGATTGACACCGAACCAGGCCTTGGCCTGCTGCGGGTCGATTGCGGACTTCATGGTGTCACCCATCTTGCCATTGGTCACCAGCAGGTTGTCCTTGACCTGCTCCGCTGTCAGACCGAGGTCCTGCAAACGGTTGAAGCGCATGAAGGCGGCCGAGTGGCAATTGAGGCAATAGTTGACGAACAGCTTGGCACCATTTTGCAAGGCCGCCATGTCGTTGGTTTTGTTGGGCGCTTTGTCCCATGCCGGCCCGCCGGTATTGGCCTGCGCACCCAGTGTCAAGCCAAAGGCCAGCGCCAGGCCGACGATGATTTTGTTAGTGAAACCCATGGTTTTCATGTTGTGTTGCCGGTTCAATGCGCCGCGAAGACGACGCGCTCGGGCACCGGCTTTGAGGTTCCAATACGACTCCACCACGGCATCAGAATGAAGAAGCCAAAGTAGAACAGGGTTCCCAACTGGGCGAGGCGGCCGCCAATCGCCGACGGCGGTTGCGTCCCGAGGTAACCGAGCACCAGGAAGTTGATGACGAAGATGCCGTACAGGTACTTGTGCCAGTCGGGCCGATAACGAATCGACTTGACGGCGCTGTTGTCGAGCCAAGGCAGGAAGAACAAGGTCACCACGCCACCGCCCATCGCAACCACACCCCAGAACTTGGCGTCGATGGCGAGCATCATGGCTGCGACGGCAAGCGCACCCACGGCGATTGCGCCCTTGAAGACCACCGGCATCCGGCCCTTGTACACGGCAAAGCCAGCGCCACCGAGCACGCAGGCGATCAGCACGTACATCATTTCGGTGGTGACGGCACGCAGCAGCGAGTAAAAAGGCGTGAAATACCAGACCGGCGCAATGTGCAGCGGTGTCTGGAACGGGTTGGCCGGAATGAAGTTGTTGTACTCCAGGAAGTAGCCGCCCATTTCCGGCGCAAAGAAGATGATGGCGCAGAACACCATCAGGAACGCGCAGACCGCGAAGATGTCATGCACCGTGTAATAGGGGTGGAACGGGATGCCATCCAGGGGGATGCCGTCCGGGCCCTTCTTGGCCTTGATCTCGATGCCGTCCGGGTTGAGCGAGCCGACTTCGTGCAGGGCAATGATGTGCGCCACCACCAGACCCAGCAGCACCAGCGGCACGGCGATGACGTGGAAGCTGAAGAAGCGGTTGAGCGTGGCATCACCCACCACGTAATCGCCGCGAATCAGCAAGGCCAAGTCCGGGCCGATGAAGGGAACGGCGGAAAACAGGTTCACGATCACCTGCGCGCCCCAGTAGGACATCTGGCCCCAGGGCAGCAGATAACCCATGAAAGCCTCGGCCATCAGCGCCAGAAAGATCGCGCAGCCAAAGACCCAGACCAGTTCACGCGGCTTGCGGTAGCTGCCGTACAGCAAGCCACGGTACATGTGCAGGTAGACCACGGCAAAGAAGGCCGAGGCGCCGGTGGAATGCATGTAGCGGATCAGCCAGCCCCAGGGCACGTCGCGCATGATGTACTCGACCGAGCCAAAGGCCAGTGCCGCTTCGGGCTTGTAGTGCATCACCAGGAAAATACCCGTGACGAGTTGGATCACCAGCACAAACAGCGACAGCACGCCAAAGATGTACCAGAAATTGAAATTCTTGGCGACGTAGTACTCGCTCATGTGGTCGCGGAACAGCTTGGACAAGGGGAAACGGTTGTCCACCCAGTTCAGCAACTTGGCACCGCCAGAGGCGTTCGGGGAGATTTCGTGAAATTCAGCCATGGTGTTCGTTCTCAGGCTTTCTTGTCGTCGCCGATGAGCAACTTGGTATCGGAGAGGTACATGTGAGCCGGTACCTCGAGGTTGTCTGGCGCGGGTTTGTTCTTGAAGACGCGTCCAGCCAGATCGAAGGTGGAACCATGGCAGGGGCAAAAGAAACCACCCTGCCAGTCATCGGGCAGCGATGGCTGGGCGCCGGGCGTGAACTTGTCCGATGGCGAACAACCCAGATGGGTGCAAATGCCCACCACCACCAGGTATTCGGGCTTGATGGAACGGCTGGCATTGCGGGCATAGGCCGGCGCCTGATCGTCTGGCTTGCGCTCGGACTTCGGGTCGGCCAGTTGCGGGTCATTCTTGGGCAAGGCCGCCAGTTGCTCTGGCGTGCGGCGCACGATCCAGACCGGCTTGCCGCGCCATTCGACCGTCATTTTCTCGCCCGGCTTGAGCAGCGAAATGTCGGCCTCGACGGGCGCGCCGGCGGCTTTGGCCTTTTCCGAAGGCAGGAAACTGCTGACAAACGGAACGGCCGCAGCAATGCCGCCAACGGCGCCTGCGCAGCTGGACGCAATCAGCCAGGTCCGCTTGCTGGTGTCGATCTGGCCGTGCTCGGCAAGGGTCTCAGTCATGGGAATTCTCAATGAAAAACATCGCAACGGGGGGTAAGCTAGGATCGGCGATTGTAGCTGAGGCTCCAAAAAACAGCCCGACCCCGCCGCGCGCGCTACTTGCGCGGGGGCCGGGACTTCATCAACACGTCAACCCTTCCCGTTCAGACAGGAGATTTTCATTGTGACAATCGCACAAGAGTTCAAGGAATTTGCCGTCAAAGGCAATGTGATGGATCTGGCCGTGGGCGTCATCATTGGCGGCGCTTTCGGCAAAATTGTTGAGTCCGTGGTCGGCGACCTGATCATGCCGCTGGTGTCTGCCATCGTTGGCAAGATCGACTTTACCAACCTCTTCATCGTGCTTGGCACACCCCCGGCCGGCAACGCCATGACGCTCGACGCCCTGAAAAAAGCCGGGGTGCCGGTCTTCGCCTATGGCAACTTCATCACGGTAGCGGTCAATTTTGCGATTCTGGCCTTCATCATCTTCATGATGGTCAAGCAGATCAACCGCCTGAAGAAGGAAGCGCCAGCGGCACCCGCCGTACCGGCTGCGCCGGCGGCACCGGCCGAAGACGTGCTGTTGCTGCGCGAAATCCGCGACAGCCTCAAAAAGTAGGCGAACGCGCGCAGAGCTGGCGCGCCATGCGGATCGCCGCAATCAGGCTGGCCGCATCGGCCTGCCCCGTGCCGGCAATGTCGAAAGCCGTGCCGTGGTCCGGGCTGGTGCGCACCAGCGGCAGGCCCAGCGTCACGTTGACACCGGTCTCGACACCGAGGTACTTCACCGGGATCAAGCCCTGGTCGTGGTACATCGCCAGCACCACATCGAACTCACCCGGCTGCCCGGCCTTGGCACGTGCGCGCATGAACACGGTGTCTGGCGCGAAGGGGCCGCTCACCTGCAAGCCCTGGGCCCGAGCGGTCGCAATCGCTGGCGCAATGATGTCGATCTCCTCGCGCCCAAACAGCCCACCCTCGCCGGCGTGCGGATTGAGGCCGGCCACCGCGATCTTTGGTGCACGGCCCAGGATGGCACTCAGGGACTCATGGGTGATGCGCAGGGTTTGCAGCACCTGATCGAAGCTCACGGCGTCAAGCGCGTCACGCAGGGACACATGAATGCTGACCAGGACCACGCGCAGTTCGTCGTTGGCCAGCATCATGCGCACCGGCATCTGTGAGAGCGACTTGCCAACGTGGGCTGCAGCGAGGGACTGCAACATTTCGGTGTGGCCCGGGAAATCGGCATGCGGCGCACCGGAGAGCGCCATTGCCTCCTTGTTCAACGGCGCCGTCACCAGCGCCGCAATCTCGCCGCGCAAAGCCGCCTGCGCTGCCCAGACCACGCAGTCACCCGCGAGCCGTCCCGCCTCGGCGCTCAGTCGCCCCGGCGCCACTGGCTGCGACAAGCTGCCGACTTGCAACAGCGGCAGACAGCGCGGCGGCGCCTCCAGCGCCTCGGCTGCGCTCTCAATCAGCGCCACCGGCAGCACCAGGCCACCGGCGCAGGTGGTCTGTGCAGCGCGGCGCAGCGTCGCCAGGTCACCGACCACAAAGCAGCCGTTTGTGAGTTCTGGCGCATCACGAAAGGCCTTGGCGATGATCTCCGCTCCGATGCCGGCGGCATCCCCGAGTGTGATGGCAATCGGTTTTTTCATGTTCAGGCCGGGTTCTCGATGTCAATGAATTCATGCGCCAGCCCGAGCTGCGCCGCCACCTGCGCAACGACGGCCGGTGCGCCATAGCGCTCGCTGGCATGGTGGCCGCAGGCCAGAAAGGCCACGCCGCACTCGCGCGCGTAATGCGCCTGCGGCTCGGAAATCTCGCCCGTGATGAAGGCGTCGGCGCCGGCTGCAATGGCGGCCTCGAAATAGCCCTGCGCGCCGCCGCTGCACCAGGCGATTTTGCAGATGGCGCGTGGTGCTGCTTCGACCAGGGTGACGCTGCGGCCAAGCCGGCCAGCCACATGGTCAGCCAGCGCCAGCGCCGTCTCGAAAGCCAGGCCAGCCTGCGCTTCGCCCAAGAAGCCCAGTTCCTGTTCGCCAAAGCGCGACTGGGCCAGCAAACCGAGCTGGAGTCCGAGTTGGGCGTTGTTGCCCAGTTGCGGGTGCGCATCGAGTGGCAGGTGATAGGCGAACAGGCTGATATCGTGCGCCAGTAGCAGCGCCAGGCGCTGCTTCATCCAACCGGTGACACAACCGTCCTGGCCGCGCCAGAACAGGCCATGGTGCACAAAAATCGCGTCGGCCTGGGCCGCGATGGCGGCCTCGATCAGGGCACGGCTGGCAGTGACACCCGAAACGAGCTTGCGCACCGTCGCGCGGCCCTCGACCTGCAGGCCGTTCGGTCCGTAATCACGGAAACGTTCAGGTTGCAGCAGGGCGTTGAATGTCTGCAGAAGCTCGGTTCGATCAATCATGGCAGCAATGAATAAGGGGGCGGGTCCGTCAACGGCGCTCGCCGTAACACATTGTCAACGAATTCAGCGCCACCGCCTGGCACAGGCGCCACTCGGGGCCTACAATTTGGGAACTCGCCTGCGGCCAACCTGTTTCGGGTAGCCGAAACTGCATCGGGTCCATGAACCTCGTGTTGTCATTGCGGGCCCGACCCGCAATCCAGGGCTTGCATGACCCTGGATCCCGGAGCAGGTCCGGGATGACAATGGAGGTGGTGACGGAATCGGCCGGGCGTCGCTATGACAAAAGTAGCCACCTTGAACTATTGGTAACTATGAAACGTTTCTGGTTGTTGTTTTCGCAAACGGTCACCGTCCTGTTGGCCGCCTATTTTGTGGTCGCCACGCTCAAGCCCGAGTGGCTAAACCGGCCGGCGCGCAGTGGCACGGTGGCGCTGCTGGAGGCACCTGCCAGCAACGCAGCGGCCGTGCCAGCGGGCAGCTTCCGGCTCGCGGCGCAGAAAGCCTCGGCAGCGGTGGTCAGCATCAATACCAGCCAGGCGGCCAAGAACCGGCCGCGCAGCAACGACCCCTGGTTCAACTTCTTTTTCGGCGAGCAGGGCAACGAGCCGCAGGTGGGGCTGGGCAGCGGCGTGATCGTGAGCGCCAGCGGCTACATCCTGACCAACAACCACGTGGTCGAGAGCGCTGATGAAATCGAAGTTTTCCTCAACGACAGCCGCCACGCGCGCGCCAAGGTGATCGGCTCCGATCCGGACTCCGACATCGCGCTGCTCAAGATCGAACTCGACCGCCTGCCCATCATCGTGCTCGGCAACTCCGACTCCTTGCAGGTGGGCGACCAGGTGCTGGCCATCGGCAACCCGTTTGGCGTCGGCCAGACCGTCACCGGCGGCATCGTCAGCGCGCTTGGACGCAACCAGCTCGGCATCAACACCTTCGAGAACTTTATCCAGACCGACGCCGCCATCAACCCCGGCAATTCCGGCGGCGCCCTGGTTGATATCAACGGCAATCTGCTGGGTATCAACACCGCCATTTATTCACGCTCGGGCGGCAGCATGGGCATCGGTTTTGCCATTCCGGTGGCCACCGCCAAGCTCGTCATGGAAGGTCTGCTCAAGGACGGCCAGGTCACGCGCGGCTGGATCGGCGTCGAACCGAGCGAACTGTCACCGGAACTGGCCGAGACCTTTGGTGTCAAGGCCGACAGCGGCGTCATCATCACCGGCGTCATGCAAAACGGGCCGGCGGCGAAGGCGGGCATCCGCCCGGGCGATGTCATCGTTCGGGTGGCGGACAAGCCGGTCCACAATGTGTCCGAATTGCTATCGGGCGTTGCCGCGCTCAAACCTGGCACGGCGGCACGGTTTGGCCTGTTGCGCGGCGAGCTCAAAATCGAGCTCGAAGTAGTCCCCGGCGTTCGCCCCAAACCGCGCCGGCCAGCACCATAGACCGCAGGGCAAGGCCGCAATCGGCCAGTGCCGGCCTTGAAAGCCAGGGCTTCGCCCATAATTGCCGGTTTGCTGCGCCAGAGTAACTGGCATTGCCAATTCCGATTTCACCTGTTTGATCCTGAAGCCCAAAATGACCCAACAAACCCTCTCCTTTCAGGCCGAAGTGGCCCAGCTCCTGCACCTGGTTACCCACTCGCTCTATTCCAACAAGGAAATTTTCCTGCGCGAACTGGTCTCCAATGCCTCGGACGCCTGCGACAAACTGCGCTTTGAAGCGCTTGACAACGCCGCCCTCTACGAAGACGCACCGACGCTCGAAGTGCGCGTTGCCTTCGACAAGGACGCCAAGACGCTGACCATCACCGACAACGGCATCGGCATGAGCCAGCAAGAAGCCATCGAGCACCTCGGCACGATCGCCAAGAGCGGCACCAAGGACTTCATGTCCAAGCTGACCGGCGACCAGAAGGCCAACGTCTCAGAGCAAGGCCAACTGATAGGCCAGTTCGGCGTCGGCTTTTATTCCGGCTTCATCGTGGCCGACAAGATCACGGTCGAATCGCGCCGCGCCGGCCTCAAGGCCGAGGAAGGCGTGCGCTGGACCAGCGCCGGCGCCGGCAACTTCGTGGTCGAGGCCATCCCGCGTGCAGCACGCGGCACCAGCGTCATCCTGCACCTGCGCGACGACGCCATGGACTATTGCAGTGCCTGGAAGCTCAAGAGCATCATCGCCAAGTACTCGGATCACATCAGCCTGCCGATCCTCATGGAAAAGGAAGAATGGAACGAAGAGAAAAAAGAGACCGAGCTCTCGGAAGAATTCGAGACCGTGAACCAGGCCAGCGCGCTGTGGGCACGCAGCAAATCCGACATCACGGCGGAACAGTACGAAGAGTTCTACAAGCATGTCTCGCACGACTTCCA
>CAIXNB010000206.1 GCA_903920695.1 uncultured beta proteobacterium
GTCGATCTCAGCGCGCTCGGAGCCGCCCCGGAACCCGACCTGTCCGGCACGCCGGTCGTTGTCGACCACGTGGCAGTGGCGCGGCTCTATGGCGAGCCGCTGTTCACCATGCCACAGGACCTGTACATTCCGCCCGACGCGCTGGAAGTCTTTCTCGAAGCCTTCGAAGGCCCGCTCGACCTGCTGCTCTACCTGATCCGCAAGCAGAATTTCAATATTCTGGACATCCCGATGGCCGGCGTCACGCGCCAGTACCTGGTCTATGTCGAAGAAATCCGCGGACGCAATCTGGAACTCGCAGCCGAATACCTGTTGATGGCGGCGATGCTGATTGAAATCAAGTCGCGCATGCTGTTGCCGCCGCGCAAGGCAGCGCCGGGCGAGGAAGCCGAAGACCCGCGTGCCGAACTGGTACGCCGCCTGCTCGAATACGAGCGCATCAAACTGGCCGCAGCCCAGCTCAACGCCGTGCCGCAAATCGGTCGCGACTTCCTCAAGGCGCAGGTCTACATCGAGCAGTCTTTGCAGCCGCGTTTCCCCGATGTCAATGTCGTCGATCTACAGGAAGCCTGGTCCGATATTCTCAAGCGAGCCAAGCTCGTGCAGCACCATCGGATCACGCGCGCCGAACTGTCGGTGCGTGAGCACATGAGCATCGTGCTCAAAAAGCTGCAAGGGCGCCGCTTTGTGGAATTTGAAGAACTGTTCGACGCTGCTAAGGGCGCGCCGGTGCTGGTCGTGACCTTCATCGCGATGCTTGAACTGGCCAAGGAAACGCTGATCGAGATCACCCAGGCTGAAGTCTTTGCGCCGATCTATGTGCGCCTGGCGTATTCGCCGGTGGCCTGACACCGGGTCCCCAACTTGTCGTTGCGGGCCTGACCCGCAATCCACGATTCAGAACGCATAGATCCCGGATCGGGTCCGGGATGAAAACTTCAATGGAATCAAGCCGGCTCGGCCGTCGGCTCCCTGCCCATCAGCAAGGCCACGGCCTGCGCGGCCCGGATGTGGCCATCCAGCAACGCCACCACGGCCTGCGTGATCGGCATCTCAACGCCAAGCGCGGCGGCACGCTGCAGCACAGCGCGGGCGCAATAGACGCCTTCAGCCACATGGCCCAGGGCATCAACGGCCTGTTGCAGGGTCTGGCCACGCGCCAGCGCCATGCCAACCTGGCGGTTGCGCGACAGGTCACCCGTGGCGGTGAGCACCAGGTCACCCAGGCCACTCAGGCCCATGAAAGTTTCAGCGCGCGCACCAAGGGCCACGCCCAGGCGCGTCATTTCGGCCAGTCCACGCGTGATCAGCGCGGCGCGGGCATTAAGACCGAGGTTCAGGCCGTCGCACAAACCGGCGGCAATCGCCAGCACGTTCTTGACGGCGCCGCCGACTTCGACGCCTACGACGTCGTCATTGGCGTAGAGGCGCAGTGTCGGGCTGTGCAAAGCCGCAACCAGGGCTTCGCGCACCGGCGCATGGGTGCTGGCTGCCACCAGTGCGGTCGGCTGGCCACGCGCCACCTCCTGTGCAAAGCTCGGGCCACTGAGGACACCGGTCAGCAGGTCCGGCGCCGCCTGTGCCTGAATTTCGTGCGCGAGCAGGCCAGCTGTCCGTGACGCTTCAGCGGCAAAACCTTTGCAAAGCCAGACCACCGGCACGCGACAACCGACCAGACCGGTCAGCAGACTGCGCAAAGCGGCCATCGGGGTGGCAATGATGATCAGGTCCGCCGCAGTGAGCAGCGGCCCTGCGGGTACGAGCGCAACCGAACTGAGATCGAGCCCCGGCGGCAGCGCCACGCCTGGCAGATAACGCCGGTTCTCCCCCTGCGCCCGCATGCTGGCAAGCTGCGCTGCCTCGCGTGCCCACAAAGTCACGCGGTGTTGCGCCAGCGGATTGCCGGCGGCACTGACGGCCAGCGCCGTGCCCCAGGCACCAGCCCCGAGCACAACGACATTCATCGCAAGCATCCTGCGGTCAGGGGCAAAGGCGCCAGAACGCAGGCCGATTTCAGGAGGCCAGCGTGGGCGATGCTTCGCCCGCTGCAGCGGCAGCCGCTTGCTGTTGCTGCTCGAACATGGCCTGGAAGTTGATCTCGGCCAGATGCACGGGCGGGAAACCGCCGCGCTGGATCAGATCGGCCACATTGCCGCGCAAATACGGGTAAACGATTTGCGGGCAGGCGATGCCCATCACCTGGCTCATTTGTTCCGGCGGCAGATTGCGGATCTCGAAAATACCGGCCTGCGAGGCTTCCACCAGGAACACGGTCTTATCCTTGATCTTGGTCTGCACCGTCGCGGTGACGGTTACCTCGAAAATACCGTCAGCGACCGGCCCCGCATTGACGCCGAGTTGAATGTCGACCGAAGGCGATTCCTGCTCAAGCAGGATAGCGGGTGAATTGGGTTGCTCAAGGGATGCACCCTTGAGATAAACGCGCTGAATCTGGAACACGGGAGTTTCTTGCTCGGACATGGAACTACTTTCGGAACATTAAAAAAATCGCGTCGGAACGACCCACGCGAAAACGGAAAACTTTTGGATTATCTCAGGCCGCGTTGAGCAGCGGAAGCAAGCCCTGGCGCGCATCGAGCGCGATCAGGTCGTCGCAGCCACCGACATGCGTCTGGCCAATGAAAATCTGCGGCACGGTACGCCGGCCGGTGATCTCCATCATCGTTGCACGCTGCACCGGATCGGCGTCGATGCGGATTTCTTCAATCTGCTCGACCCCTTTTGACTTGAGAATCTGTTTGGCCTGAATGCAGTAGGGACAGACTGCCGTGGTGTACATCTTGACGTGTTGCATGGTGAGAACTGGGACTGGTCAAACTTTTTCGATCGGCAGGTTGGCCGTGCGCCAGGCGGCCAAACCACCGGCCAGCGACTGCACGTTTTCATAGCCCAACTTTTTGGCCACCGCCAGGGCACGGCCCGAGCGCATGCCGGTCTGGCACACCAAGATCAGCGGCAAGGCCTTGTTCTTGGCAGCACTGGCCAGTTTTTCTTCCAGTTGGGACAGCGGTACGTTCTTGGCACCCACAATGTGCCCCTGGGCGAATTCATTGGGTTCGCACACGTCCACGACCACGGCCTTTTCACGGTTCA